>CAZXPG010000012.1:0-37335 GCA_964643145.1 uncultured Rickettsiales bacterium
TTTTCAATATCATGCCAGTTTTGGATAAGCAAAGCTTATCCAAAACTGAGGTTAAGTACACTGCGGTTTTCCGCTCCGTGACTCCAGCGCACTCATCTCGCCAGAATTGAGTTTTGACAGAGGTCTAATAAGCTGGCTTAGCCGCTCCCGCGCCGGAGGAAGAGGGCGGCCTTTCGGGGCGAAACCGTGTTTCTCCAGGAAGTATCCCGTCAGCCGCAGCCCTGCAATAATGTCATCGTTGCTTACCGACCTGTTTTCACCACGCAGGAAGGCAGGGAGAGCAAGCAGCTTGTCTTTATAGGGGCTTCCGGCCTCTTCCGATACCGCCCGGCCTGATTTAGGTGAAACATAACATAGCCTGTCTGTCTTACCGGTAGCAGCACATTCCGTTAAATCGAGCCCGAAACCCATTTCTGTAAGCAACGCACTTTCAAACCAGACCACCTCCTCAAGCCAGCCAGGAGTGTTGCGTTTCAAGCTGGCAAGCAGATGGAGCAGTTGCAGGAACAACGCTTCTTCCGCCTGACGTTCTGGTAATGTGCCTTGCGTGAGGGCGCACAGGGCGGTGAGGGCGTTAAGACGGAGTGGGTCATCCAGAAAAAGCGCGGCACTAGAAGAAAGCAGTTCTGCCGAAAGCATGCCCAGATGCTCGGGCAACCGCGCTTTCCAGGTGGCTTCCACCACATTCCCCGGCTGATATATGCCGCGCTGCCTGCCACTTGCCCCACCGCGCACTATGCCCGCATAGAGCCCATGCTGATGGGTTAGCAACCGCACCAGACTGCCATTCTCGCCATAAGGCTGGCTGGAAAGGATGATAGCACTATCGTTCCATTGCATAAAGCGGTATACTGGTTTGGTTTTATAGATACACATTCATTATATACTGAACCACTATGCCAATACTAACAAAAATATGCGGCCTTTCCACCCAGGAAGCCGTTGATACCGCCGTTTCCTATAATGCAGCCTATCTTGGTTTTGTGTTCTTTCCACCTTCATCGCGGCATATAACACCTAACCATGCAGCACAGCTCACAGTTCACGTGCCTGCTTCCGTGAAGAAAGTGGCGGTTACTGTGGATATGTCAGATACAGAACTCACTGCGCTGCTTGCACATTTCCAGCCGGATTATTTGCAACTGCATGGCAAGGAAACGCCAGAACGGGTAAAAGCAATACGCAGCCACTATGGCTTACCGGTGATTAAAGCACTTTCAGTGCGAACGGCAGACGATATAGCGCAGGCATCACTCTATACCGATGTTGCCGATATGCTGCTGTTTGATGCCAAACCGCCAGAAGGTGCCATGCTCCCTGGTGGAAACGGCATTTCCTTTGACTGGACACTGCTTAGGGGCAAAAAAATTCCCCTTCCCTGGTTCCTTTCGGGAGGATTATCTTGTCAGAATATCCGTGAGGCGTTATACAATAGTGGAGCGTCAATGGTGGATGTATCTTCTGGGGTGGAAAGCAGCCCAGGGGTGAAGGACATTCGCCGCATTCAAGAATTTCTGGAGCTAACAGCTATAGTATGACCTATTCTCCCTCTACCGCACCCAATGCTAAAGGCCATTTTGGCCCCTTTGGCGGCAGGTATGTTGCCGAAACGCTGATGCCACTGATTCTGGAGGTAGAAGCCGCTTACCTGCGCTATAAAAACGACCCGGAATTTGTGAACGAGCTTGATTATTACCTTACCCACTATGTAGGAAGGCCAAGCCCGCTCTATTTTGCTAAGCGCTTCACAGAGGCATTAGGGGGGGCAAAAATCTACTTCAAGCGCGATGAGCTGAACCATACGGGCGCACATAAAATCAACCATTGTATCGGACAGATATTGCTGGCTAAACGTATGGGCAAAACCCGCATTATCGCCGAAACCGGGGCTGGGCAGCATGGGGTGGCCACGGCTACTGTCTGCGCCTTGTTTGATTTGCCCTGTGTGGTGTATATGGGCGCCAAAGATATGGAACGGCAGGCGCCAAATGTATTCCGCATGAAACTGCTAGGGGCAGAAGTGAAACCTGTTTCATCCGGTTCTGGCACACTGAAAGCCGCAATGAATGAAGCACTGCGCGATTGGGTGGCACATGTCGATGATACGTTTTATCTGATTGGCACTGCCGCAGGCCCACATCCCTACCCGATGATGGTGCGCGATTTTCAGTCGATTATTGGGCGGGAAGCCAAGCAGCAGATGATGCAGGCAGAGGGAAAATTGCCCGATAGCCTGGTTGCCTGTATTGGCGGTGGCTCAAATGCACTGGGGTTATTCTCTGCCTTCCTTGAAGATAAAAATGTTGCCATGGTAGCGGTGGAAGCGGCAGGACAAGGGCTGGACACCCCCTATCACGCCGCCTCGATCAACAAAGGCCAGCCGGGAGTGTTGCATGGCGCATTATCTTACCTGCTGCAAGACGAAGATGGCCAGGTGATGGAAACCCATTCCATTTCCGCCGGGCTTGACTATCCTGGTATTGGCCCAGAACATGCGCTGCTTCATGATATTAAGCGAGTGCACTATGCATCTGCTACCGACACGGAAGCACTTGAGGCGTTTAAACTTTGCGCCAAATATGAAGGTATCCTGCCTGCGCTTGAGCCTAGCCACGCGCTGGCTTATGTGGTAAAAACGGCAGGAACCCTGCCAAAAGAGCATGTAATGATTGTGAATATTTGTGGCCGTGGTGATAAAGATATTTTTACCGTGGCCCATCATGTGGGGATTTCACTATGACCACCGGAACCAACCGTATTGCCGCCTGTTTTGAACGCTTAAAAAATGAAAAACGGGCAGGGCTTGTTACCTTCACTATGGCCTATGACCCAGACCAGGCCACAAGCCTGAGCGTACTGAAGGCATTACCTGCAGCCGGAGCCGATATTATCGAACTGGGCATGCCGTTTTCTGACCCGATGGCCGATGGCCCAGCGATTCAGGCTGCTGGGATACGTGCGCTCAAGGCGGGCGGCAGCCTGAAAGATACGCTTGCTATTGCAACAGCCTTCCGTGAAACCAACCAACACACCCCTCTTATCCTGATGGGCTATTATAACCCCATATACCGCTATGGCATAGAGCGTTTTGTTGAAGATGCTGCTAAAGCCGGTGTCGATGGCTTTATTATTGTTGACATACCACCAGAAGAGGATGATAAGCTGTTTACCTGCTCGTGTACATCAGGGTTATCACTTATCAAGCTGATAACACCCACCACCGATGAAAAACGTTTACAGGTAATTACCGCCAAAGCCTCCGGTTTCCTCTATTATGTGTCGGTTACCGGCGTCACCGGCACCGGTTCTGCTACATCTGGCTCTATTGAAGCGGCACTTGCCCGTTTCCGCACCCATACCAACCTGCCGATTGTGGTAGGGTTTGGCATCAAAACACCGGAACAGGTGAAGGCTACGGCACTATCTGCCGATGCAGTGGTGGTAGGCTCGGCACTGGTTGAACGGCTACAAAATGGCGAGCAACCAGCACTGGAACTGGTAAGAGAACTGGCGGAAGCGGTGAGAAGAAGGGAGTCTGGAGTCTAGTGATAGTGTTCGCTACCGCTCGCCAATTATATATATTGTGAGCGAAGCGAACTCAAAGCCCCACTAGACTCCAGACTCTTCTATCTAATCGTCAGTCGTGATACCACCCGTTTCACATCCTTAGTACCACGTGCTAAGCGCACAGCGCGGTCAGCAGTGGCGCGGTTAGGCACATGGCCGTAGAGTGTGACCACTCCGTTATAGGTGTCAACATTAATGTCCAGGGCTTTTACCAGGTCATCTTTCAGATATTTGGCTTTAACCTCAGCGGTAATAGAAGCATCTTGCGCAATGACGGTAACATTCCTGTCATCCTGCCCGACATAATAGCCCCCGGCCGCTGCCCCGCCTACTAACGCAGGCACGCAGGCAGTTGTAGTAAGTACCGCCAGAATAGTTGAAAACACTATAGTAATTTTAGGCATATCTCCCTCTGTATTGCTGGAATTATTCATTACGTTTTGTCTTACTGTAGTAACAATAGTATAAAAAAAACATATGAAGACAATCTGAATGATTGGACAAGGAAGCCGAAAGGGGCTAGTATGAGAAACACATCAAAATATACTATATATACAGCAAAGGAGCAAAGATTGGGAAACCATATCGTACATTCTTATGACCAGGAACTGGAATCTATTACCACACAAGTCATTGACATGGGATTGCTGGTGCGCGATTTGCTGCATATTGCAGAAAAAGCACTCAATACCCCAGGTGAGAGCATGGTTGAAAGCGCTAAGGCCACCGATAAGAAAGTTAATGCCCTTGATATGCAGATAGAGCGGGAGGCCGTCAGTATGCTTGCACTACGCCAGCCGATGGCTATTGACCTGCGTTTTGCCGTGTCCGTGCTGAAAATCGCCGTGATTATGGAACGGATGGGTGACCTGGCTAAAAATGCGGTTAAGCGTTCTGCTAAAATGTCCGCCACCCCCTCTGCCGCCACCCAGGCGCATATCAGCACTATGGTGGATATTATTACCACTATGCTTAAAGAGGTGCTGGAAGCGTTCAAGCAGCATGATGCGGAAAAAGCCCATCAGGTGGTGATGCGCGATGGCGAAGTGGATGTGATTTATCGTGAACTGATGGACACACTCCAGGCGGAAATGATGGCAGCTCCTGAAACTATTCCTTCCGCTATGCAATGTATTTTTGCTATCAAAAACCTGGAACGTATTGGCGACTATATCACTAAAACCGCCAAAATCGTGCATTATATTGTTTCCGGGGAACGGGCGCCTAAGATAGCAAAACAGCCTGCTTCTGAAAAATCCGCACTATAACGTTAATTGCCCATGGAATCTATGACCTCTTCCCGCCCCAAACCTGTGCTTCTTTGTATCCTTGATGGTTGGGGATGCAGTAGCAACCCGGCAGATAACGCTATTTCCCAAGCACAAACCCCCTGCTGGGACAGGCTGCTTACCACCTACCCTCATGCAAAACTTAATACCTCTGGTCTTGATGTAGGATTACCGGAAGGGCAGATGGGCAATTCGGAAGTAGGGCATATGAATATTGGTGCCGGCCGGGTGGTAATGCAGGAACTACCACGTATCAGCCTGGCAGCCTCTGATGGTTCGCTGGCTACAAACTCCATGGTGCGGCAATTTATTGCAGAACTCAAGGCCTCCGGCGGCAGTTGCCATTTACTGGGGCTGCTTTCCGATGGCGGTGTGCACGCGCATCAGGATCATATTATTGCGCTGACTAAGATTGTTGCCACTGAAGGAGTCCGGGTGCATATCCACGCCTTCCTAGATGGCCGCGACACTCCACCCGCCAGCGCACTTGGCACTATTGCCACATGTGAGGCTGCTTTAAGCGACACACCACTTGCCACTATTGCCACCGTAAGCGGCCGGTATTACGCCATGGACCGCGATAATCGCTGGGAACGGGTGCAGCTTGCCTATAACGCCATGGTTGAAGCTATTGGCGCAAAAGCCAGCACAGCAACCATGGCGGTTGAAGCCAGCTACGCGGCAGGAAAAACCGATGAATTTGTGCTACCGGTGGCCTTAGAGGGCTATCATGGCATGCAGGACGGCGATGGCGTGTTAATGGCCAATTTCCGCAGTGACCGCGCCCGCGAGATTCTCACTACCCTGGTAGACCCCAATTTTTCCGGCTGGCAACGCGCACGTACCGTCACATTTGCCGCAAAGCTAGGAATGGTGGAATATTCTGAGGAACTGAACCGCTATGTGCAAACGGTTTTTACTGCCGAGAAGCTGGAAAATATCCTTCCCGAAGTAATTTCCCATGCCGGGCTTACCCAACTCAGAATTGCTGAAACCGAGAAATACGCGCATGTCACCTTCTTTTTCAGCGGCGGTAAGGAGAAAGAATTTCCTGGCGAGCAACGCATTCTAGTGCCTTCGCCGAAAGTCGCCACCTATGATTTACAGCCCGAAATGTCTGCCCCTGAAGTCACGGACAAACTGCTTGCAGCCATTGATTCCGGCAGGTTTGATTTGATTGTTGTGAATTTCGCCAATGGTGATATGGTGGGGCACACAGGCGATATTGCCGCCGCCATAAAAGCCGTGGAAACACTGGATAGTTGTTTAGCACGGCTTGAGCCTGCTATAGGTGAAGCAGGTGGAGTGATGCTGATTACCGCCGATCACGGCAATGCCGAACAGATGGTTAACCCTGACACACACGAGCCCCATACTGCCCACACCACTAACCCGGTACCACTGGTGCTGATCGGCAATAACGTGGCATCGGTGAAGCTTGCCAACGGACGGCTAGCTGATATTGCCCCCACGATACTGGATATTATGGGTCTGCCAAAACCTGGCGAAATGACGGGAATATCGTTACTTGCCAAGCTCAGTGAAAAATCCTCCTAGAAAGAAGTAATATACATGAATAGCAGAACACAGGAACTGGAAACAACCGCCGTGAAACAGGAAGGCAAAAAAGACGATTTCAAAAGCATGGCGAAGTCGTTTGCCTGGGCATTGCTGTTTGCCATGATATTCCGCACCTTTCTGTTTGAACCGTTCCATATTCCTTCTGGCTCGATGAAACCAGGCTTGTTGATTGGTGATTATATCTTTGTCTCCAAATATTCCTACGGTATCAGCCGTTATTCCTTCCCCTTTGGCCCGGCACTATTTGAAGGCCGCATAGGGGAAATACAGAAACCAAAACGGGGGGATGTAGTAGTGTTTAAACTGCCAAAAGACCCCAGCACCAACTATATTAAACGCCTGATCGGGCTGCCAGGTGATAGGATACAGGTGAGAAGTGGGATTCTCTATATTAACGATACCGCCGTGCCGCGCTATGAGGTGAAGCCCTTTCTTGACCAGGATAACACGGTGATCCCGCAATATGTGGAAACCCTACCCAACCACGTTTCCTACCCTGTGCTTGACCAGTTGCCTTACGGGCGGCTGGATAATACCGATATTTATATCGTGCCGCCCAAACATTATTTCTTTATGGGGGATAACCGCGATAACTCCCAGGATAGCCGGGTGCTTTCGGCGGTGGGGTTTGTGCCGGAAGAAAATCTGGTAGGGCCTGCCCAGGTCATTATGTTCCCCCATTCAGGAAAATGGTGGGATTTCACCAGCTGGGCAACAACAATTAAACATACGCCTTCTGTAGAGTGGCAGGCAGAAAACACACTGGAATAACGGGACAGATACGCGATGCTTGATACAATGCTAGATGGCTACCAGTTCAATAATAAAGCACTGTTAAAAGAAGCACTTACCCACCCAAGCCTGTGCCGTGAACCGGAAAGCAGAGCCCAACGTGGTGGCATACGTAATTATGAACGGCTGGAGTTTTTAGGCGATGCAGTGCTAGATATGGTCATCAGTGCTTATCTGTTTACTGCTTACCCGGAAGAAAGCGAGGGCGATCTAGCTAAGCGCCGCTCTGCCTTGGTATGCGGCGAAACCATCTCCCGTATTGCCCTCTCGCACCAACTTGGCCATTCACTGCTCATGACCGAAGGGGAAGACAGCACTGGTGGCAGGGGCAATGCCGGCAACCTGGCTAATGCGCTGGAAGCCATTATCGGGGCATTATTCCTAGATGGCGGGCTAGAAGTTGCTACCCGCTTCATTCACACACATTGGTTGCCTTTTGCTAAAACCATGACCAGCCCACCACGTGACCCTAAAACCTTGCTACAAGAATGGGCGCAAGGCCATAAAAAACCTATCCCTTCTTATCGGGTGGTCAGAAATACCGGCCCTTCGCACGCGCCTGTCTTTACAGTGAGCGTGTTGGTGGAAGGCGTGCCCTCTATGGAAGGCATGGGCTCGTCGAAACGGCTGGCTGAACGCGAAGCCGCACGACTCTTACTTGAACATATTAATAAATAGATATCCGCATGACCACAGATTCTTCGCAGAAATGCGCGTTTATTGCCTTGCTTGGCACGCCAAACGCCGGAAAATCAACCCTGCTTAACCAATTGGTGGGAAGCAAGATTTCGATTGTTAGCCCGAAAGTGCAAACTACCCGTACCGCTATTAACGGTATTTGTATGGCAGGTAACGCACAGCTTATTTTTATAGATACGCCAGGAATTTTCTTACCCAAGAAACCGCTGGAAAAAGCCATGGTGAAAGCCGCCTGGGAAGGTAGTGCCACGGCCGATAGCGCCGCTCTACTGATTGATGCACGCAAAGGCTTGGATGCAGGTACCCAACTGATTGTAGAGGCAATTATTCAGAAACAGCTGAAAGCCATTGCCATTATCAACAAAATTGACCTGGTTGATAAAGCAAAGCTGTTTGAACTGGCAAAAGCACTAGATGCCTACGGGATTTTTGCCCGCATATTCATGATCTCTGCCCTAAAAGGCGATGGGGTAGAGGATGTAAAACATTATCTGGCCGACACCGCCCCCCTCAGCCCCTGGCTCTACCCGGAAGATGACCTCACCACCCTGCCGTTACGTTTTCTGGCAGCCGAAATCACCCGCGAGCAGCTTTTCCTGCGGCTTGACCAGGAATTACCCTATGCGTTAACGGTGGAAACTGAGCATTGGGAAACGCTAGATAATGGCCAGGTCAAAGTTCATCAGGTAATTTATGTGCTGAAAGAATCCCAGAAAATGATTATTATCGGCAAAGGGGGAAGCATGATTAAAGCAGTGGGCACCAGTGCTAAACAGCAATTACAACGCCTGCTCGGTACAAAAGTACACCTGTTCCTGTTTGTAAAAGTGAACGAAGACTGGATAACCCAATGTTAGCCCCCCTCTTTCCCTCCTTTTAAAAATTCGCTCTATTTTTATGCTATACTGCGCACGAATGAAGCGTGGCCCAACTCATCATTCGTGATATGCTGCTCACATTACAACTTAACCAAGTCTTGAACTGTGAGCAGTATATACCCAATAAAAGGAGTTTTTATCATCGTTTCATAAGTGTTTTCCACTTGCCTGATGCGCATTATAAATCCTATTGTATATTTATAAAAAAAATATATACTAGGATGTATATATACATGTCTTTCTTAACTGAAATGTTAACCGGAAGCATATTGATGATGGCTACATATCTCACGTAAGTATTGTCTTTTACTGTAGGTTATGCCGTATTTTTTATGATATATGTTTAGGCAAGCAATTATGGATACACTATATGATTGGCTACCTGGAGACGACGATCTACGGACGTTACAGGATATAAAAAATACGTTACCTGGCTATGAAGCTGGTGCTATACACCCACTCGTACGGTTGTTTGAAAACCCTGTTTCACCTATTGCCTTCAAAGGTGCTATTAGTTTGGAACGCCATGATTATGTGCATATTGTGCTTAATCGCGGGTTAACACCGCAAGATGAAGCCTTTGTATTAGGCTTTACGATGGGCACCTCGAAAAATGTTTCCTCGCTTGAGGTGTTCGTCTATGAAGAAATCACCAAATATCTTTATCCTCGTGAATATAAATTTGATGACGATCTGCTCAAGGTCTTTGAACTAGGGCTACATTATGGCAAAAAATGTGATGTTGACCATATTTACGAATTCCCTTTTGAAGAGTGGAAACACTGCACATTAAGAGAAATACGGCAAAAGCTAAAGCTCAATATGCAGGAATTACAAGAAGTCTATTATGAGGAACAACAACAGCTTCCTGATAGTTTTGTAAGTAAACGCTTGCTCACAACGATGCCGACTTCTACTGAACATGCCGCAAAAAAAGTAGCAAATTCAAATACTAATCTTCATAAAATGGATACTATTATGGCTGATGATACCGGGGATATTCGTACCTATACTATGTATCCTCGTATTGAAGGGTTGATCGTTACCTTGGTGATGCTGATTTCAATATGTAGTACGGCATATTTTATCTATGTACGCGCCTTAGATGCTGTGCAGGCCGAGATTCAGGGGGGGCTGTTACGTTCTGCCTATGCCATTGTAAATACCTCTATTGATCCCGAGCTCCACAAGACCTTTACCAAAGCTGAAGATGAAAAAACGGAAGCCTACCAAAAAGCAATACGGCCACTTGAACGTCTGCTGGAAACTGACCCAGAAATACGTTTTACCTATACAAACGTATTGCGCGATGGCAAAGCCTATTTTGTTATGGATGGTACACCCGATGGCGATTGGGATAAGGATGGAGTACCTGATCAAGTAGGTGTCATGGAACTCTATAATGATGCGAGTGATGATTTGATGACTGCCCTAAAAGAGCAGAAAGTCGTGGTATCACGGGAACCTTACCAGGATAAATGGGGATGGTTTGTGAGTGCACAAGTGCCTTTTTATGATAAAAATCATAATTTTGTTGGTGTCTATGTACTTTCTGTTGACGCAAGAAAATATTTTGAGCACCTAGAACCTATACAGCGCGCTACCATACGTGCAGTTATCCTTGGTGTGCTGCTTTCCGTTTTAGGAGGGATTACGGTCTGGTTCCTGCGCCGCTTCTCTGAACAGATTAATAATAGCCGTATGCGGTTGGTGACTGATTTAAAAGATGTAATAGGAAACACTCGCTCGTCCTCAAAGAAAAATATCGATATTGTTTCCAATATCACCCGTAGCATCAGTACCTCTGTTAACCGCGTAAAAGATCTTGCACAAATACAATTAGCACAATCCTCTGACAGCCGTAATACGCGTGAATTAGAGGTGTTAATGCGTTCCAGCGATGAGGTGTTACAGGTGCTCAATGATATGGTGGAACTGCTTTCGCTTCAAAATAATCTAGTGGTTTCCACCAAAGACAAAGTGCGGTTAGAACATATAGTGAATGATGTCATACAGATGATGTCATCACATAATTCATCGCGCAACATCGAGGTTTCACTCAGCGAAAGCACCGTGCTTTCGCAAGTGGTGATGGCTGATGCCCATTCTATCCAGCAACTTTTCAAGCATATCATAAGCAATGCAGTACGACACACCGATTCCTCAAAAGTGATGCTTGCAAGTAATGTGCTGGAAGAACTTGAAAATACTATTAATGTACAATTTACCATCGCTATTGATACCACTGCTAACACTAATGGTGAAGCCGCCAGCAAGATATTAAAAGCCTTCCTGCACGATACCAGCAGTGGAACCGATAACCAGCTTAATATAACCGATATTGGCCTGGCAATCAGTAAAAACCTTGTTACGTTAATGAAAGGAACAATAACCGCTGAAAGCAGTGAAAATAGCGTTAAGATTATCATTACGTTACTCTTAGATAAATCAAGTCCTACCGAAACACTTAATGTCGCTTGATCGTATGGTAAATAAGTATAAGCTTAGTTTTGGATAGCGGTGACTTGTCCATACTGAGGTTAAGTATAACTATATCACCTTAAATACTAAAAAATGGTATATATACTGCTCACAGTTCAAGAATTAGTTAGGTTGCAATGTGAGCAGTATATATCCTTCTTGATTGATACAATTTTCACGTGGGTTTAGACGATAAAAGGGGAAATAAGTATAATGAGTGCTAATCCAGAAAATTTTTCTAAACAGCTAATGGCGGTGGCGGTTATTTTCTTTAGTATGCTTGGAGCTGGCACCTCAATGGGGATGAATGCGGTAATATTCTCTATAAGCCTGAAGGATATGGACTGCCCCAGTATGATGATTGGTGCCATTTTAAGCCTAGAAATGCTGGCTATTCTGCTTACCCATGTTGCCTTATCAAGGTTTCCCGAAACACATCCACGTGTTTTTATGCTAGCATCAATGCTGTTCCGTATTACAGCATTGATAGTGATGCCTTTTTTCCTGACACCTCAATATTGGGTTATACTGATCATCATCCACGGGTTTGGAATGTTTACCTTCTTGATGCTGTTACAATCATGGCTTAATGCGATTCCCATTCAGAAATGTCGTGGCTTACTAATGTCAACATGGGGAACGGCACTTTCCATTGGGCTTACGGTTGGGCCTATGATTGTGACGGTAACCGAAGACCCTGCGCTTCCGGCATTACTCAAACCTATTCCCTATTTGCATGTATATGCTGATCATCTTCCCTTTTTAATCAGTACATTGATTAGTTTTATAGCCGTAATACCCATTCTTCTTGGTTGGTCACTGGCCCCAATGATAAAGCATAATAAATCTATCAAATCTATGACGATGCTTAAAGCCGAGCCGGTAGTAATGGCGGCAGGGTTGCTGGTGGGATGTTCTATTTTTGGGGTACAATCCTTTATCACACTTTATGGTATGATGAATAATCTTAATCTGCATGATGCGTTATTACTGTTATCGGCATTTATGTTTGGGGCTTTCACTTTAGAAGCACCAATTGCAACATTATCCGATATCTTTAAGCGCGAAAAAGTCATGATGATTGCAGCGGGGGTTGGGCTTATATGCGCAGCTTGCTTACCTATTGTTATCTATAACCAATATCAGTCTTGGCTTTTGCTCTATATTTGGGGAGGGGTTGATTCGGCGATGTTTTCCATTTCTCTCGCGACATTGGGGGAACGTTTTAGTAAAGACTATCTGATTGTTGCAAACCGTACATTCTTTACCATGCACGTGATAGGAGGTGCTATTGGTGCATTTATGATAGGTACAATTATGGAATTGTTCCAGTCAGATGGATTACCTTACAGTATCATGATTGCTACTGTTATCTATATTGTATACAGCCTTGCATATTATATTTCATCCATGGGTCGAGAGGAAAAAATAGTTGTATGATAAATATACTACTCACAGTTCAAGAATTGGTTAGGTTGCAATGTGAGCAGACTATGCTTGAGTGCAAGCAATGCTGCATAAAGCAGGCATTGCGCGGCATTTCCGCGTTCCCTGCATTCTGCAGGAACGTAAAAATAAGGACTATACTGAAACCACTCTTCAAGTGGTTTCAGTACATCACTCCCAAAAAATGGCTGCTTCCATTCTCTGTGATGCTATTACTATCTATAGGAGCGGCCGCTAACGCAGAATACCACAAAGAAACTCAAGAAGAGCGCACAATGCGAGTGGGGTTATGCCAGCAGAGGTGTTTTCTATCAGAAAAGCATTGCCTTTATGGTGTCGCTGAAGATAGCCATTCTTCCAGCGAAGAGAAACAACAGAAAACGACAGAATGTGCTACAATACATGAAAAATGCCATAAAGGCTGTGATGTCGATTTGGTGCTTGGGGGGCAATAACCCCCTTTATCCCGCGAATTGCAGCTTTGCTAAGCGGGCGTAGAGGCCGTTTTGCTTCAGCAGTTCTTCATGGGTACCCACGGCTTCAATATGGCCTTCATTTACCACCACAATGCGATCAGCTTTCAGCACCGTGGCCAAACGATGGGCAATCACCAGCGTCGTACGCGTTCCCATCAATGTTTCGAGGGCTTTCTGTACGAGACGTTCATTTTCTACATCCAGATTGCTAGTGGCTTCATCTAAGAGCAATATAGGCGGGTTTTTAAGCAATGCCCGTGCTATGGCAATACGCTGCCGTTGCCCACCAGAAAGCCGGACACCACGCTCCCCTAAAAATGTATATATGCTTTCTGGTAATTTTTCCAGGAACTCCCATGCCTCGGCCAATTTAGCCGCCCGGATAACGTCCTCTTCGCTAGCATCATCTTTCCCATAACGGATATTATCATAGGCACTGCCCGAAAAAATAACCGGCTCCTGTGCCACCATACCACACTGACTGCGTAATTCTTTCAGCAACAGTTGGTCAATCGCTATCCCATCCAGGGTAATTAAACCATGCTGCGGATCGTAGAAGCGTAAGAGAAGCTGGAGCACGGTGCTTTTCCCCGCACCCGATGGGCCAACCAGTGCCACGGTTTCACCCGCCTTTACATGTAGGGAAAAATCATGCAGGGACGGGGTGTGCAGACGTGCTGGGTAGGAAAATGTCACATGCTGAAAACAAATTTCCCCCTTTATAGGAATAGGCAATGCCACTGGCGTTGGCGGATCGATAATATCGGAAGGGGCAGAGAGTAGTTCAAATAGCCGTTCTGTAGCCCCTGCGGCGCGCTGTAGATCACCTGCTACTTCACTCAGTGCCCCCAGGCTACTTGCCACCAATATCGCGTAGAAAATGAAGGAGGAAAGCTCTCCAGCGGTCATTTTTCCCGCCAGCACATCATGCCCACCCACCCATAATACACAAGCAACCGAACCAAACACGGTGGAAATGACAATCGCCACCAATATCGCCCGCACCCGCACCCGTAACACCGCCGTATCAAGTGCCTCCTGCACCCGATTGCTGAAAATATCACATTCTGCTTTCTCACGCGTATAAGCTTGCACCGTTTTAATGCCGTTAATCGATTCCTCAATATGGGCACTGATATCAACAATCTTATCCTGTGCTAGCCGCGATAAACGCCTCACCCGCCTGCCAATCACGATAATGGGAACAAGCACCAGTGGTACAATCACCAACACATAGGCGGTGAGCTTGGCGCTGGTAATGATAAGCAGCACCATCCCCCCCACCAACATTAGCAGGTTACGCAGGGCTATAGAGAGCACGGTGGCAATAATACCGTTCAGCAACGTTGTGTCGGTAGTGAGGCGTGAAAGTACATCCGAGGTTTTATTTTGCTCAAAAAAACTGGGAGAGACACGAATAATATGGTTATATACATCGCGCCTGAGTGCCGCCACCACCCGTTCGCAGAGAATATTAATTAAGGAAGCACGGGTATAGGTAGCGGCTGCGAGCAGAAGAATCACAGCAAGCAATACCAACAGCGATTTATCCAGCAGATGCGGATTATGCGCACTAAATCCTTTATCAATCAAATATTCAATACCTTTACCTAACCCCAGCACCGAGGAGGAGGTGAATATCAGGGCGACAAACACCCCAACCATCGCTTTTTTATGCGGACGCAAATAAGGAATGATCGGTAAAAGACTATGCAACTTTCCCTTGGAGAGAGAGGAAGAATCACTATTTTTTCTAGGCATTTCTATCCTGTTGTGATTAGAAAGGCTTTATTACCACCAATAATACGATTGCTATCATGATTACTGTTGGTACCTCGTTAATGAAGCGGTAAAAACGGGCAGTATGATGGTTAGTTCCACGGTTAAAATCTTTCCGCCATTTGGCAAGCATCCCATGCAGGGCAGCAAGTATCAGCACCAACAATATCTTCACATGAAACCAGCCGCCTAAGCCTTGCATTCCCAGCTTGGCTACCAACCAGCCACCAAAGATAAACGTGGCAATCATCGCCGGGTTGATAATATAGCGAAGCAACCGCCGTTCCATCGTTTGCAGTAACACATCACTCTCAGAACCCACCGTTACAGTTGCATGATAGACATAGAGCCGCGGTAAGTAAAGCATACCTGCCATCCAGGAGATTACAGCAATAATATGTAAGGCTTTCAGTAGGAGATAATCCATTATGTTATTTCCTTTGCGCTGCGCATTTACCAAATTTTCCTGGGCAGTGATTACAGTTGTTATTCTCATTACCAGAGAAAATAGTATAATCGCCTTCACTGTCCCAATTAGCAACGGTCTGGCACAGGCTACTGAGTGCCTCAATAAATAACGGCTCAATACCTAAAGCAGGTACGCGTATATAAGCAGGTATAGCGTGTTTCTGGGCCAGTTCACGATATTCAATATCAAGTTCCACCAATGTCTCTGAATGTTCCGATACAAATGCAATAGGCACTACCACTACAGGCACGTTGTCCTTTCCTGCCCGAATAATTTCTTCTTCAGTCGATGGGCCTATCCATTTCAATGGCCCTACTTTGCTTTGATAGGAGATAACCCAGTCCGGCTGTTTGGTTTTTAGGGTAAATGCTGCAACAATGAAAGCAACGGTTTGTTCGACTTGCCACTGATACGGATCACCCGCGTCAATCACTTTTTGCGGTAAACCATGCGCTGAAAAAATGATACGTGGCTCACCCGCTTTTGTTGCTTCCGCATAACAAGGCTCAATAGCGTTTAGATGGGCGGTAATAAAATGTGTGTTGTTATGATAACAGCATATAGCCTTAGTTTTAACATTAAACTGTTGTTTTACTGCTTCCTCTTTCCAATTTTTAAAGGAAGAGGCTGTAGTGGTGGTGGAGAATTGTGGGTAAAGGGGAAGAAGAATAACTTCATCAGGCCCATAAAGCTTCACTTTATTAACAATTTCATCACTAAACGGATACCAATAACGCATAGAGATAAATACTTTATAGCTATTTTCACTATTTGGTATATTAGCTAAATGTTCTTCTAACGCATGTTGTTGCTGCATGGTAGAAGGCAGAATAGGGGAATAGCCCCCCATTTGAGCATAGATAGCCTCGGCCATAGCAGCACGTTTCTTGGTAATACAGGTGGCTATAAAGGAGCGTAAGGGCTTGGGTACATTTAAAATAGCAGGATCATTGAATAGGTTAAGCAGGAAGGGTTGTACCGCTTCTATACTATCTGGGCCACCAAGATTAAAAAGAACAACCGCTATTTTTTTCACACATCACCTATAAGTTGCGCACCGTGTTAATCATAATCTCAACATTCTCTATGGGCGTTTCTGGCAATATGCCATGTCCTAGATTATAAATAAAGGGGCGATTACGAAATGCAGTACAGATTTTTGTTGTTCGTTCGATAAGAGTAGTGTTATTGCCCAATAATAATAAAGGATCAAGGCATCCTTGCAGGGTTATAGTGTTAGGAATATGGCTATTAACCCAGGATAGTGGCATATATTGGTCGATACTTAGGCCATTTATACCAGTTTTTGTAGCATAACGTTCATATTCTATACCAGCCCCTTTAGGAAAACCAATAATAGGAACGTTAGGGTGGAGTATATGTATGGAATCTACAATTTTTTTAGTTGGTTCGATGACAAAGCGGGTAAACTCATCTTCTGCTAAAATACCTGACCAGGAATCAAATAATTGTATTACTTCAGCACCTGCACGTATTTGTGCATCGATATGCAGGATCGTTGCTTCGGTTAGGATGGATATCAACCTGGAAAGCAGTTCAGGTGATGAATAGGCCATCGTTTTAGCAAGAATGAAATCCCTACTACTTCTGCCTTCAATCATGTAGGTGGCTACGGTCCAAGGACTTCCTGCGAATCCTATTAATGCTGTAGTTGTGGGAAGTTTAGCAGAAATTGAACTTACTGCTTCATATACCGGTGCTAAGTGAGAAAGAACATTCTCAATTTTTAACCGTTGTAGATCTTTTTCTTCACGTATGGGTGCAACAACAGGGCCCTCTCCTTCTTTGAAGGTAACATTATTTCCAAGTGCATCAGGAATAACCAATATATCAGAGAATAAAATAGCAGCATCGCATCCAAATCTTCGTATAGGTTGTAATGTTACTTCCACTGCAAGAGCAGGGGTGTAGCATAATGTTAGGAATGAACCTGCTTGTTGTCGAATTTTGCGATATTCAGGGAGATATCTGCCTGCTTGTCGCATCATCCATAGTGGAGGTGAAGAACAGCTATGGCCGTAAAGTGCTTGAAGGATGGGTTTCTTGGAGTGAAGCATAACAAATAATAATAATAATATTTATATCTTTATTGTAGATGTTGTTGTAGGGGCTGTTTTTATGTGGATACAATGTTATCCACATAATAATCCACCTTATTTGATTTAAAAATCTTTTTTTAGAAATTGTGATTATCTATCTGAATAACTCTTGTAATCTATTGGAATAGAATTGCTATTTTTATGTATAATTTTTGTTGATAGTTGTTTTTTCATATAGACTTATGTGTTTATACTGAAAATATACAGCATTGGGAAATGATTTATCCACATGTGTATGGTTCTGTTTTAAGAATGTGCGCCGTGTGGATAATTAGACGGATGGGGATAACTATGCATCTTATGCACAAAAAAGGAAGAATAATTTGCTGGATAGGTTCATTCGTGCTATATACTTCATACAGTATTAAATTTTAAACAGCCCTACTATATATAGTGTTTGGCGCATAATATGAAAGGATAGGGGAGAAAAACTTATTCACATTTTTGTGTGAATAAATTCTAATGCATTGAAATATGAAGCAAATTCATTTACATCTTGTGTCAGATTCTACGGGTGAAACCGTGTGTAGTGTGGCGCGTGCGGCTATTGTGCAGTTTGAGGGAATTGATGCGGAAGAGCATGTCTGGTCACTTATTCGCACTAAAGTCCAGGTGGAACGTATCCTTACTGCTATTGAAGAGAAACCAGGTGTCGTCATGTTTACGGTTGTGGAAAAAGAATTGCGCGATATGCTGACTAGTGGTTGTGCGCGTTTGAATCTTCCCTGTATACCAGTATTATCGCGGGTGCTTGCCGATCTTTCTACCTATCTTAATATGAATATTAGCCCACAGCCTGGCAGGCAATATGAGTTGGATGAGAATTATTTCTCGCGGATGGAGGCGGTGAACTTTACCTTGTCGCATGATGATGGCCAGTCATTACGCGATGTAGATGAGGCGGATATTATTCTGGTGGGGGTATCGCGCACGTCAAAATCTCCCACCTGCGTATATCTTGCCCATCGGGGGTATCGTGCGGCCAATATCCCATTTGTAATGCATTGTCCGCTTCCTTCTAATTTTTCTACAATGACCAGGCCATTGATTGTCGGGCTGACGCTTAGTGCCGAACGGTTAATACAGATCCGTAAAAACCGCCTGCTTGCCCTCCATGAGGAGAAGGAAACCGATTATGTTAATATGGAGGCGGTGAAAGAAGAAATTGCCGCTGCGCGCCGGTTATTTATGCAGCATGGTTGGCCGGTGATTGACGTAACACGCCGTTCGGTTGAGGAAACCGCCGCCACCATTATTCAATATTACCAGGATAAAAAAGGTAACAGCCGTAACCCCCATATTATTACGTGAAAAGGAATTGTATAGACCTTATTTTTGTGTTCCTGCATTCTACAGCATTGCTTGCACTCAAGCGTTGTCTGACTCATCATTTGTGAGCAGACTAGGTGCGTCAAAAAACTTTGCTTGCTGGTTTGACAAATGGGAGAATTTCAAGGATAATCGGCGTAGTTTCCGCATGATTTCATCTACATCTAAAGCCGAACCGATGTGTAGGCTTCAATTATTTTTTGGCACAATGTGTTATGGAAGCAGCAACAAAACCTCAACAGGCGCAGTTGGACATAAGCAATGAACGGTTGCAGAAAGCCTTTGGCCGATTGGATGCAGCGATAGCAACGCGCATATCAACGCTGGAGGGTGCAGGTCAGCACGAAGCTCTTGCGCAAGAAAATGCCAGGTTACAGCGTGATATTACCCTATTATCAGAAGAATATGCCGCTCTCAAACAGGCTAGCATGGAAGCATTCACGCATTTGAATCATTCCATTAACCAACTGGAAAGTCTGATAACCCATAATGATAGCAATAGCTCAAGGTAAGTATGTCTGTCGTAAACCTGACCATACGTAATAATGTCTATCAAATTGCCTGTGATAACGGACAAGAAGCCCATTTGGAAGCAATAGCCTCTAAGCTTAATACCAGGCTTAATATGTTGGCTACGGCACTGGGTAAAGGCAATGATAGTTTGCTTCTGGTGATGGTGGGATTGATGATGGAAGATGAAATTGCTGAACTGAAAAAAACCATGAACCGTCTGCAAGAAAAGCATGTGCAGGAGGTCGATAGTGCTGTTGCGGCGGCTGTCGATAATATCGCCACGTATGTGGAAACTGTTGCAAAGAATCTCGAAAACTATTAGTATTAGGAGGAATGGGTTCTGTCTGGTGCGTGATGCTCACATTTTCCCTGGACCAATATGTTCTTCTAGGGGGCTGTCCCTGTCCAAGCCGTGGTTTGGTTATATAGCACCCACCTGTTTTTCAGGTCACAGAGGATTCCCGAGATAACGGCCAAGGTGGGCCCATTCTATATATGACACATTCCCTCACTAAACAGGCTCTCACTAAAGACCAGGCGCGTAGTCTCTACCGTGCGGTGCGTTCCCATATTGGGGAAGATTATGCCGAAAAAGCAGCCGCTGCACTTGTCAAACGTTTTACCAAAGCGATAACTGTTCAGCCTGGTATGGTGGTGGCCGGTTATATGCCAGTGCGGGGCGAAATGAATGTGCTACCACTGCTTCATGCATTAGATGCGTGCGATATCTCTCTAGCCTTGCCTGTGGTTAGTGCTCCTGCCATGCCACTCCTGTTCCGCGCCTGGCAGCCAAATGCTCAGCTACAAACAAATCGTTATAACATCCAGGAACCAGAAGACAGTGCCCCTGTTGTTATCCCCGATATCATCCTGGTGCCGCTGCTTGCCTGTGATAGGGAAGGGGGCAGGATTGGTTATGGCAAAGGGTTCTATGACGTGACGCTGGCACATCTGCGGCAGGCCGAAAAAAAACCACTGGCCGTAGGCGTGGGCTACCATGTACAGCTTGCCGATACGCGGTTGCCCTGCGATGCGCACGACCAGCGGCTGGACAGGATTGTTACTGAGAAGGCGGTGATACTGTAATACGCTGGTTTTCCCGCTGATTCTGCACCTTATCTTGCCATGTTGTCTGCTGCGGTTTCTCGACGATAATTTGATTATCCTGGTTAGGGCTATGAATTTTCATGCTGTTATTATCAATACCCACAATCGTACCATGCCGCCCAGTTGATTCATCTGGCTCAAAACAGAGATAGGCGGATGCAAGCTTGCCATAGCTGATATTCAACGTACCATCAGGCAGGCGTTTATAGGTGATATTATAATCGGGATTGCCTTTTTTCGCAGGGTCTGGGTCATTCCACACCCAGGTCTCAATACCATCTTTACTGCTATAACTCTCTAACAGAAATTCCGCTTTTTCTTCCTTGAGCGTAGCAATAATTGCCTTCTGCTTCTCCTTTGGAAGGTTTTTATCATCGAAGCTGGTGAGGGCTGGTATAGGTTCCTCCTGCGGTGTTATCGGAACAGAAGGGGAAGGCATAAGTAAATCTGCTGCATCGTTAAGAGCGGTTGTAAGCTCTTTAACCTGGTTTTCAAGTGTTCTGATACGGTTGGTATATAGTTCCTTGCTATCACAGGAGATTATATCCAGAACAGGGATGCGTACTGAAGGGGTGCTACTAGAAGAGGAAAGGGCATCAATACCGGCTCCAACGTCCTTTAACTGCTGAATAGGTTCTGGGGTAAACGGTGTATTATCCGGCATTCTATCAACGTTTGATAAGTTAGTAATACAATCAGGTTAATTTATTTAAGTCTATTTGTAAATAGTGTTAGGAGAGCGAATTTGTAGATGATTGTCCTCGGTTGCCAGGAGAATTTTCTCGCTCATTCTCTAATTTCTTTACAAATGACCCTTCAGGGCGCAACTCACGCAGACGTTGTTCCAGAAGTTCCGGTGAATTAAGTATCTGTGTAAGCTGCGAAATCTTTTTAGTGTTCTCTTTATTCTTATTAATATTTTGTGCAAGATGCACTAACATTAATTGGCATACCTCAATAAGTTTTACTGTTTCTTTTGAAGGAACCATGTCCTTCATGGCATTCTGTAACTCCTGTGCCATAGTATAAGCCTGATTTTTCTCCTCTTCAGCTTGTTTGGCTTTATTCTCGCTACTGCTTAATTGGCGGCTAAGCGTTCGTATTTTCTCTTTCCCCTCACTATTAATTATAGTCAAGGTGTTTAAGCTAACCGCAATACAACGGTCTATAGCTGCTGCCTGACTCTTAAATCTATTACTATGTAGCTGAGGTATTGCCAGGGCACGTTCAGAGTACTCATTAAAGATGTCTCGTATATCCTTTGGAAGTTCATAGGTGTCACCCGTGAGGTTAAGTTTGTGCTGATGAGCATCACAAGAGTGTTGCCTCAGTTCCTTATAGAAGTCTTCCACTTCGCGTGTTGCATCGCCTAAAAGCTGTTTTATCGTTTTTGTTTGCTCAGTAAGGAATATAATTCTTTGTATAACATCTCCTGAAAGGATTTCATTAGAGAACCTATCAATCTCTATGGTATAAATAATTCTAAGTAAACTTTTTGATAAATCCTCTAATACGTCTTGAGGAGTATTATGTTTAGGGTCTAGTAAATAAGAGATATTCAGTTTATCAATTTCGGTTATGTTTTCTTCTCGTATAAACGAAATCTTTTGGTCATTGGTTTCTTTTCGTTGGTTTGCCTCGGTTATTTCAGCCTCCCATTCGGCGATGAGCTTTCTTTTGCTTGTAATAAGTAGAGGCAATTGTATACTTGAGATTTCGTTGGTAATATTGGCTATTTCCTGATTCTTTTGTGTGATAAATGACGTTTCTTCTTTAGAGTCGTTTGCTAGTTTTTCATTAAATCGTGTTATATAGAAGCTAATAAAATTATGGGCTATTGCATCTGTTTCTTCTTTTTGCTTAGTATTGCTAAACATTCTGTTAAGGAAAGAAGGAAGGTAATCTTTTAATTGGCCTAAGGTTAAAGCTGTAGATTGATCTATATTCCAGCAACATGCAATGATAGCTAGCATGTTATCATATACGGCCTGGGAAGCAACAGCGTCCTCCCGACCATAAATATTGGCACTAATAAAAGGATTGTTTTGCACATAGAAAGAAGTGCCCTCTGCTTTTTTCCAGAAAAGAGGGTTATGTGTTAATTCTCTTACCTTAGGCAACATATTAGGCACGTCATCGGCATGATCCGCTAGAATTTTATTAAAAGCTTTTGCAAGTTTCATAGCACTTTTAGGCAACTGATAATCATAAGCACTACGATAATGTACATTTATAGATGGTTTCGCTATTTCGATGAAATCATCATAAGGAAGATTAGACTCACAGAGAGTTTCTCGAGCGGTACAATATGTTATCGCTGTTGACTCGTAAGAGAAATCCAGTGATTCATTCAATTCCGTTTTGATAGTGTTGCGAGTGTTATTTAAACTAGCTAGGGCACTATCAATAACATCATGGCAACCCTTTAAGTCTTTAAGAGTTTCGTCTAGTGTTGCAACTTCAGGGGCACTTAACGTGGAAGGTTGATCGGTAAAGCCTTCTTTTAGAAGCCGTTGATATTTACGCTCATAGACACCCGTAGTATAGGGTGTTAGAAAAGCTAGAGTTTTTTGAATTTTTTCGTCTTTATAGTTTTTTTCTTTCCAGAATAATTCAGCCTGTTCTAAAATTGCCTGAGGAATTCCTTGAAAAAAGAGTTTTTTCTTTTCATGCGCTATACTAAAATCTGTATTTAGTAAACGCTCTATGATTTGTGGGGCACCATCTGGATCTGGAGAAAGTGCTACTCTTTGAAAAATACCGCTTTTTACCAGGGCATCTAACATTTGCTTTTCTTCAGATATTACGGTATCAGATTGCTTTTCTGTCGCCGTCTCTGTCGCCGTCTCTGTCCCCGTGTGTTTCTTTGATTGCTTTGCACGTTTCAGCATCTCCAGAGGAGAAATCTCATCATCATTGGGATCGCAGTCACTACTATCGGACTTTTTTAAAGCGGCAAGAAAATTTTTCATCATAAACCAGCAAAAGATAAACTATCTCCCCGTAGAAAAGAGAGATAGTTTATTATAAATCAATACATTACTTTTCTATAGTAGAGGAAGATGATTTACGGATATCTTCCTTCTGTTGCCATGTGGAATTGTTTGAGGCATTCCCTTTAGCTGCTTCTTCTCTCTCTTTGCGAATACGGGCAATTTTTTCAAGAGCAGTCTCAGGTTTAGTGGTAGTAGTAGTTTTTACAGGAGTAGCGTTAGGAGGGTTTTTTAGATTTCTGAACCGTTCTAATGCGGCATTTGCACTAGATGTTACTTCGGTATTAAACCCAAGTTTTTTGTTCCTTTCCTCTTGTGACTGTGGGGCTGGAGGCGCGCCGGCAACTGTAGTGTCTTTATTAAGAATTTTTTCTATAGCCTCGGACTCTAGAGAGAACTTTGATAAAAGTGCTCTTGCAAGTCCTTTGAACCATTTTCCATCTTCTAGCTGCGGCTTTAGGCTTGCAATACCCTGCTGTATTTGAGGAATAATGCTGTTTAAGTTACGCTCATATTCAGCAATAGTTTTATCTTTCTCCACATTCTCGTGATTAAGTATAGTATTACGTTCTACCAGCTCCTGTTTCTCTTTCTCAGCCTGAAGCCTTGCTTGCTCGCTGGCCTGCTTGGACTCTTGCAAAGATTTTTCTAACTCTCTGTTTTTCTTTTTTTCTTCGCTGGCCTCATTTTGAGCCGTTCTCAGCGATTCGGTTGTAGCAGCAAGGGGCTGTAATTGTAAAGAAAGAAGAGTATTTTGACTGTCGAGATTTTTGTGTTGATCAGTTAATGTTGCATTTTTCTCAGTGAGAACAGAAATTTGTTGTTCTAAAGCTGGAATCACCTCTAGACGCTTCGACAGGGTTGTGTTTTGTTCCACTAGCTCATTTGTCGCAGAGAATAACTCATTGTTTTCATTAGTAAGAATATTATTTTTATCAGCAAGATCAGTTATTTGGTTAGCAGAATCAGTCAGAGCGTCAGTCAGATTCTTGTTCTGTTCTTCCAGCTTACGTATGTGCTCTGCGAATTCTTGGCGCACAGTGTTTATAACATCGGGGGTGTTAGTAATACCGAGAGAGAGCCCGGGGAATAGGGAAGCGCTACTTATGGATGACTCTTCCTCGGCCGCGCTATTCAATACTTCGTTGAGTTGAGAAAACAAATCTGCTGTCACAGTAGAAATGTTGTATTTGGTATTGGTTGTATTATCGTTGCTCTTTTCTGCACGCTTCATCTCTCTATATCCTTATAAATTTTATTAATATCTTCACACAGTGCCATGCCTTTAACGTGTGCATATAGCTGGCATTATCCGTGTTTCCGGGAGAAGTATTAACCGATATTTACGAAAAATGCACGTAGAAAATTGAGATATTAATATAAATTTTAGTAAATTTAATAATTCTTAACCAATAAGAAGTTTGAGTGCCTTGCTGTCTGCGCGTGATAGGGGTAGGTGGGTGATGGAATTGCTATCTTTCCATGCGGTGTCATTGCCTGCGAAGGGCAGGGGGCAGCGGTAGAGGGTGGCTTCCAGGGTAAAGTGGCTATAATGTTGGGTGATGGTGCCCAGCCGCTGCATGGTGTTTGGGTTATAGTGGTTGCCTTGAAAAATCACCAGTTCTGAAGCCGGATATTCCGGGAAGCCATAAAGCCCATAGAGAAAACGGCTGGTGCGCGGGGTGAGGTAGTAATGCCCGTTCGTGTCCTGGAAGGCGATAATGGTTTTTTCTACGATGGGCACCGCTTTTGGTGCTTTCTTGACGGGGTAGCTAGTGGGGGCGTGTTTGCCCTGGCATATGGTTTGCAGTGGGCAGAGCAGGCAATGGGGGGTGGTGCGGGTGCAGATCAGCGCACCAATATCCATCATAGCCTGGTTATAATCAAACGGGTTGTTACTATCAAGCAACAGGAACGCTTTCTCCCAGAGCTGTGCATCAGAAGGATGCTCAAGTGCAAATACTCGGCACAGCACGCGCTTGACATTGGCCTCCATCACCGGTACGGGCACACGGAACCCGAACGCTGCCACCGCATGGGCGGTATTCCTTCCTATCCCCGGCAAGGCAAGCAGCCCTTCCACGCTGTTTGGCAGATGTGGGGCGGCGATTTGGGCGGCTTTATGCAGATTCACCGCCCGGCTGTAATAGCCTAGGCCTTGCCACGCTTTTAGCACGCTCTCCTCGGGGGCATCAGCCAGAGCCTGTAGGGTGGGGAAAGCCAAGAGAAAGGGGAAATAATAGCGCGAAAGCACCGTCTGCACCTGGGTTTGTTGCAGCATCACCTCGCTGATATACACCGCGTAGGGGTCGGCTGTATTGCGCCAGGGCAGATCACGCCTGCCGTGATGCTGATACCACGCATGTAACTGGGGGTGAAAGAGGCTATTCATGGCAAGAGCCGTTTCTTTTCGATATGCCTACATGCTACAATCGATATCTCATAAAGCAGCAGCATGGGGATGGCAAGGCCGGTTTGGCTGATAGCGTCAGGCGGGGTGAGTACGGCGGCAATGCAGAAAATAATCACAATCGCATAGCGCCGTTTGCTGCGTAACCCTTCCGCGCTCACCATCCCCACACGGGCAAGCAGCGTTAACAACACGGGAAGCTGAAAGGCAATGCCAAAGGCCATAATAAGATGGATAACCAGCGAAAGATATTCGCTCACACGCGCTTCAAGCTGGATAGGCAACTGGCCAGGCCCGGTGCTAAGCGATTCAAAGCTAAGGAAAAATTGCCAGGCTACTGGGAAGATAAAATAATAGACCAGTGCCGCGCCACTTATGAACAACAAAGGCGTGGCAATAAGATAGGGGAGTATCGCCATTTTCTCGCGTTTATACAGCCCGGGTGCCAGGAAGATATAAAGCTGGCTGGCAATGAAGGGGAAGGCGATAAAACAGGCGGCAAAAAAGGCCAGCTTGACATAGGTGAAGAAGGCCTCCGTCAGGCCGGTATAAATCAGCCGCCTGTGCTGTTCGGCACCGTACATATGAGCAAGGGGTGCTACCAGGAAATTATAGATATCCTCAGCATATATATAGCACAAGATGAAGCTAAGCAGCAACACGCTGGCAGAATAGGTCAGCCGCTTGCGTAATTCACGCAAATGTTCAACAAGCGGGGCTTTCGTATGTGCAAATGGGTCAGGTGTTTCCATTGTCAGGTGAGTTCATTAATCTGCTGTTCTGTCAGGTTGCCAGGAATAATAAGCATCGGGATTTGCAGTGTTTTTCCCAGTTGTGAGGCAAGCCGTGGCAACAGGTTGTTGCGAGAGTGGGAATCAGGTGCTGTGCCAAGCAGCAGCATATTGATGCTGTGATCTTCCTGGATGGTGGCGACAATTTCTTCTTCCAATATCCCCTCCCGCACCATCAGGCTAGGGGTAATACCGGCATAATTATAGGCTTCTTCAGCAAACCGGCTGAGCAGGCTTTCTGCTTGTGCGCGGCTTTCTGCGCGGATAACATCGGCAACCGGGAAGAAATTCTGATATTCAACGGGCTCAATCACATACAACATTTCTACCGGGCATCCGGTATGGTGCGCTTTACGGCAGGCAAAATGCAGGGCAACACGCGAATGGGTGTTGTCATTAATGCAGACAAGAAGTTTAGACTTTTCCATAGTGTAACCTCAGTTTTTTATAAGCGTGGCTTATCCAAAAACTGGCATGATAGTGAAAAATAATAACGACCAAAACCATGCTTCAAGTGGTTTTGGACTATACAGATAAGGGATGTTATATTTTTCTGAATGCTATACCTGCCAACCATCCCGCCAGCAACGCCAGTAAAATAGCGGTGAGGCCATAAAGCACGGGATGTTCATGGGCGGCATCAGAAATAAAAGCATCCGCTCCTACCTTCTTTACACTAATTGGGGTGGATTGCATAGCGATAAGCTGTCCATTATTAATTAAATAGATTTCAGCGGTGTAGATACCACGCGGGATATTTTCAGGGAAACGTAGGGTGATCTTAAATAAGATCTCGCCCATAAAGGGGAGGTCTTGCTGATATTTGCTATAAAGGTTACGCTTCTGTTTATCGCTTAATATAGCATGTTTAAAATCGGTAATATCAATGCTAATATCTTGGTTATCTGCCAGTTTCATAGGCAAATTAGAGATGCCGAGTTGCAAGGTTGCAAGCAACGCATCATTCTGTAGGCGGTCAAGGGGGCGGCTAGAGGCAAGGGCATAAAAACTATCAATATCCTCAAATTCTGCTTGTTGCCGGTTTACCCATATGCCTGCAATCTGTTCGCGTTTACGGACAATATAGCGGTGCTTGGGGCCGCGTACCACCACGATAATATCGCCAGCATCATTCCTCGCACCAAAAAGCAAGATATCCGTGCCCTGAAAACGGGTATCAATAGTGATGAGATGATCAGAAATATCCGCAATCAGCGATTTGCCATAGGCCGGGGAAAATTGAAGTGCTGTCCAGCAGAAAAGTAGAAATAACAGAACTCGCCGTTGCATTAGAGCACTCCTACGGGAACAATTTCAAAGAGGTCGCTGGGTTGAACAAAAAGCCGGAAGGCAAGCTTTGCCACTACAAGCAATACCAGTACCGCCATCATGGCGCGCAAATATTCAGCGGGAAGCTTGAGCCCAATACGTGTGCCAAATTGTGCCCCCACCACCGAACCGCTGAGCATGAGGAGTGCCAGCACAATATCAACAGTGTGGGTATTGACTGCCTGTAGGAAGGTGACGTTGGCAGTGATAAAAATAATCTGGAATAACGAGGTGCCAATCACTACCGAGGTTGGCATACGCAGCAGGTAGATCATAGCGGGCACCATCAGGAAGCCGCCACCCATGCCCATTAAGGATACGAGTATCCCCACAACAAAGCCGATGGCGATGGGCAGTAGTGCGCTGAGTTGCAGGTTTGATCGGGGAAAATGCACTTGAAAAGGCAAGGGAAGGCGATGAAGGGAATGGCTACGCTCCCTTCGCGGTAAAGCACCACCACGACGTTTATAAAAAATGGTTTTCAGGCTTTCTATTGCCATTAATGTGCCAACACTCCCCAGGAACAGCACGTAACAGAGCGAGATCACCAGATCAACCTGGCCTAAGGTTTGCAGCAGGGCAAAGAGCCATACACCTAAGGACGAACCCGCCAGGCCGCCAATAAGCAGTAATGTGCCCATTTTAAAATCAACATTCTGACGCCGCCAATGGGCAAGAAAACCAGAGAATGAAGCAGCTATCACCTGGTTGGCAGAGCTGGGAACAGCAACCGCAGGGGGAATTCCAATAAAAATAAGCAACGGTGTCATAAGAAAACCACCCCCTACACCAAACATGCCAGAAAGCAGGCCGGATATTCCACCAAGAAAGGGGATGAGAAGAATATCAACCGGCATTCCGGCAATAGGGAGATATATCTGCATGGTGAATATCCGTTAAATACACGAATAGTGGCTTAAACGCGCATTTACGTAAAGTAAAAAATAGATAAACGATAAAAAAGCTTTTCTCCCTGTGGATTTTCAGTTATATCTGAGAAAAGATACTCTATTTTTATGCCTGTTTCACGTGGAACGTGCATAACTCAACCTCAGTATAGGATCGGTAGTGATACGCGATGTATGATGTAGTCGTTATTGGTGGTGGGCATGCAGGGTGTGAAGCTGCCGCAGCCTCGGCGCGAGTGGGGGCTAAGACATTATTGCTTACCTTACACTATGCTAATTTAGGTGAGATGTCATGTAATCCAGCGATTGGTGGTATTGCCAAAGGTACGATTGTACGAGAAATTGACGCGCTTGATGGTATCATGGCGCGCGTTATTGACCAGGCAGGTATTCACTACCGTGTGTTGAACGAAAGCAAAGGGCCTGCTGTATGGGGGCCGCGCGCGCAAGCAGATCGTACATTATACCGTAAGGCTATGCGTGACGTGCTGGAAGCATACTCTAATTTAACGATACGGGAAGCCTCCGTTGAGGATATTCGCGTTGAAGCGGGCCAGGCCAATGCGGTTGTGTTGCAGAGTGGGGAAATAATCCCTGCGGGGAAGGTGGTGCTGACAACGGGCACGTTTCTGCGTGGGCTGATGCATATAGGCACAACCCGGATTCCAGCCGGAAGAGTGGGGGAGGCTCCCTCAATTGGCTTGTCTGACACGTTGAAGCGGTTGCAGTTTGCCGTGGGGCGCCTGAAAACCGGTACACCGCCACGGCTGGATGGGCGCACTATTGCCTGGGGGCAATTAGAGCCGCAACCCGGGGATAACCCGCCACGACCATTCTCGATGATGACAGATAAGGTAAAAGTGCCCCAAATAGCCTGCTATATTACTGCGACAACGGAAGCAAGTCATCAGCTTATTCGTGATAACATCCATCAATCGCCCATGTATTCGGGGCAAATTGAAAGCCGGGGGCCGCGCTATTGTCCATCGATTGAAGATAAGATTGTGCGTTTTGCCGGTAAAACGCGCCATCAAATTTTTCTGGAGCCTGAAGGCTTAGAGGATGATACGGTATATCCCAACGGTATTTCTACCTCGCTACCAGAATACGTGCAGCGTGCTCTGCTGAAAACCATTCCAGGGTTAGAGAATGCGGTGATGCTGCGCCCTGGCTATGCGATTGAATATGATTTTGTGGACCCAAGAGAGTTGCGTTCGACGCTTGAAACCAAGCGGGTAAAAGGCCTATATCTGGCGGGGCAGATTAACGGCACAACGGGCTATGAGGAAGCGGCAGGCCAGGGGTTGATTGCCGGGTTGAATGCGGGGCTGGCTGCTGCTGGTTCTGCGCCTTTTGTGCTTGATCGCTCTGAGGCCTATATTGGGGTGATGATAGATGATTTAGTCACGCTTGGCACCCAAGAGCCATACCGTATGTTTACCTCGCGGGCGGAATATCGCTTATCCTTGCGCGCCGACAATGCCGATATACGTCTGACAGAGAAGGGTATTGTGATAGGATGCGTGTCTACGGCGCGCAAGGAAGCATTCTATCGGAAAACCGAAGCAATTACGGCAACGCGCACCTGGTTGTCGGGTTTAAAAATTACGCCCAATGAAGCGGCTAACTATGGTATTGCTATTTCCCACGATGGGGTTGTACGGGATGCGTTTACCTTGCTGCGCTATCCGCATGTGACCATGGATGCGTTGGCATCTATTTGGCCCGCTATTGCCGATATCGCGTCATCGGTCAAAGAACAAATCACTATCGAAGCCCGCTATTCCTCCTATCTGGAGCGACAGGAACAAGATATTGCTTCCTTTAGGGCCGATGAGCATATAGGGATTCCGGCGGATATGAATTATGACGATGTACAGAGCCTATCGGCGGAAGTGCGAGAAAAGTTAAAACGCGGTGTCCCTGCAACATTAGGGGCGGCAGGGCGTATTGCGGGGGTAACTCCTGCGGCAGTAACGGCACTGCTCGTCTATATTCGTAACAAAGAGAAACGTGCCTATTATGAATCAAAACGTAGTTGCAATGGATAATAATGATGCCTATGTGGCAATACAGTGTTGCAAAAATGTTTCACGTGAAACGTTTTCTCGGCTGGAGGCGTTCCATTCCTTGCTTAAACAATGGAATGAGCGGATTAATCTGGTGGGGAAATCTACGATGGTGGATATTTGGAATCGCCATATTATTGATTCTGCCCAACTGATGCGTTTTCTTCCAGAGGGGACGCAAACTATAACGGATTTTGGTAGTGGTGCAGGGTTCCCAGGGTTGGTATTATCGCTGATGGGAGTGCCGGAAGTGCATCTGGTGGAAAGCGATAGCCGCAAAGCAGCCTTCTTGGCAGAAGCTTCTCGTCTTAGCCCTGGCAAAGTGTATATCCATAATGAACGCATAGAGGCATTGAATGCCTGGCCAAATGATGTGATAACCGCACGTGCTTTAGCACCGTTGCCCTGGTTAGTGAAGCTGTGCCACCCATTTCTACAGGCTGGGGCGATGGGGTTGTTCCTGAAAGGTGCTTATGCTAAACAGGAACTGGAAGCCACCCGTATCCATTGGGATATAGATGCCGTGCTGCATCCCAGCCTTACGCACCAAGATGCCTGGATTATACAGCTTAACACTATAGTACGGAAATAAGAACAATGCCGCAAAATCATTCATGTAAAATTATTGCTGTTGCTAACCAGAAGGGGGGTGTCGGTAAAACTACCACTGCCATTAATCTGGCAACTGCGTTGGCCGCTGTGTATAAAAAGACGCTATTGATTGATCTTGATCCGCAAGGCAATGCCAGCACGGGGGTGGGGGTGCCACATGATGAGCGGCGGGTGACAATCTATGATATACTTGTCAATGGCAATGCGATGGCGGATGCTATTATGCATACGGCGGTTCCCAACCTGCATGTAGTGACGGCGACAGTGGATTTATCGGCGGCAGAAATTGAGTTGACCGAAGTAGAACAACGGGAATATGTATTAAAACGGGCCCTTGCTGTGTGTAGCCCCCACTATGACTATATATTAATTGACTGCCCACCATCGCTAGGGCTTTTGACTATTAACGCCCTTGCTGCTGCGGATTCGGTGCTGATACCGCTACAATGTGAGTTTTTTGCTCTGGAAGGGTTAAGCCATTTGCTGAAAACTGTTGACTTAGTGCGCAATAGTTTAAATCCGTCACTATACATGCAAGGGGTGGTGCTCACCATGTATGATAGGCGCAATAAATTAACTGAAGATGTTGAATCGGATGTGCGGGAAGTATTGGGGGATAGTGTCTATACCACGGTTATCCCACGTAATGTTCGTATATCAGAAGCGCCTTCGCATGGCAAGCCTGCATTGATTTACGATATAAAATGTTCTGGTGCGATTGCTTATGCCCATTTGGCCAAAGAAATGCTGGCACAGGAAACGGCAGTACTGAATGCTGCCGGATAATAAGGGGGGGAATGATGGCAAAAACAACAGGACTTGGGCGAGGCCTTTCAGCCTTAATGGGAGAGGGCGGAAAACGTAATAGCACGGCAGGAGGGGCGGCTTCAACGTCAGTAAAGGCGGAAGATAGAAACCTGCTGCCGCTAGAGATGCTCTCTCCTGGCAATTTTCAGCCACGCCGGTTATTTACTGAAGAGAATCTGCATAATCTGGTGGAATCGATTGTCAAGAATGGTGTCATTCTACCGGTTATTGTGCGGCCTGCTGAGAAGGCAGGGCATTATGAAATTATTGCGGGGGAAAGGCGGTGGCGTGCCAGTAAAATAGCGGGGCTTACCTCTATTCCGGTTATTATACGGGAATTGACCGATAAAGAAGCACTGGAATTTGCCCTGATTGAAAATATCCAGCGACAAGATCTGACGCCGCTTGAAGAGGCAGATGGCTATCAGCGGCTGATCAATGAGTTCTCCTATACCCAGGAAAATTTGGCAACACGGCTGGGGAAAAGCCGTAGCCATATTGCCAATCTTTTGCGGTTGCTGGGGTTGCCGCCATCGGTAAAGGAATTGCTTCATGCGGGCGGTCTTTCGATGGGGCATGCGCGTGCATTAGTCAATGTAGAGGGCGCGGAAACATTGGCGGTAAAAATTATCGAGGAAGGTTTGAGCGTGCGTCAGACCGAGAAGCTGGTGCAAAACAAGGCCACACCTAAAGCCAGGAAGGCGGCATCTAAAGAAAAAAATAGTGCTCCCGTTCTACAACAGAACGGGCCAATTGCATCCCATCAGAATGAAGATATTGCCCATATTGCCGAGGGGCTTTCGCGCAATTTGGGAATGCCCGTGTCGATCGCTGAGCAGCATAATAGTGGAACAGTGACCATCCATTTTAACGGGTTAGTCCAGTTGGATACGCTATTACAATTGTTGAGTGGGCGGATTTAACAGGGTTAAAAACGTCGTATGAAGATTCCTCGTAAAAATCCTGGGGTAAGGAGCGAGAGTGGGTTCACTGTGAGTGCAGCCTTATCAATGGGCCCTTTCAGTGTATAATTGGCGGCAATAATGCCTTGATGCTTGCCGCCCATCAGTAGCTTGCCAACGAGTGGAATACGGCTTACCAGGCTGTTGATGCCATATACCGTGGGGGTGACAATCCCGCTCATATTAAGAGTGCTAGCCTCTAGGTTAATTTCTCCATTACTGGTAATGCTAAGCAACGGGCCGGTTGCTCGGGCATCTTCAAGTATTACTACCCCTCGCGCCAGGCTAAAGGGCGCATCCAGCTTATCAAAACTGATCCCTTCTCCTTTTAATACGTTTAACAGCCCAATGCCAGGTAATGTCACCACTGCCAATATCTGGCTGAGAATAGGGTTATTGACCGTGACAAAATGCCGGATAGTAATGCTGCCAACCCCAATAGTGCCGCCTTCGGGTTTGTGGGAAAAAGTAGCGTGTAATTGTAAGGTGCCGCCCTGAATGGTGCGCCCAATCCCAATTGCCCGGATAAGGGCTGCGGCATTGTCGGAACGCAGGACAAGAACGCTATAGGATTTACCAGGGCTCAAACTGAGAGATACGCTGTTATTGTTGGCAATACTGGCAGTAAAAGAGGCGCTCGTGCAAAAGACTGCGCTACAAAGCAGTTTGCCACGTAGGTTCGTAAGTTTCTCGGCATTCTTCATCCATAGTTGTGCAAGTTCTACGGTTAAGATAATGCCGGTTCTGGTTTTAGAGGGTTCAAGCAGCCGGTGGAAATTCACCGGTTCCATATCGAGGCCAGCCCCCTTGATGGTAAGCCGTGGTATAGGGCCAGCCCTGTAATGCAGGGTGAAGTGATTGCGCCCACTGACAAATTGGGTTATATGCACATCCTTCACCGAGAAATCTTCCCCCATATCCAACGATCCTCTGGCCTGCACCCCATCTGCTGTATATTCCCACGAGGGGATGGCGATGGGAGCTCCTTTAGCGATAGTTGCGGCAAAATGTAGGTTTCCTGCTGTTCCCATGGGCTTTGCTATATTAAACCGTTCCCATGTGAGTGTGGCTTCCCTTGCATCCATTTCGGCATTGAGCCGTGCCATCCCTTGCGTGTGGGTGATATGAAACTGTGCCGCTATTGCACCTGCGGTGAGTTCGGGGCCATCATGTAAGGCAAGCAACGCGGTGTCTTTGGGCATGAGAGTGGTCTTAACATGGATATTGCTGGTAAAAGCGGTTCTGGGGTTTAATGAAACCGTGGCATCCACTGAGGAAGGATTGCCATTTAGCAGTACCCGACCATGTAGGGCTAGTTGTTTATGAGTGAGGGTTGCTATCAACTTTCCGCCGGTTACATCAAGATGGGGCAAGAGTTTAGGAACGCGTATAGCAGTCAATGTGCTTTCTGCATTCAGGGTAATATCCTGGAGGGTAAGGTGTGGTTTATAGGGGATTGCCAACTGCACCGTGCTTTCCGCCTCACCCTCCAGTGCTTGAAGATGCAGAGGCATCGTATGTTCTGGCAATGCATGTATGGGGATAAAAGCAAGAAGATCGGCAGCATTACCTTTAGCGGTTGCCTTCGCTGTCACGGATTTGCCGGTAATATCCATATAAGGCACATCCACCTCGGCGTTTGTCACCACGGTCTCTTTCATTCTGGCCTGGCTGCTGGTAATATGGATGCGGTTACTATCAAAATGCGCCACGCCGGTAATGGCCTCTATGGCTGGCAAAGGAGGAAAATAATCAAGCTGTGTACCGCTGAAATGCACGGTTGCTGCAATAGCATCGGGGGGGAAGTGTTTGTTAGAAAAATATTCTGGCCGTAGATGGAAGGTTCCCACAGCCTTGCTCACCATGCCGCCACTAATCCGTGAAGTGACCCAGTTGCGGGCTTTGGGGGCAATAGCTAGTGGCCAGAAACTAGCCATAGTATTCACAGGAAAATGCTCTATAGCGATTTTCAGGGTGTATTCCGGCCTATCGGTAAAGAGTTCATCTGCTGTCATTGCCAAATGCAGGGCAATATCATGCTGGAAACGCAGGCTGGCGTTCGTAATCTCGATCCGATGCCCGCCTTGTGTCACTGTGCCTCGCAGGGCAATCTTCTCTGGGTAAAGCGGTTCTTGCATATAGTTGGGGTGGAACCATTTGCCATAAGCATCTTCTATGGTGAATTGCCCATGCTCAAGCCGCCCATCCTGGTTAAGGCGTAAAGTGGTGTGGGCTGTCAGCACCATATGGGTGTTATTATGTGCAAGAAACGGTGCAATTTCCTTACGGAAAGGGATAATCATTAGCAGCTTATGGACAGGAAAGCTATTGACGGCTAGTTTCGCTTCTATCTTATTATCGTTGGTAAGGAGGGCATGGGCGGTAACCGTTGCTTCCTCTCCGGTGAAATCCAGGCTGCTGCGTAGCCATAATGTTGGCATACCGTTTACGATCTGCATGGTAAGGCTGGTGCGTGGCACATGCCAGAGCATAGAAATAGTAGGTGTGTCTAGAATCAGGCTGGCATTCTTCAGTGTAATACGCCGGAAAGGCAGTGTATTTTTCTCCTGCATGAGAGCAAGGAACTGTTGCAAGCGCGTATGATAGAGGGTTTCAAGTTCCTGTGTGCTTAGAGGATGGGTAGGGGTGCGGAAGCGGAGCGTGGGGCCAAGCACCGTGAGGTTGGTGGGCGCAAGCGATCCATCCAGCAATGTATCCAGCGAGAACCCCAGCGACACTACCGGAAAATGCAGCCCCACCACGCCAGAGGCAGTGATCAGCCGCATATTGACAGAGCGGATATCAAACTTACGTTCCTGGCTATCCCATAGCAGTAGGGTTTTTTCAATAGATACTTTGTAATTACCGCCAAGCGCGTTAAAACTATAGGCAATATAGCTGTTTAAAAAGGGCAGGGAACGGGGGGCCTCCTTCACCCAAAGCAGGAAACTTGCTGTCACTGTTAATACAAGTACCAGGCTGACGAGCACCATCCGTGTGCCCAGCCGAAAGGATGTCCGTATCACCGCATGGTTCCTTTTTCTTTAGGCCATTGTCAGAATGAGGCTGTGCTCGCTTCATTTAACAGGGGGCTATTGTATCTGTTTCTTTAACGCGCCTGCGATCTGTGCAACCGTAGCATCGGGCGCAAAATGCGTCACATAATTGCCGTTAGTATCCATCAGATACATAAAAGCCGAATGGTCAATCAGATAGTTAGTGCTGTCTTTCTCGGCCACTTTATTGTGATAGACGCGGTAGGCGGCGGCGGCGTTTTTTACTTGTTCTGCACTACCGGTTAGCCCAATTATCCTATCATTGAAATGCGATAAATAGCTTTTCAGTTGTTCTGGCGTATCCCGTTCTGGGTCGAGGGTAATAAAAAGAGGCTGCACCTTGCTTGCATCCTCCCCAAGCATTGTCATCACTTGGCTGATGGTGGCAAGGCCGAGTGGACAGACATCCGGGCAATAGGTGAAGCCGAAATAGACCAGCATCCACTTACCCATGAAATCAGTATCATGCACAGGCTTTTTGTTAGTATCTTCCAGGGTGAATGCTCCGCCAATCTGCGCCACTCCTTGTGTTGTTGTAGAGGGGGATTGTTCTCTCCCGCTGTTGATAGCTACCATAGCAACACCAAGCACCATGGCAAGCACAGCACAACTGATAACAATAATTTTCCGCATAATAGTCTTGTCCTTATATGAAATCTATCCTGATTATCCACATAACGCCTCTGTGCCGCAACCTAAAAAGAAACTCAACTGTGGGATAAACAGCACTTTTCTAAAATAGAAGTTAAAAATACCAGCCTGTTGTGTTAGCGGGAAGAATGTTTTATAGTAGAACTCAGTGTTGGATAAGCTACGCTTATCCAACACTGTCAACTATTTGAAAAATAATGATTCAAGGCGGCTTGAACCAT
>CAZXPG010000013.1:0-33741 GCA_964643145.1 uncultured Rickettsiales bacterium
CCATGAATGGAGCCAGTGCGCCGATTGATAAAACGGACTGGTCGCCACTTCAGGGTAAGCATGTGCTTATCTGGCCGGATAACGATGAACCGGGAAGAAAATATGCGGAAAATGCCGCACAAGCTATCACCGCTATAGGCGCTCAGTCGGTCGCCATGCTCATTCCGCCAGCGGACAAACCGAAGAAATGGGATGCGGCAGATGCCGTGCTTGAAGGAGTAAATATTCTCACTTTCTTAAGCACTACCCCGCGCAAGGAAATCAGTAGCAAGAAACTCAGGCTTTCAGACTGGCACGCCAGCCGTTACCAGGGGAAAGCACCCATCCAGCAGTTTCTGGTGGAGGGTATATTCCCGATGAAATCCGTCTCTATCCTTGCTGCCATGGGCGATACCGGCAAAGGCATGCTGACATTAAAACTGGCACTGCTGATAGCTACAGGTGCGGCACGGGAATGGAGCTTAAACGGGGATGCGGGTTTATTCGGCGGCAAAATACAACAGGCCGGTTCAGCCGTTATATTCACCGCAGAAGATGACTGCGATGAAGTGCATCGCAGGCTGGAACGGCTTGATCCTGACGCTAAACGTCTTACCCATCCTGACAAGCTGATTATCGTGCCACTTTCCAGCGCAGGTGGCCCAATGCCGCTGGTGACCGTTTCAAAAGACGGGCTGGTTATTTCTCCGCATTACCACATTATCGAAGAGGAATTGCTGAAAATACCTGACCTTAAACTGGTCGTATTCGATCCGCTTTCCTCCTTTATCCATGCGGATGTCTCGGCAGATCCGGCAGCGGGCAGCTTTATCACCGGCATTTTATGCATGTTGGCGAGCAGTACCGGTGCTGCTATCATCATTGCCCATCACATGCGGAAAGCGCAAGGCAACAAGCCCATTATCAGCGCAGAACAGGCACGTGATGCCATTCGCGGCACCAGCGCTCTGGTGGATGGCGTGAGGCTGGCTTACGCTCTCTGGCCCGCCTGCCCGGAGCATCAGGATATGGTGTTTAGGGCGCTATCCATCCCGTTTGTACGGAACGCCGTGTTTGAAGGCACGGTAGTCAAAGCCAACGGCCCCGCAAACCGCAATCTTACCACCTATTTGCGCTCACAAACGACAGGGCTGCTGGAAGATATTACTGACCAGCTTCGTACGGTCAAATGGCCGGAGCAGGATTTATCTATTGTCCTCCGTATTGCTATCGCTAGAGCCGCCAAAGACGGGCACCCCTTCACCCATACGGGCGCTACAGGCATTTACCGCCAGCGCCACCGCTTATCCTCGCTGCTGCATAATGTAGGGCGTGATCGGTTGGAGCGGATGGTGCAGACCCTACTGAACCAGCGTTTGATCGTCAAAGGCATGGCTTCGGGTTCTAAAGAAGACAAATGGCTGGATGTTCCCGAAGGGCCGTTCGCGCGTGGCGAAGGGCAATTTGTGGAAGGCGCACAGGAGGTGAAAGATGACATTTTCCATTCCTGAACCATTCCTGATTCCTGAAGTTCCTAACCCGGAATACCGGGCGGATTTTGGCAGAGCGTATCAATCAACACATTGTAAATATGCACTTATTCAAAACCAATCCCGTTCCTGGTTCCTGAAAGGCGTTCCTGCCCTGAAACCCAGGAAAACTGCCGCGTTCCTGATTCCTGACCGCTCTATATATACATATAGGGATATACTAAAACATATCCCTATGCATGTGTATCAAAAGAGGCAGGAACCGTTACCCCCTGCTAATGGAGATTTACCCATGACCACCCCCATCATCCTCACCCTTGACCTTGGCACGACCACTGGCTGGGCTTTGCAATACACGGATGCCAACATCACCAGCGGCAGCCAATCCTTCAAGCCCCATCGTTTTGAAGGCGGCGGTATGCGTTATCTGCGCTTTAAGCACTGGCTTACGGAACTGAAGCAGAAGGCAGGTGCTATCGAGCAAGTCTATTTCGAGGAAGTCCGTCGTCATAACGGGGTGGATGCTGCCCATACCTATGGCGGGCTGCTTGCTCATCTGACAGCCTGGTGTGAGCATCATGATATCCCGTATGAGGGTGTTCCCGTTGGCACAATCAAGCGCTTTATCACCGGCAAAGGCAATGCTTCAAAGGAAGAGGTGTTAACCGTCATCCGCAGGCTTGGCTATCTCCCGAAAGACGATAACGAGGCCGATAGCCTGGCCCTGCTGCTCTATGTGCTCAGCCAAAAGATAGGAGGTCATCATGCCTAAAAAACGCTCTCAATTACCTACAAAATATTCCGATATGGGCACGCCGGAATTGCGCCAGCATTACACCATCATCAAGGAAGATGCTGACAAGCATACAGAGAGGGCACGTAACATTACCCAGGCTCCGCTCGACTGGTATCTGGCGCATAGCCATATCACTTTTGAGCAATGGCAGGCTGGCGACAGGCTATTCCAGAGCTTTACCTATGCCGGGCTCTTTCCCTCCACCGTTGCGACTTACCTGGATACCGGCACCAGAGGCACAGGAAGGCAGTCTTTCACCGATACGCAGATAGCAGCCCGTGAACGGCTCTATAACGCGCTTGACCAGCTGGAGCAGGAAGGCCAGCGCCTGGTCATCCATGTGTGCTGCCTGGGCGAATGGCCGTCCATTACCGGTGCCGACCGCAGATATGCAGTCGCAAGGCTACGTTCTGCCCTGCAGGAACTGGCGATTTATTTTGGTTTAATCAGGAAAGGAGAAAAAAGATGAATAAAGTGAAAAATACTGACTTCCGTATCTGTACAGACGATGATATCGTTGTAGATAAGATAAATAATTCTGTCCAGCCCACAGGGGTAAGCGCCTACGAAGTCCGCGCCATACAACGCCTGTGGAAGGCTGTGATTCTCACTGCATTCCAGGATGCAAGCCGCACTTCCAATAAAATCTCTGCCATTCTTGTACGACGTAAGGCTGTTAATTGGCTGCTTTATAATAACCGTGATTTCTATCAGGTATGCGACTTTGCCGGGCTTGATCCGGTAATGGTCAGGCAGTATGCGCGGGAGATATGCGGGGAGAAAAGTTCTGTGTGCCCTTAAGCGATATGGAAACAAAAAAGGCCAGGGAGTGTAATTTTTCTCTACCCGAAAGTAGTGAACTAATTTCCCTGGCCTTTGGTCTACTGCAGCGAACTGCAGCAGATGGTTATTACTATGCCAGATTGTTGGTAAAGAAGATATTCTGGGGTGGCGTTTGTATTATTCTTAAAGAATAATTTTTCATGTAATAGTATATTATTTTCATTCTTGCACTTCCATAGGCTGCATTCCTGTTGTATCCTGAAGAGTGTCTTAAAACATTATAGAAAGGTATTTATGGTTACTCATACTCCTGCTTATCAGCAAGCATTCCGTAACTATCTACGTTATGGCACCCCTATTCATCTATCCTTAAAAGCAAGTGGACATCCGACAACCCACTATATCTGGCATACTCGTGGAGATGACAAAGTTCGCCCTTCTCATGCGGCTAATAACGGCAAAATATTTGCCTGGGATAACCCACCAGCAACGGGCAATCCGGGGGAAGAATATGGATGCCGCTGCTGGGCGGAGCCTTATTACGGAATAATTGATACTATCATAGATGATGTTAGCACCAAAATAACAGAACTGCTTGCCTATTTCCGCAATATTCTATTGCATGTTAACATATGGAAAAACCGCCATTTTGTAGCATATTTTTACGTAGGAGGAGGACGTGCTGTTACACTTGAAGAGATAGGGCATTTAACGCGCATTCGTAATTACTATGAAACGCACTACTTGCAGAGGTTTAAGAATCAATTGCAACAGAGGGCAGTTCATCTTCCTGATGGAAAATTCACAGATGATTTTAAACATTCTTACGATTTCGGTGCAGTATCGTACCCTCATGGAGGCAGCACTATAGCCGGAAAATTTACTGGAAAGATTGAAACCCTTCCTTCGGGAAAAAGAGTATATTCGGGCAACGTATCCGTAGCATTTTCAGATGTATTCACCGACCCTATCCGTGTGATTGATCATGTAATGCTAGAAATTCCAACCGTAGGACAACCCTATGAATGGATAGCATTACTTGCAGAAGTGGGAGGAGCAAAATATGATATCCGAGGAAACTGGGAGACAACTGTTTCCGGCGAAATTAATGCCTCTGACTCTCACCCTTTAAAATATATTTCATAACCTATTCCTGTTATTACTACCATTATAAGTACCAGAAATAGTAAGCTCACATAATAGGAAATTGTAACGATTATGTTGGCAAATCCATCATCGCCGCAACCTTTCCGCAAGGAAATCATCTTTGCTCGGTGGTACCTTCGCCACGCAAGCTCACACCAGCCGACATACATTACTGCCCATACCCAACCCAAAAGCAGCATAAACACATCGCTAGCCCCCGATGCCCCACTTACCCGCATAAAATCTTCATGAGCGGCATGTGGGTTATTATTTACTTCTTCTGCAAGCTTGGCATGGTCGAAATGAAGCGCAAGGTTAATAGAGGCATAGCAGGTTATTATGGCAATTATTAACCGTGAGGTGCGCCATAGCCTTGGTGCTTCTGGTTTGACGGAGAATACCAGCAAGGGGGCGGTTATGAAGAATAGAAAGAGCCAAGAGTTCATGGTGTTATGGTACTTAATCCTTATCTTATGTGGCAAATGGTATAGTTTTAATAAAGTTAGCTAACCTCTCTGCTTCCCCTACGCTAAAATCTTTAGGTAACGATAAAATAATCGGTTTTCCTAATCGCAGCTGGAAAGAGTGCTCTATTTCAAGCTGTTTATCAGGAGAGTTATTGCTTTTAATGTCTTCATCATCTGTTGGCATTATAGGCTGTAAAAGCTCCTCTTCCTTACTCTTGGCAACCTCAACAATACGCTTAACTTGCCATTCTTTATTCCATATAATGCGACTATGCGATTTAGGTATTCCATTGGTACTACGTCCTTTTTTAAATTTTGCACATCCAATAGCTTCCAATTCATCCGCTAATTTCTTTACTTTATGATAAGGAACCTTTGCCTCTTCTTCAATTTTTTTGGCTAGTGTTTCACTATTGTTAGGATTTCGTTGGTATCGCCCTAACCAATCAAATATCTTTTGATATATAACATCTTTTCTATATAAGGCTCTAATTTGTATAATAATTTCAGCATTGTTAATTGTATCATTCATTATAAGGCTCGCATTATTCATATGTTTTTATTTTATAAGCCCAACAAATAACTATAAACTAGAGTAATGTCAACGGTTATCTTTATGTTATATTAATTAAATTAGCAACTTTAGCATTTAAGTGAAAACATAACAAAGAATTACAATTAAGTATTTGCTTAAACCAACATCTCCACCATCGCCATGCTTATCTTTCTGGGAAAAGTAGTGCTTGGGCAGAAGGAAACGCTAATCAATGAGCATACCGGAAAAGATGGTGGAGCCACCCCACTCTCTCATGCCAAAGCTGCTCTCCTGCGCGGACTTGTTCAAGACACTCCCGCACTCGGAACAGCAGAAGAGGATAAAGGCTCTCACGGATGAAGAAGCCGAAGCCCTGCTCTATGAATGGGCATGGCATGCACGTCCTAACCAGCTTGCGCCGGAAGGCAGCTGGACGCACTGGCTGATTTTAGCCGGACGTGGGTTCGGTAAAACCCGTACCGGGGCAGAATGGGTAAGACAGAAAGCCAGCGGGGCTGCACGGCATATTGCGCTAGTAGCAGCCACAGCCTCCGATGCCAGGGATGTAATGGTAGAAGGCCAGAGCGGTATTCTTGCCTGTTCACCTCCCTGGGATATGCCGCTTTATGAGCCCTCCAAGCGAAGGCTTACCTGGAAGAACGGTTCTATCGCTACCACCTATTCCGCTGATGAGCCGGACAGGCTGCGCGGTCCGCAGCATGATGCCGCCTGGTGTGATGAACTGGCAGCCTGGCGTTATCCTGATGCCTGGGATATGCTCTCGATGGGCCTCCGGCTTGGCACCAACCCGCAAGCGGTAGTGACCAGCACGCCCAGGCCTATCAAGATTATTAAGGAACTTGCCGCATCGCCTGATACGGTCATCACCCGTGGCAGCACCTACGAGAACCGCGCTAACCTGGCGCCTTCATTCTTCACGAAGATCATCAATAAATATGAGGGCACTCGCCTTGGACGGCAGGAGCTTTATGCGGAAATCCTGCTCGATAACCCTGGTGCATTATGGCAGCGGGATCAAATAGATGGCTTACGGGTTAAGACAGCTCCTTCACTTCCTCGTGTGGTAGTTGCTATTGACCCTGCTGTTACTTCCCATGCAGACAGTGATGAAACCGGAATTGTGGGGGCTGGTTTTGGAGAAGATAAACATTGCTATATCCTGCGCGATGCCTCTATGCGTGGTACACCGGATGAATGGGCGCGTGCAGCCGTGATGCTTTATCATGAACTGCAAGCCGATATGATTATTGGGGAGACGAACAACGGCGGTGATATGATTGCCACTATCCTCCGTACTATTGACCCGAACATCCCTTATAAAGCCGTTCATGCCAGCAGGGGAAAGATGGTGCGTGCTGAGCCTATCTCGGCATTATATGAGCAAGGCAAAGTGCATCACGTGGGCATGTTCCCACAGCTCGAAGATCAAATGTGCGACTGGGAACCAACCACAGGCAGGAAATCCCCCGACAGGATGGACGCGCTGGTATGGGCCGTGACGGAACTGATGACCGGGCAGCAGTTTACCGGGATACTGGAGTATTATGCTAGCAGGTCGAAAGATAGGAAGTAGCCTACTCTTTCAAATATTTATACATCGTGCGCAGCTTAATATTGAAGGTGCTTAGGATAAGGCTAAGGGAATTTTCCTTATCGGCGTGCATTTTCTTAAGCAGGGTAATTTGCTCCGGCGTTAGTTTGGCAGGACGGCCTCCTATTCTGCCACGGGCTCTAGCGGCAGATAGCCCTGCCTGGGTGCGTTCACGGATGATGTCACGCTCAAATTCAGCAAGTGAGGCAAAGATATGGAATATAAGCTTGCCGCTGCTGGTGGTCGTATCGATATTTTCCTGAAGGCTTCTAAAAGCAATGCCTTTGCTCTCAAGCAAGGTAACAGTTTGAAGTAAATGCTGGGTTGATCTGCCAAGCCGATCCAGCTTCCATACCACCAGCGTATCACCAGCCCGGAGATAGTCCATTGCGGCTTTTAATTGCGGTCGGTCGGTATTAGCACCGCTGGCATGTTCCTCATAAATCCGGGAGCAGCCAACTTTGGTTAGCGCATCCTTCTGAAGGTCAAGATTCTGGTCTTGGGTTGATACCCGGGCATAACCTATCAAGTGCATAAAGCCACCTCATTTTTAGATAAATGCAGTTTGTTTTATGCATGAATAAATGCCATGATTTTATATTACAATCCAGTTGTTTATGCAGTGTTTTGAAAGCTTTTTAAGAACTGCGTTTAACCTCCGTTTTAGGCACTTTCATAAAAACGAATTTTACTGACTTGAGAGGTTATTACTGTTAGTGTACGTTGCTGTAAGGGGCCTTTCATCTAAAGGAGTTTACCCGCTAACTTAAGTCAGTAGAGTCAATGGAAAAAGATTTTGAAGGATGGAATAAAATTAAAGCCCAACTGGATGTTCTGCAAACTCCTCCTACATTTCAGGAACGCGAAATATGGTGGTGCAGTGTAGGAATCAATATTGGTGACGAAACTAACGGTAAGAATGTTTACTATAACCGTCCAGTCCTCATTCTACGAAAATTTAACAAACAGGTATTCTGGGGGATTCCTTTATCCACTAAACTTAAAGATACCCCTCATTATCATCGCATTATACTGCATAATAAAGAACAGTCCGCGATGATTACACAGCTTAGAACTTATGATAGTAGGCGGATTACTCATAAAATGGGACAGCTCTCCACTGCTCAATTTATTGGAGTGCAGGAAGCGGTAGTAAATACTATCCTGAAAAAGCAAAAGCCCCGCTAGACGGGGCTTTTATAGTCCGCTCCCTTTCGGAAGCGGCATGTGGCTAGTGCCAATTTGTATTGTTATAATAATACATTCCTGCACAAAATGCAAATAAATTCATTCTCAAAATAGCATACATTATGGCCAAACCTTCTGGTACACCTATCCATCCAGGAATAGTCGCCAGGGTGGCCTCGGGTATGCGTTATGCTATTACCGGCAAAACACCTGCCAGCTGGTTTGGCCCAGGCGAACCGTTAAAGCCTATTGCGCAGGAGACCGCCGGGCGGCAGTTTGATTTCCCAGTCAGTAGTAATACCCAAACCGCCCCAAGGGCACATGAGCCTGTTTCCTTCGCTGATTTGCGTGGTCTTGCAGATAACTGCGATATTGTACGGCTGGCTATTGAAACCCGTAAAGATCAGATGGCCAAACTCATATGGGCGGTTCAGCCGAAGGATAAAACAGCCCTTACTGACAAGCGTATTGCTGAACTGGCCATGTTCTTTGCCTATCCTGATAAGGAGCATGACTGGCATACATGGCTTAGAATGCTGCTCGAAGATTTGCTGGTGATAGATGCGCCGGTGCTTTATGTGCGGCTGAATAACGGTGGTAATCCCTATGCTTTTGAGCCTATCGATGGGGCTACTATTAAACGGTTGCTGGATGATAAAGGCCGCGCACCGATAGCGCCTGACCCTGCTTACCAGCAGATTCTGCATGGCGTGCCTGCAGCCAATTATACAGCAACCGAGCTGATTTATATTCCGCGTAATGTACGCACCCATAAGATTTACGGCTTTTCCCCTGTTGAGCAGATTATTATCACCATCAATACCCTGATACGAAAAGCGCTACACCAACAGCAATATTACACTGAAGGCAGTGTGCCGGATTCTATTATAGGAGTACCTCCTACCTGGCAGCCCGATCAAATAGCCGCGTTCCAACGCTACTGGGATGAAGAACTGGCGGGTAATACTGCCAACCGCAGGCGGGTGAAGTTTGTGGCGGATGGGGTGAACTTCCACCCTACTAAAACCGAGCCGCTCAAGGATGAGTTTGATGACTGGCTGGCGCGGATTGTCTGTTATGCATTCTCACTGCCACCCACGCCTTTTATCAAGGAACAAAACCGGGCTACAGCGGAAACCGTACAGGATGCTGCCCTTCAGGAAGGACTATCCCCACTCATGCAGTGGGTGAAAAGCCTGATGGACCGTATTATCACGCTTCATTTTGGCTACGCTGATCTTGAGTTGACCTGGCTGAATGAAAAGGAAAGCGATTCACTCATTCAGGCACAGATTAACCAGATTTATGTGATGAGCGGTATCAAAACACCTGACGAGGTGCGCGTTGAGCTTGGGTTGGAAGTGGCTCCTTCTTCCAGCGCCAAGCTCATGAAGCGCAGGAAAACGGTGCTACGCCCTATTAACCGGCAACGGCCTATTGTTAAAGCAACTGCACGCAAGCTGGCAGCGTCATTCAATGAATTGTTTGCACAAGAAAAAGAGCGGATTGTAGAATCTTATGCCAATTTTCAGAAGGCGGATGACATAGAGGATATACTGGATAGCCTTGATATGGATTGGACGGCTGTTGTGACTACCGCCCGCGAGCAGCTTGCCACTGTAACAGAGGATGGCGGCACACAGGCGTTAAAGCAGCTGAGCCTTACTAACTCTACTCTTAAGGATACCGTAGCAGAAACGGCTAGAGAACATGCTGCCTACCGCGCCGCTGAATTGGTAGGGAAGAAATATGTAGACGGTGAGCTCGTCGATAACCCCAATGCCAAATGGGTTATTACTGACGGTACACGGGAACTGCTCCGTGCCGATATTGAACAGGCTATGGAGGAAGGCTGGTCGACCGCAAAACTAGCCGATGTAATCGAAGATAATTATGCTTTCAGTGAAGCCAGAGCGGAAATGATAGCCCGTACAGAAACCGCCCGTGCGGATATGCATGGCAGTATGATTGCTTACCGGGAAAGTGGTATGGTATCCGGGAAAGAATGGCTGCTGGGTGGTGACTCTTGCCCGCTTTGTGAGGCAAATGCGGCTGAAGGTGTTATCCCACTGGAGCAGAATTTTCCAAGCGGCGATGATGCGGCTCCTGCACACCCGAACTGCACATGTAGTACAGTGCCTGTGGTGATGCCGTTAGAAGATTAATAATCGATTTTATAAACCCGTTCACCGTTTCTTTGACTGGAAACAATGTTCAGGCCCAGTTTTTTCTTCAAGGTAGCAGAAATCATCCCACGCACGGTATGAGCCTGCCAGCCGGTAGCTTGCTGTATAGCTGCAAGCGTTGCGCCTTCCGCTGTTGAGAGCAGCTCTATTACGATCTGCTGCTTGGATGTTTTGGGGGCTGCAGGTTCAGCAATTGCTGTCTTTCCAATAACTGCCAGGCCTTTTGCAGAAATAACAAACGCTACTTTCGCATCATCCTGGATGATAAGCCCACGCGTCAACAGGACAGTAAGCAGCTTATCCTGAATGGTTGAGCTTTTAATATGGCTCATAAATTGCCGTATATCTGTACCGGGCTGCTCTGACGCTGCCTCAAGAATACGTTGTTGTGCGGGGGTAAGTTCAGTCATAGCGGGCTCCAATGTGGGGCGGGCATTCCTGCCTACCCCCATATTGATTATTTGCTGTGGTGCATGCAGAGCGTAGCACCGTAAAGCGCTTTTACATTCTGAAGGGCGACTTCCAGATCCATCAGGTAACCGATGGCCATGTTTTGTTCGTCCTTATCCATCGCCTTATCTGCTTCAATGGTGGCAAGTAGCGCTGCTTCAAGCAGGGTTTTGATGCACTCGATATTGGTAGCGATGACTTTCTTCGTTACTGCTTTGTTTTCCATAATTGCTTCCTTTGATTGTTGTTGAGCATTGGTTATACAGCCATTAATACTCACATTCTTAAAACCATCAATTCAATAATCCGATGTATTTCAATTATTTATACAATTAATCACTTGACTTTAAACCAGCTACCAAAGGTAAAACCATGAGACTTTACGGCACCATAGAAAAAGCAGAACCGCAGGAAGATGGCACGATTATTGTCACGGGTTACGCCTCCAGTGAAGATGTCGATTCGCAGGGAGAAATCGTCACCGCTGAGGCCATGAAAGCAGCCCTGCCTGATTACATGAAGTTTGCCAATATCCGTGAAATGCACCAGATGAAAGCAGCAGGTGTAGCGCTTGAGGCTGAAGTGCAGGATGATGGGCGCACCTGGCTCAGAGCGCATATTGTGGATGATGATGCGGTAAAGAAAGTGCAAAAGCAGGTCTATAAGGGTTTTTCCATTGGTGGTCGGGTGACTGACAGGGATGAAAGCAACAAGTCCGTCATTACCGGTTTGCAGCTTTCGGAAATATCGCTGGTTGACCGCCCCGCTAACAGCCAGGCTGTATTTTCCATGGGTAAGGTAGATCTGGAACCCGAGCCTATCGTATCGAAGGGCATGTACCTTGTGGCCCAGCTTGCCGCCATCCTCGATAGCCTTAATTGCTTGCGCCAGTCCAGCGAATGGGAAGAGATGATGGAAGGGGATGATTCTACCGTGCCTGTGGAACTGAAAGAGGTGGTCGGTAATCTTTCCGGCGTGTTGCGTAACATGGTAGCGGAAGAGACAGAAGAGCTGACAGCAGCGAATGAGGCGAACACTGTAATTTTAGCTGCTCCAACTGATGATGTGGCAAAAGCGGGGGCACGTAACAGCAATGCTGATCTTGAGAAAATCCAGTCCGTACATGATAATGCCGTCTCCCTTGGCGCCACCTGTTCCGCTGAGAAGGCAGAACATTCTATAAACCTCAGCAAAATGGCCAGGCTAGAAGATAGAATTACCAAGCTTGCGTCTGAAAATAGCAGTTTGAAGAAGCGCGTTGAGGAACTGGAAGCCTTACCTAAACCGCCTAAAGCTGCCCTGAAGGCGGTAGGTAAAAGCGAAGATGCTCCCGTTGTTCAGAAAAAGGAAGAGGAGCCAAAGGATACGCTCAGCGCCATCAAGAAAGTGCATAGCGCTGGTGGAAAAATAATCAACTATTAATCAGCTTCATATTTAGAAAAACCCAAAGCCCTGCAATCAACAGGGCTTTTTTTATGCCCAATTACAGGAGAACTTTTATGAGTAACATCACCCAAGAAACGCTGGAACTGGTCAAGGCAGCGCAGAAAAATCCTGATACTGACCTGGCTAAATCTTATACTCAGAGCAATAGCGCAACTTCCGGTCTTACCTATTATGACCTCGAAGCGCCCGCTAAAATCCTCTATCCCGTCCTGACACCACTCAGAAATGAAATCCCCCGTGTGACAGGCGGTGCGGGCACCCAGGCAAACTGGCGGGCAATTACCGGGATCAATACCGGCAATGCCGGAGCGGGTGTATCGGAAGGAAACCGGGGGGCCGTAATTGCCCATACGACGGCAGATTATAACGCTGCTTTTAAGGCACTCGGGCTTGATGATAACGTTACCTTTGAAGCTGATATGGCGGCACAAGGCTATGATGATATTAAGGCAAGGGCGGTAGAAGGCTTGTTGCGTGGGCTAATGATTGCGGAGGAGAAAATCATTCTGGGTGCTAACAGCAGCATTGCTCTTGGCACTACACCTACCCCAACGCTCACCGATGTTGCTACGGGCGGAAGTCTGAACTTTAACACGGCTTACAGCGTGATCTGCGTGGCGCTCACCCATGACGGTTTCTTAGGCGCTTCGGTAGCAGGTGGACTCCCGCTTTCTGCCACCCGGACACTGGCGGATGGTACTACGGAAGCCTATAACCAGGGAACGGCCACTAAATCCTCAGCTGCTTCCGTCACGACCGCTAATGACAGCAATGCCACCCACTCTATTAAGGCTAGTGTAGCAGCAGTAAACGGCGCTATTGGCTATGCCTGGTTCTGGGGAGCAAGCGGTAGTGAAACGCTCGGTGCGATTACCACTAGGCACTGTTCTTAAATTATTAGATATGGTAAGATTCTTTCAATTATGGGAGAATTCACTATGGACAAACGCCTCTTTCCGATCACCACAACATTTTTCAATGAACATATTAAGCCATTGATAGTATCTAACTATTCTAAGGCTGGCCGTCCTGAGTCGATCAGCGATTATAATGTGTTTTGCGCTATGCTTTATGTGCTTCGCACTGGTATCCCATGGCGGCATTTGCCCGAAGTGTACGGTCATTGGCATCGCGTGTACCAACGCTTTAAACGCAGCGCTGATCGCGGTGTATGGTGGAATATCCTTATGAAATTACAACAAAATAAGAATGCGCGTAATACTTGCGGACTCCACTAGTTTTAAAGTCCACCGCCATGGCGGCGGCTTAAAAGGGGGCACCAAAGCAAAGGAATAAGTCGCGCAGGTGTGACTACAAAGCTACATCTGGCCACAACGGCTGAAGGACATGTAGTTGACGGCTTTCTAACGGGAGGTAACGTATCGGATATAACAGTCGCCGATCAACTTTTTGAAAATATTTATGGATGTTATGTGGTGGAGGATATGGGCTATGATTCTGATACACATCGTCAATTCCTTTGTTCTCAGAATAACACCCCCGTCATTCCGGGAAGAAAAAATCGAAAAACAGAAATTGTTTATGATAAGGCAATCTATTCTTTGCGCAGACGTATTGAGCAATTCTTTGGAAAAATTAAAGAAAATAAGCGCTTGGCAATGCGTTATGAAAAATCTGATCTCGTATTCCTCGCCTTTATTGCTCTCGCCGCAATCATGATTATAATTTAAGAACAGTGCCTATCAATTCTGTTCTGATTACGGGAACAGCGACTATCATTGATATTTACGCCGCTTAAATGCCGCCACGTCAGATAACGATAATTTAAACCACTCTCCATTAGCACGACGATCTGCGAAACGGCGATGCCAATAGGCTTCGATTCCATCAGGATCATCCGTTCTAATGGAATGGACGAGTATTGCCGCTTCAGGCAATTGCACTCGTATCTCTTTGATACGACGTTCTAAATTATTACTCTTTCCTATCTTGTAATGGGAACCTGACTGAATCAGGTAAACCCAGCCTTCTGAGGCAGGTATTGCAATCACATCTTCAGAAATAAAAGCTTTACATAAATCCGTTATGTCAGAATATTCTTCATTATCAGCAGCATACTCCCCCAATACACTATATATGTTTTCCACCGTACGAAAGCGTTTAATGAGTGCAGCAACCGGAAAACCCTGGTCAATACTATTCCGGTAAAGCCTAAGTTCCGCTTTAGTAGGTAATTTTTTATGATATCGAATTGCAGCAATTAGTTTTGCAAATATAATCGCTTCATCTATTCGTACATTTGCCCTATTAGGAATAAAGCCTGCTTCTTCTACCGCATCGCTCCACCTTGCCCAATAAATGCCGCTCCACTCTGATTCCTTGATACCAGTCTGTTGCATAAAAGCCTTCTTACCCAAAGGTTTGCCGCCATTTTTATGAGCCGTTTCTTTAATTGTCTTGAGTATTACGCTATGCTCTACTGCCATGCCTCTGTTTCCCCTGATAGGATTTTTTCTGCTATCACTCTAATAGCAGGAAGGCGCAACTTTAACGCTTCATCGCTAAGTTCAAAGCTTTTGATCCATACCAGGCTAATAATAGCAACAATGGTTTCTTCCGTTATTTCTTCATGAGAAAGTGACAATACAGCGGCAGCAATCTGTGCGGCTTCCTCATCATATTCATCACTGGGAGCCCCCATTTCTATAAGCCCTTCAAGGTCTCCTTGCATTAAGAGCGTGCTGATATTTGGTAATGTAATAGGCATAGTTTATTCCCTTAGTGCTTCCAGGAGGTAATAATTTTTCCTGCGTTTCTTCCTGTTGTTTCGACAATCACCGTCACACCATTGCTTCCCTTGTAATGCAACTGAAGTGTACCATATTTCCCTGTTTTCGTCACGACATTCCCTGTTTCTTTCGCTGTTTTGATCGCCTCTTCAGCTTCTGCAACAGAAATACGCCTTTGCACCGATCTAATAGCCCCATGTTCGGTAAGAAGATCAGACTTAATAATCTTTGCCTGTGGATGTATACGGCGTAAGAGCGCAACAGCCAATGTAATGGCACCTCTTCCTAGTCGCAATACCGGCAACAAAAGCAACTCTGGATATATAGGCTGGATAGGAGGGTCATTAATCATCATATCGGCAGATCCATTATAAGGTTCTGCTGTGCAACGGCAATTATAATCTTCTCCTGGATGTCCAGTAGCAGGAGGATCATCCCAGGCGAAAATCCTTCCATTATTTGCTGCATGAAAAGGCCGCACCTTATTATCACCACGTGTGCGCCAAATATAATATCTGGTTGAGTGTTCTTCACCCTTCATGGAAAACTCTATAGGTGTGCCATACCGTAAATATTGAATAAATGCCTTCCTATAAGCTGCTGTATCAGTAAACATATAACGCCCCGTCATGGTTGTGTACACATCATAACCCATACTAAGCCAGTGCGGAAGTCATAAAGATTTACTTTTCCCCTATAACGGGCAGAAAGCCACCTTCACCTTAAATGCCTGCATATCAACCAAGATGTCATTCCAGACCGCGCTTGAGGATTTCACCAAGCCACAGTTTGATTTTGACGCCTTTGCCGATAGCGCAGGAATCCTTGGAACCATCAGCGTAGCGGAGTTAAGCTAATGCCACAGAATAATGACCGTAAACTGATTTTTGCCAATTTGCTCAATGGCAATGATCTCACCGCCGTAGCCCGTGTCTATCACAAATCACCTAAGGAAATAGAGCAGGATTTCCAGTATATCAGCCAGAAAATCCAGAGCTATGCCTTCGAGCGCCGTATGCCCTACATTGCGTGCAGCACTATCTTCCAGGCCAGGCAGAACCGTATTGTACTGTTGGAGCTGCTTGAGAAAATCAACCTGGATGTTACCCCAGTTTACAGTAGAATCACCACCAGCGAGGTAAAAAATGCCACTGATCTCCGGTGTTAACATCGCCTTGGGTGGGCAGGATTATATTATCCCGCCGCTCAATTTCGCAGCCCTGAAACGCCTGCAATCCACCATCGAAACACTCTCCAACATTTCCGCAAACATGACGGAGAGCCAGATTGATGCGGTGGCGGATATTGTGTTTGCGGCAATGCTGCGTAACTACCCTAACACCAAGAAGGAAGATGTGCTGGACTGGCTTGATTTAGGCAATGCCGGAACCATCCTTTCCGCCATCATGGGCCAATCAGGAGTTAAATCCGTGGGGGAGCAGAAGGCCGGGGCTACCAGCCCATAGACTGGGACGGGCTCTATGCGCACCTCATCACCGCTACAGGCTGGACGTGGGAATATATCGACGAATATATGACATTGCCCAGGCTTTCCGTGCTTTCCACCTATTGGCAGAGCCATCCGCCTGTGCATATCAGCGTTGCTGCTTTTATTGGGATTAAACCTGTTGTAAAGGCTGACCCAGAGGCACTGGAGTTCCTTAATCTTCCTGAGTATGAGTAATCACTATGGCCTCCGACAACGAAGCCCAAGTCAAAATCACTGCCAGTATTGCAGAACTGAAATCCGCTATGCAGGAAGGGGCTAATTCTGTTAAGGAATTCAGTGAAAAGACCAAGGAACATATTGAAGGTATCACGGGCGTTTTTGAAAAGCTAAATGGTATCATGCTTGGCTTTGCCGCCATCCTGGCTGGGGGAAAGGCCTTTAAGGAAGCGATTGAATCTACCGAGCGGCTGACGGAAGAAGCACGAAAGCTCTCTTCTGCCTTTGGTATTACTACTGAGATGGCAAGCGGTATCAGCCAGGCGCTGGATGCTTCAACCCGCTATGACTCTCAACAACGCCACTTCTTCCGAATTTGCCTGTGCGGCACTGGATAGCACACGAATTTGCGCTCTCTACAAAGACCAGGGCAACAGCAATGCCGGAACAGGAAAAATCAGCAAAAGCGCTTAAGAGGTATACCATGCAAGATGAAGAAGCAATGCGCCGCATCGTCAAAGAAACGGTGCATGAGACGCTATCTGGCCTTGGGTTTGATACCCACAACCTGGCGGAAATGCAGGCCGATATGGTCTATCTGCGCCACTTACGGAAAGGCAGCGAAGATGTATTCAGCAAGATACGCCTGGTGCTGCTGACCACCACCATCCCCGGCATTCTCTATCTTCTCTGGGAAGCCTCCAAAAACAAACTCAAGAACGGGTAATATCATGATCGCACTCCTTGGTTCATTACTTGGCTTCGTTGGCTCGCTGGTGCCGGAACTGTTCAAATTCTGGAACGACAAGGCAGATAAAGCCCATGAACTAGCTATTATGCAGCTACAGTTGCAATCCGCTCAAGCAGATCGTGATGTGCATCTGGAAGAAATCCGCACCACTGCTGATACTGCAGAATCTGTTGCCCTATATCAGACTTATAGGACAGGCGTGACCTGGGTGGATGCTTATAACGGCACTGTGCGCCCTACCATTACCTATGCGTTTTTCCTGCTCTATGCTCTGGTAAAACTCCTCACCTTCCAAGCAATAGGCGAACACGCCCCGCTTAGCATATACCTCGATATTTTATGGAGACAGGAAGATCAGGCGATCTTTGCCGGGATTATCAGCTTCTATTTCGGACAGCGTGCACTTGCTAAAATGCGGGGGAAATGATGCGGCATATTACGGAGGATGGTATCAGGCTTATCAAGGGCTTTGAGAGCTTTTCCCCAGTGCCGTATCGCTGCCCTGCTGGCATCTGGACGATTGGCTATGGGCATACTGGGCCAGAAGTTCATGAGGATACGCCAGCGATTACCATAGAACAGGGGGAAGAGTTATTAAAGGCTGACCTGCTACGCTTTGAGCAGGCAGTATTACGTCTTATTACCCGCCCACTGACAGATGGTCAGGGCGGTTTCAAGGATGAAGCGCAAAGCCTATCGGTCATTGCCCGCCATATCACCGGTACCCGCTGGTCAGGCCCGGCATTCTTTGGCTTGAAGAGGGTATCATCAAAGAAACGGGAACGGCTCGGTCTGGTAATTCATGTATCATTACCTGTCCGTTTGTCACTGTTTTAGCAAGATCACATAAATGCCTATGATGCGTGAGATACACTACTTGCCCATTTTTTGACATAGTATGCAATAGGTTAAATGTTTCCTTGGAACGGTCATCGTCGAATGGTTCTAGAATATCGTCTGCGAAGAAGGGTAATGTGTCACCATGTTGGGCAAATTCAGCGTGGCCAGCAATGCGTAGCGCGAGATAAAGCTGATAACGTGTGCCTTTTGACATTTCACTTGCAATAACAGAGGAGCCATCGGCTCGTATACCAACTAGAATCTCGGTATTGTCACGGGGGAGAGCTGCCAGGCTTTTAAAGGCTCCTCTCGTCATAAGGACAAAGGCCTTACTTGCTGCTGCCATCATTGAACTACGGTGGGTTTCGCGGTAGTTGCGCAGTGCCTCACTTGCCAGTAGTACACCCGCTGATAACTGCATAAATTTATGGGATTCCGCTGCAATTTGCAGGAGTAATGCGCTTTTTTGTTCTTCCAGTTTAGCGGAATAGCTATCTGTTCCTATGCCGCTCAAGTTTTTCTCAGCTTCCTGCCACTCAGAATATTTTTTACTAACGTGATCTCCAACATCCTTTAAAGTATTTTCTAAACTTATATGCTCATGTTTCAGGGCTTGGATCGCATCGTTATTGCTGGCATGCGCTTCCATCACGTCCAAAGCATTTGCTATTGTTTCCTGACCAAGTAGCCCCACTAGATTATTTTCAAGCTTATGTATTTGCTCAAGAAGTGCCACCCGCTGCAACCCGCAGCGAATTTTCTCACGCAAATGTTCCAAAGACTCGGCAGGAATAGATGCCTGCATATGATGATAGCGATCCTGAACGGACGCCATATCTTCTTTGGCCTTTGCCCGTCTGTTTTGTGCATCCAGTAACGCTTTGCCTGCTCTCTCATGGGCGCGTTTGGTTTCTTCTGCCTGACTTACCCGTTGCCTCAAAAGCTCAGCCGTTACCACGGGGTTATCGGTAGTAAAATCGTCTGAAATCATGGATTTTATCCGGTTAATTTCCGCTATATATGCTTCACGGTCCCTGGTCATGGCTTCAATCCGGTATGCAAGGTTTGCTTCCGTCTGAATATCAGCTTCCAACAATTCAAGCGTGTGCAGTATTTCTTTCACAGCAGATGGTGATTGCTGGCCAATCCAGCTTGACGCAAGGCAAGCTGACCATTGTTCTTGCCATCCATCAGTATATTTTTGTGTCCGCTCAAGCTCACGCTTACGCTTGTCTTCAGCATCCTGCGCTTTCTTTAACGCCTCTTTATGCGCTATTTGCTGGTGTTTTTGCAATTTCCACGCCTGAATAGCTGTTTCACAACGCTCAAGCTTATCAGGCCAGGACAACTCCATTCCCGCGAGATTATAAGCACGCATTGCCGCATTCAGCTTTTCTTGCGCTGTAGTATGCGATTCCTCTAAAGCATGGCACCGCTCTTCCTCGCTCTTACAATATTCAATTTTTTCTTTAGCGTGATCCAAGTGGGTTAGCCAGGCTTCGAGTGAGGTTAAAGGATAATCTAGGGGTAGTGATAGTGTTGTTAATAGCGCGGAAGACGCATTGTTATGATCCACTATCCTTTTATCCAACGCCTCAATGTCTTTTTGTATCTCGTGATACGAAGCTGCTGTTTTAGCTTTCTCCACCTGGGCACGTCGCAGTTGTGCAATTTCAGCAGTTTGGGTGAGGCGTATGGTCTGGAGTCTGTCATATTCTGTCAATGCTTCAACGAAATTATCAGCCGTTTCCTGCAAAATAGCTGCCGGTGGTAAAGCTGTTGCATCCAGATGAGCGCGATGTTGCCGCCAGGCAATCTCATAATTCTCACGAGAGGTCTGGGTATGTTCGTCAGAAATAATTTTTGCCTGATTGAGCAATGCGCTGATTTCTGCCTCAACTTCCAGCAAGGTTCCCTTCAGTTTTGACGCTTCCTTGTGTATAGATTGCCGCTCTATTGTAATTGCATGTTGTTCTGCAATCAAATTATTTAGCATTGCTCTGGCAGGTTTCTCAAGCATCATAACAGACTGGCTGCTACCGTTCCAAGGAGCCAATGCTGATATGGCAGCATCATAACTGGCCTTGGCTGCTTTGCACGCCTCTCTGGCACTGTGAAGTTGCTCTAAGGTTGGTGCATTCTTTGATTGTTTTATACTCTGTTCCAGATTCTCTAAATCGGCTACTTCTGTAAGTTCAGAACACACGCTTTCAGCTTCTCTGGTGATAAACTGTGCTTCCTCCCATTCCCTTTCGGCATCCTGTACCTTAGTGAAGAGTGCATCACGTTTTTCAATCAAATCACGCAGTTCACCAACGAGGGCAGTTGGAAGCATTAGCTGGCTGGCAGTTATATCGTCTTTCTGAGCAAGCTTCATTACTGTCAGCTTTATTTTTTCATGCAGATTACGCTGTTCTTCCTGACATTGTGGAGTGTCATTCGATAGTCGATACCGTGCCTCCAGCCCATCTTCATTCAGGCGTTTCACACATGGTGCTATAGCAAGCACTTCTTCGTCAATGGTAATTGCCTCAAGTTCCTTTTCAGCACGGCAGACGGCAGCATGTTCAGTGTTGTAAATAGCAGTGGCCTGTGCGTTCCTTTCAATTAAATCATTAATTTCGTTATCCCAACCTTCCGGGACATGCAGCGCATCGCCTAACAGTAGTAATTTCTCTCGTGTATCAATAAACTCTCTCCAGATAGGATATGCATTCAGAATTGATTGCAACCGAGAGTGCCTAGCTGCCTGTTCGTCACGTTCAGATTTTATCTGCGCCCACCCCTTTTTAGCCTGCGCTGCCTGTTCTCTTAATTTACTATATGCACTTGCCTCAATATCATTGTCGCGGATTGTAGCTTTAATTGCGTCTAGCTCGTGTTTGAGTTTGCTAAGATGATCACTACGGGCGCCCTGTTTAAAAAATTCTTCAGCCTTCTGTTGCGCCTTGGTAAGTGAAGTAGTGATACCAGATAGCCCAGACATAGCCGAAAACAGTAACGCCCCAAGATCGCCTTGGCTGTTTAGAATGCTCTCTCCCCCTGCTTCAAGTGATTTATCATCCAGTGAATACATGTGCTCATAGGTCTCACGGGATATTGCGCCAAGTAAATGCTTCAGATGAGATTCAGAAATGGCACTTCCTCCCAGGCTTTGCAGTGTATGCTTGCTGCCTTTAGTACGGTGTGCTTCAAATGTTTTATTATCTGCCGTGATCTGGGCACCAATCTCCATTGCTGAGTAGTCATGAAGAAAATTATATTTACTTCTTGTTTGAATACCAAAAAGAAAATCTAGGCAGGCATCACGTAAAGTGGATTTCCCTGCTTCATTAGGCCCATAGATGATATGGAAATCGCCGCTTGGGTGAGGTTCTTTAAAATCAATTAGATGATTGGTAAAACACCCATAACGTAAAAGATTGATTCGGTCAAAACGCATTACACCACCTCTTTTACAGAAACGAGTTGAGCCAGTATATCCTCTGAGCCTTCTGACAGATATTGTTTTGTCAGGGCACCATCTGTGTTCTCAAAAGCATTACGAAGTTCGGGGGGTAATTTCTTTTGCAGTTCAGCGAGTAGTGTTTGCACCCGTTCTTCTATGCTTATCCGGTCTAAGCCATGGCCCGCCATCAGATGACGGAGATCTACAAGCGGGTTGTTACCGGCAGCTTTTGTTTCCAAGACGTGAACAGCGCAGCGATTCTCGCATTGCTCAATGAATACAGGGCCTATCCGGCGACCAGCCTCATACAGTTCTTCCAATACCCTGTCGGCATCACGGCGTAACACTGCGGCTATCTGAGAAATACCGGATAATTCAACACGGGCAATAATATGGCTGCTTGTGGCCTTATCGGCCAACTGGCGCAGTGCAGCTTCAGCACGGTTAACAAAATCAGACCAGCTCTCAGCATGGGTGAGGTCAACGGAAACACGCTCAAACTGCGCAGCACTGGTGGAGCGTTCTTCCAGGCTCACCAATCCTGCCGGTGATATTGAACCTAAAGTCACAGATTTAGTGCCAGCCTCATTAATGTGCCGTCCTTGCGGAATGCCTGGCATAACAATGGTGCAGCGGTCCTTTTTAATAACCATACGTTTATGAATATGGCCAAGTGCCCAGTAATCATAGCCCTGGTTACATAGATCCTGCTCACTGCATGGTGCATACACATCATGTTCTTTCGATCCAGCCAAACTGGTATGCAGCAGCCCGATATTACGGAAGCCCTCTTTTGGCGGTGGATAGTGTGGGAGTAGGCTTTCAGGAACGTGAGGCTCTTTAAAGCTTACACCATGTATAGCCACGCCGTGCTCATCAAGGGTTACCGTCGTTTCCTTACCCTTAGCTGGAAAAACATGGATGCCTTTGGGTAATTGAAGTTCACGGGTGACTCTGGATTCAGCATCATGGTTGCCACGTATAATAAACACACGGATCGCTTCATTCACTAGCCTATACATCTGGTTTGCAAAAAAGGCAGCGGTCTTCATACTGCGCAGCGTTCCATCATAAAGATCACCAGCAATCAACAAGGCGTCGACCTTTTCATGGATGCATAAATCAACCGTATTGACAAAACTTTGCCTGGTAGCGTTAGCAATGAGTTCAGCCGCCTCTTTATTCCTGATAGCCAGGGAATGAAGCGGTGAATCAAGATGTATATCCGCCGTGTGAACAAACCGGAACATAGGCTATAAACCTCCATAGTGGTATGCGTCTCAGTGCATAAATGCACCATATTCAGCTTATCCAAAACTGAGGTTATTTAGCAATAGCCAATTAACCATTGGGGGCTATTGGATGTGACAAACTTGTGTATGGTGAGAGAACATCATTTTCCTCTTGCCAAGCAGTCAAAAGCTTGTTATCACATTGTCACCTCATATATCCTTGCGGTCGTGGCGGAACAGGTAGACGCGTAGCGTTGAGGTCGCTATTCCTTAACCGGAGTGGAAGTTCGAGTCTTCTCGACCGCACCATCTTCTTATTTTCATTATGCACCAGTTCTTTAATCCGGGGAAATTCTTGCGCATGATTGATGCCATGCTTCCCTGGTGCACCCTGTTCACCGCTATCACATTAGGTGCTGGGTTATATCTGGCACTTGTCGCCTCACCGGCTGATTATCAACAGGGCGATATGGTGCGGATTATGTATATCCATGTGCCTGCTGCCTGGATGGCACTCTGTATCTATAGTTTCATGGCTGCCATGAGTGCTGCTTCCCTTATCTGGAAGAATCCGCTTTCCGACATAGTAGCACGCAGTGCCGCCCCTATTGGCACGATGTTTGCGCTGATAACACTGGTGACCGGATCACTCTGGGGCAAGCCTGTCTGGGGCACCTGGTGGGTATGGGATGCGCGGCTAACCTCGATGTTGATCCTGTTTTTCTTTTATGTTGGCTATCTGGCATTGTTACAGGCCTTTGATGATGCTATTGCGGGGGCCAAAGCAGCAGCATTGCTGGCATTGGTGGGGTTTATTAACGTGCCTATTGTAAAATTTTCAGTAGACTTCTGGAATACCCTGCACCAACCGGCCAGCATCCTGCGGATGGGTGGCCCGTCTATTCACCCATCAATGCTCACTCCGCTCCTGCTGATGATTGCCGCCTGCACAGGATATTTCATCGTGATATTGTGCATTCGTACAAAAGCTGCTATCATCTCGCGAAAGATTGAACGGTTGGAAGAAAAATTGCTGCTATCCTCTGGGAAAACACTTTACTAACCTGCCAAGACGCGATAAATCATCTGGCGTTATTATATAAAGAGAAAGGATTCATTATGACTTATGTTGTAACAGATGCCTGTGTGCGGTGCAAGTATACCGATTGTGTGGATGTGTGTCCGGTGGACTGCTTCTATGAAGGCGAGAACATGCTGGTTATCAACCCAGATGAATGCATTGATTGCGGTGTATGCGAGCCGGAATGTCCGGTAGAGGCTATTAAGCCGGAATCAGAAGAGCTAGTGAAATGGTTGGAAATTAACCGCACCTATGCTGAACAATGGCCCAACATTACCGTGAAAAAAGATCCGCTGCCAGAAGCCGATGAAATGAAAGATGAAACGGGTAAGTTTGAGAAATATTTCAGTGAGAATCCAGGGGCTTAGAGTCTATCCTGCTTTCTGATAAAGATATTCGGGCAACTCGTGCGGGGGAATATGGGTTAGGTCTTTATTCACCTGAATCACTATCTTTTCCTGCACATGCGCACTTACATAGGGCCGGAACTCCCCTAGCATCGGCAATGACATGGCGATGGTCAGCGCGTGGAACCTGTCCTGTAATGCTGCCTCATTCAGGAATTCAGCAATTTCCCTGGCAAAACCCTGCCTTACCTGATCGTCAAACCGTATCTTGGGCTCCATAGCATGGCGCATAGGTTGCGCGCTCTCAAATACACGCCCCGGCCTGTTTGCCCTGATATCCCTATCATGCGGGCGGCTTTCTTCCGAGTGGAACTCTTCCACAATATCCAGTACGCCAGTGGTGAAATTGCGTGTGAAAATCCGGCACTCTTTGCCATTTGCCACCAGAATCCACCCCTCTACTTTGCGTTGTATCATATGTTCCCCTCTGTGTTTTGAATCTGTCACATCATCACACTATAAGCATTACTGCATTAAAACGCCGCAATAGTTAACGTATAAAAACATAAAGAACGTAAAGAGAGAAGCACTAGTCAACGATCTCATAGCCTGCATCAATATAATGGATGCCGCCGGTAATGTTATGGGCGGCATCGCTGGCAAGGAACGCTGCCATATAGCCAACATCTTCCACCCCTACCAGACGCTGAAGTGGGGATTTTTTCTGACATAGGGCTAACAGCTCATCAAAATGGGCAATTCCTCCCGCTGCCCGCGTCATCACCGCCCCAGGCGAAAGGGTGTTTACACGGATATTCCGGCTGCCAAGCTCCACCGCCAGATAACGCACGGTGGATTCAAGCGCCGCTTTCACTGGGCCCATGATATTATAGTGCTCCACCACCTTCTCACTGCCATAATAGCTGACTGTTAACAGGCTGCCACCGTCTTTCATCAGTGGCACGGCGCGTTTGGCCAGGCGGATAAAAGAGTGGCAGCTAATATCCATTGCAGTTAAAAAACCATCCATGGAACAATCAAGCACCGAGGCCTGCAAATCTTGCTTGGGCACGTAGGCAATGGAATGGAGAAGAAAATCAAGCCTGCCAAATTGCTTGGCTACCGCTGTAAATACGGCTTCCACCTGGCTGCTATTTTGCACATCACAGGGCATGACCAGTGGGGATGCAAGCTGTTTGGCCAAGGGGCGTACATAGGGTTCGGCTTTGTTGTTGACATAGGTTATAGCAACCTCTGCCCCCATCTCACGCATAATACGCGCACAGCCATAGGCAATACTATGCTCGTTGGCAATGCCAATAATTAACCCTTTTTTTCCTGCCAGTGACAGTTTATTCATCTATGCCCCTACTCGCTTTCTTTGTCCTTTCCTAGGAGTTTATCGAGAGGCGTCACTTCCTCAGCAATGGTGGGGGTTTCGCCTTCTGTTACCGGCTTTCCCTCTTTTCTATTCTGCTCAAGCCGTGCCTTTTCGGCACTGGCATCAACAACACTATCGGGCCCGAGTGTTGGTTCTTTGGCATCAGAAGGCAATAATTTTTTCAGGAAGTTCTCTTTTTGTGGCAGAGGGGCAGGCGGCATATTATCCTGGGCAATGATCTGGCGGATAGCAGGGTCTATGGTTCTAACACTCGATTTATTCAGGAGTGCCTCTTCCCCGGCGGTTGCCACATTTACCTCATTAGCTGCAATATTCTGCCCAAGCAGCATGTCTTTTGCCTCTCCGCCATTCTGGGTGTTAGCCATAGTATGTACAAGCGGGGGACGCAGGCTGAAATCTGGTGGAATAACTAGCGGGCTTTTGGCAATCACCCGGAATTCATCCGGCGCAGCTTTATTTAACCCCAGCGTATTTTTGGCATTATTGCTACAGGCGGCAAGCGCGCATACTGCAAAGAATCCAATTCCTGTGTTCCGTATTAGTCGTGTTATCATCATTGCACTGCTGTATTACTATTGTCTTTCTTGGGTTGAATGAGCAGCCCCTCCACACATAGGAGTGCCACCCCGATACATATTGCGCTATCGGCAATATTAAAAGCAGGCCAGTGCCAATTTCCCACATGGAAATCTAGGAAGTCTGCCACCGCCTTAAAACGCATCCGGTCAATAATATTCCCCACTGCCCCACCAATCACCAGCCCTAGCGCCACTATCAGCCAGTTATTGCCCGCTTTCCATAGCCAGCCAAGCAGCACACACACTATCACGAGTGATGTCAGCGAAAATATAATATGGCCATAGCCTGTCTGGCCAAACAGCCCGAAGCTGATGCCTTTATTCCATACCATAACCAGATTAAAGAAGCTTGTCACCTCTATCTTTAAGCCAGGCTCTGTGCTTAACAGGCCAAACACCCACCATTTGCTCCACTGGTCACACACTATAACCAGAATGGCAATGAATAAACCATGATATTTATGCATGATGATAGGCTCCCAGCACGTCTTTTGCATGTTGTACATCCTGCGCGATCTGGGATTGTAACGCCTCCAGTGACGCAAATTTCTGTTCTGGCCGCAGATAGTGCTGCAACCGCACCTGCACGCGTTGCCCGTAAATATCCTGGCTAAATCCCAAAATATGCACCTCAAGCCTTGCCTTCCCTGAGGATGCCACGGAAGGACGCACACCAAAATTAGCCACCGCATCATGCCAGCTTATGCCTGCATCCAGGGAAATCTCGGCGGCATAGACACCATGGGCAAGCACAAGCTGCTCTTCAGGTAACAAGATATTGGCTGTAGGGAAGCCAAGCAGCCTACCGCGCTTATCACCATGCCGCACTTTCCCGGTTATAGCATAGTCATAACCAAGTAAGCGGGCGGCAGCCTCTATCTCTCCGGCCCGAAGCATCTGACGGATACGGGTGGAGGAACATACCTCGCCCCCTTCCTTCACCGCTGGCACACAACTCACGCCAACGCCACACTCTTCCGCCATGCGTGTAAGCAAGGCTGCATTACCACCACGGCTACGACCAAAGTTAAAATCCTCCCCCACCACAATATGGCGCACCTTTAAGGCCCCAAGCAAAATATCGTCAATGAAGCTTTCCGCTGTCCGTTCGGCAAACTGCCGGGAAAAATGCTGTACATAGGCGATATCCACCTGCAAGGCGCGGATATGTTCCAACTTCATGCGGAAAGGTGTAATCCGCATCGGTACAGCATCGCTCCGCAGCACCATAGCAGGATGCGGCTCGAACGTCATCACGGCAAGCGGCGCACTATACTTGGTTGCAATCTCACTGGCGGTTGCAATCACCCGCTGATGGCCTTTATGCACCCCATCAAAATTCCCCAGCGCGATTACACTATGTTGTAACGAACGAGGACAATGCTTGGGGTGGCGAAGAATATGCATAATCTAATGACAAATACTCAGTTTCTTATCAATCACCTCTCCCTCTACCCCGGCACAATCAAGCAGGCTATGGAACAGGTTATCGTGGCTCAGCGGGCTTTCCTTATGCTCTCGCATGTTCGCTATATTTTTAGCATGGCCTGCCACAAAATGCTCAGACGCCCACCAGAACATCGGCACATAGCGTTGCTCTTTGGTGCTTTTCATGCCATGCAGATACATGCCATTTTCTCCCAACGATTCACCGTGATCCGATACATATACCACCAGCGCATTCTGGTCTTTCAGTTTCTCAATAATACTGTAGATTATATAATCTGTATAGAGAATGGTGTTATCATAGGAATTGATAAGCTCTTCCCTACTACAATGGGTCATATCGCGTGACCATAACTGCTTGCTGCAAATAGGGGTAAAGCGGCGGAAGCGGTCAGAATAGCGCGATTCATAATGCCAGTGGCTGCCAAAAGTATGGAGCACTATTAGCTTATTGCCCGGGTTCTTGCGCATGGTCGTATCAAAAAACGGGAAAAGATGCTCATCCAGCGCATAGGTTCCGTATAAATCCGTATCAAGGAATACCACCTCATCCGCTTCCTTGGTCAGGCGGGTATAGGGGCTGTCAATGGCGGAATAGGTGCCCTGCGTGCCAAGCCATGCTGTGTGGAACCCCAGCTTCTTGAACACACTGATAAGGGAGGTTTCACTATAAGCCGCTTCCCGCTGCTTGAGTGTGCCGCGTGTGAGCATACAGGGCACGGAATCACGGGTAAGAATGGCGCAGGAATATACACTCTTGAAACTTATTACGTTGGGCAGGGTTTCAAGCAACGGCGTTGTCTGGCGTGGGTAACCGTTAATATGGAAATGATCCACCCGTGCCGATTCTCCCAATAGTAGCACCACCGTCAATGGCTCATTGGAGGCAGCATGAAAACGGGCGGGCAGACGGGAAATATCGGTAATCATCTGGTGCCGTTCACGTTTAAGAATATAATTGGTAGTCTCTACCAGATAGTTATAGGGTAGGTATTTACTGCTGATCCCATCACCGTCAAACACTAGAATAGAGAGGGTAAACAGCGCGGCAATAAAGCATAATTTGGCATCATGCGGATCTTTCCGCTCATATTTTTTAAGCAGCCCTATCGCCCCCACCGCCAATAGGAGTGCCAGCAGCAACCACAGCAAGAGCGGCGCAGAAATAAACGCACTAGCCTCGGCCGGAGTGGTTTCAAACAGCAGGGCAAGGGTGCTGCTATCTAAGGTAATATGGTAGTGATTAACAAAATAGGCAACAAGCGCGCCGGTTAGAAAGATAAAAGGTGAGATAATGGCAAACACTAACCCATGCACGGTGAGCGTATAAAAAAAAGCCGTAGTCAACGCCAGTGCATAGGCATATTCCTGCACCAGCTCCAGCACCGCCAGCATATAGGCGGCTTTATGTAACTCGAAACGATAGCTAATCACGCTACTATTATAGCAGGCAACATACAGCAGGGAAATAAGGAAAATAAGGGAAAGCCTGCTGAAAGGTGGGGAGATTTTCTGGATCATTGTTATTTTCTTTTCCCTTTATTGCCCTCACCTTGAGCCCTCTCCCAAAGAGAGAAGGCTCAAGGTGAGGGCAAGGGAAACCATGTTTATCCCGTTACCGCTGGGCGCAGCTTCAAGTAAATCAACACCGGAGCAGAAATATACACGGAAGAATAGGTGCCCACCATCAGGCCAAACAGCATGGCCAAACTAAAGCTACGTAGTACCTCCCCTCCCCATAATACCAATGCCAGCGTGGTTAAGAGCACAGTGGTCACGGTTAGTATCGTGCGCGACAAGGTTTCATTCATGCTAACATTCAGCACTTCATTCATCGCCATTTTTTTGTATTTACGGCTATTTTCACGGATACGGTCATAGATCACCACCGAGTCATTGATCGAATACCCAATAATAGTTAGCACCGCCGCCACCGAGGTCAGGTTAAATTCCAGATGGGTAATGCTCAGGAAGCCCAGCGTTAGAATCGCGTCATGCAGCAGGGCGCATAACGCCCCCACCCCATATTGCCACTCAAAGCGCACCCAGACATAGACCATAATCCCTAGAAAGGCCAGCAACATGGCCAGCGTGCCGCTCCAGATGAGTTCTTTTCCGACTTGTGGCCCGACATAATCAATCTTGCGATATTCAATTCCACCAGGGAATTCTTTGGCCAGTAATGTTTTGATCTGCTCCACCGTGCGCATCTGCTCTTTATCGTCTTCAGCCTTGCTCCCCACGCGGATCATCACATCTTTTTCCGTACCAAAATTCTGCAATGAGATATCGCCAATAGCTAATTCAGTCAGTAGGTTACGCATCTTTGCCAAGTCAGGGGCCTGTTCCATGCGGGCTTCCATTAAAATACCGCCGGAAAAATCAATACCGTAATTAAACCCGCGCACCCCCATTGAGACAAACGACCCCAAAACCAGCACGATCGACAGGCAGAAACCCAACCATTTCTGCCCCATGAAGTTGATATTGGTTTTCTCCGGGACAAGCTTTAACGGAAAAAATTGCGCCATATACCCTTACTCCTTATGTTTCTTATGCTGGTGATGGCGGAACCTGTCCTGCTTCTTCTTGAGCATGATATTCAGCACTTCCACCCCCAAGGCAAAAAACATCGCAAAATAGAGATAGCCTTTCGGCACCTCAATATCGAAGCCTGCCGCAACCAATATTACCCCTACGAGCAAGATAAAGCTGAGTGCCATTAGCTTAATGCCGGGGTTCTTATGGATAAAATCACTGATGGGCCTTGCTGATACCAGCATTACCACCATCGCAATCACAATTGCCGTGATCATGGTGGGCAAATGGCTGCTTACCCCCACGGCCGTCAGGATCGAATCAAAGGATAGCACCAGATCAACAAAAATAATCTGCGCAATCACCGACCAGAAGCCTTTAGCCGTTCTTACCTGCTGCTCTTTCTCGTCTTTGCCAATTTCGGCAAACATATCCAGCGTTTCCTTGAGCGGCTTGATGATAAGGAAGCCCCCTCCCATAATGAGCAGCAGGTCACGCCCTGAAAATTCCATGCTGGAGAGCATAAAGAGCGGTTCGGTCATGCCCACAATCCGGGAAATAAACAGCAAGAGCACCACCCGCATGATAAGTGCAAGGCTCAAGCCGATAAAACGCACTTTTGCCCGCATCTCATTTGGCAAGCGTTCCACAATCAGAGCAATAAAAATAACATTATCAATGCCTAAGATAATCTCAAGCCCAGTGAGTGTGAGCAACCCAAGGGCGTTTGACAGGGTAAAAAGTGATTCCATAGTCTCATTCTATTTTCAAGTTACCTATCTCTTATACTATCTTTACAGATTTTGTCCATTGCTTTAAGAAAGAAGGGGTTTACTCTTACTCCAAACAGGGGCCTTCTGTGTCATTCGTCAAATCCGCTATTGTTATCGGTTCTCTTACCTTCATTTCCCGCGTATTTGGCTATATACGGGATATTTTTATTGCCTCCCAACTAGGGGCTGGGCTGTATGCGGATGTGTTCCTGGTGGCCTTCCGCCTGCCTAATTTCTTCCGCCGCCTATTTGCCGAAGGCGCGTTCAGTGCCGCCTTCGTGCCTATTTTTTCGGGTATGCTGGCAACTGATGGCGAAAAGGACGCCCGGCTATTTGCAGAACGCGCCTTTTCCCTACTGCTGATATTCCTGTTCTTTTTTGTAGTCCTGATGCAAATCGCTATGCCCTGGGTGATGCTGCTACTTGCCCCTGGCTTTGCTGATGAGCCGGAGAAATTTGATCTGGCCGTGCTGCTCTCACGCATCACTATGCCCTATCTGTTGTTTATTTCGCTGGTATCGCTGTTAAGCGGCGTGTTAAACAGCCTCCATAAGTTTGCCGCTGCCGCTGCCTCCCCCATTCTGCTCAATGGTTGTATGGTGGCCGCCATTGCCTGGTTTTCGCGCTATACTGAAACCCCTGCCCATGCCCTTTCCTATGGCGTAGCTATAGCCGGAGTGGTGCAACTTATCGCACTGATGATTTCCTGCAAACGCGCTGGTATGTTTATCGGGCTAAAAATGCCGCGGCTTGATGATAATGTGCGCCGTCTGCTACGCAATATGCTGCCGGGTATCCTTGGCGGCGGGGTGATGCAGATTAATCTCTGGATTGATACTATTATTGCTACCCTGCTTCCACAAGGGGCCGTGTCGCTGCTTTATTATGCCGACCGGATTAACCAGCTTCCCATGGCATTGATTGGCACCGCCATTGGCACGGTGATGCTGCCACTGCTTTCTCGTCAGATACGCGAAGGCAAAAAAGACGAAGCGGAAAAAACCCAGAACCGTGCCCTGGAAGTGGCGCTGCTGCTTAGCCTACCCTGTTCGGTAGCGCTGATGTTGATTGCCAATCCGCTCATGCTGGTATTGTTTCAGCGTGGGGAATTTGGTGCGGCTGAAACCGCCGGTGCTGCCGGTGCCTTAATGGCCTTTGCCGTAGGATTACCGGCCTTTGTTATGGTCAAAATCTTCACCCCGTGTTTTTTTGCTATCTATGATACAAAGACACCGGTAAAGGTTGCCATGCTCTGCCTGGTTGCCAATGTGGTCTTCAATCTGGTGCTGATACAGGTGCTTGGCCATGTAGGGGTAGCACTGGCCACTTCGCTTTCCTCGTGGTTGAATTGTGTTATTTTATGGAGATTATTAGCAGATCGTCGTATTTTTAAGGCAGATAGCCAGTTGCGCCAACGTGTGCCCCGTATGGTGTTTGCCTGTGTGGTGATGGGGGCGGCACTGCTGCTTTCCACAACACTGCTCAATGGCCCACTGCATGGCGAGAGTTTCCTGCTGCGTGTTGCAAGCTTTGCGGCATTGTTGCTGGCGGGATTCATCACTTTTGTGATAAGTGCCCATTTCGCCCGTGCGTTTGATATACAGGAAATGAAAATGCTTGTTGTTCGGAAACGCTAAACGGAGGGTCATTATCATCCATTTAACCCGACTCTAGCAGAAAGGCGAGGTATTTTTACAGTATATTGGCTTTAATAGGCAGCCTAACTTGAATAGTAATTGATTTTAAGAGTATTGCCATGAAACAGTTTTTACCTGTGCTTGCCTTTGCGGCGTGTCTGTTATCGGCACTGCCATCCGTTTCCTGGGGGCAGGATAACGAGACAAATGACAGCAGCACATCTTCCACTATTGATAGCAGAATGCTTTCAACAGAAGGGGCTATGAATATTTTTTCTGGCCCGCCTACCCATTATAAGAAAGCCAGCGAACTGACCAAAATGGCAGAACCCATGCCAGGGCTTGGCACTTTATATGTTGATCCCGCCATGGTGCCAATGGGGCCATATCTTGGCTATGATAAAGACAACCAATTGTTAAATATCGTGTATTTTGTTCCGCTGAAGCAGTTGGACGACCATAAAAACTTCACCAATCTGGGGGCAGCGTTTGCTAAGCTTGATATTGACCACACTGATATTATCTTTAATGAAGGCCATGCCGGTATGGATGAGCCCCATTATCAGATTATCGAGTGGGTTGTAACCAGTGACGAGGCAGAAAAAAGAGCCAAGTAGCCAGTAAAAGAATAGACCAAAACCACTTTCCACGTGGTTTTGGTCTGTGTATAGACAAAAAAACCTGCCTTACATCACAGAGTAAGGCAGGTTTTTTGTGCTCAACAACAAACTATACTGAAGCCACGTGAAGAGTGGTTTCAGTATAGACCTTATTTTTGCGTTCCTGCATTATGCAGCATTGCTTGCACTCAAGCATAGTCTGCTCACATTGCAACCTAACCAATTCTTGAACTGTGAGCAGTATATTAACCTCAGTTCTGGATAAGCTACGTTTATCCAGAACTGAGGTTATATTACAGCTTATGCATGGCCATGATCAGAGAAGAAGCCATTCCATAAGTGATCAAGCGAATCACCTGCGAAGGCCAGATGATAGTCACAGCTTGCATGATGGTTATTGCCACCCTGGCCGCCTTGTCCGCCGTGGTGATTATTACCACCCTGTCCACCGTGGTGATCATTGCCACCCTGTCCGCCTTGTCCACCGTGGTGATCGTTACCACCCTGGCCGCCTTGTCCGCCGTGGTGATTATTGCCACCCTGGCCGCCCTGTC
>CAZXPG010000014.1:0-31995 GCA_964643145.1 uncultured Rickettsiales bacterium
CAGAGAAAATCTACGCCATTACGATGCCTATGTCAAAAACTGATGGGTGGTAAGCCATAAGAATGTTACATAAATATTACAACAATGTTAATAACCCTAGTTTTAACCTCAGTTTTATAAGCTGAAAATGTTTTGTGTCTGGGAACTTGCTTCTCAGCGAGGGATTGGGTATAAGGGGGGATGACGTTTTTCCCACACTTGAGGTGTATTATTAACCCCGTTCAACTATAATGCAGCAATTTCCCTTTCATTTTCCTGCCGATACCTGCTTCCTGCGCGAAGATTTTGTGGTGTCTGATGCCAACCAGAAAGCACTTGCCCTGCTGGAATGTTGGCCGGAATGGGGAAGTGGGCAGTTTGGGCGGCTGCTCTATCTATATGGGCCGAAAGGGGCGGGGAAAACACATCTTGCCCATATCTGGCAGGCACGTAGCCAGGCGCTATTCCTGGAAGCCGCATTGCCGGAAACTGGGGGGAGGGGCGGTTATATACTCGAAAATATCGAACTTCGCTTGCAGGAGGAAGAACGGCTCCTGCATTTTATCAACAGGGTGGTAGAGCAGCAAGGCTTCCTGCTGCTGACAGCAACGCTTGCGCCTTCCTTCCTTGCTGTGTGCCTGCCCGATCTTGCTTCCCGTATACGCGCCCTTCCCTCAGTGGAGGTGTGCCCACCCGATGATGCGTTGCTTCATGCGGTGTTGCTCAAACATTTTTCCGACAGGCAGTTGCGTATTGAGCCGGAAGTGGTTTCCTACCTGCTTGCCCGGATTGAGCGTTCATTCGCCAGCCTTCGTTCCATTGCCGAGCATATTGATAAAAAGGCGCTTTCTGAAAAGCGTAACATCACTATCCCCTTGGTGCGTGAACTGCTTTCCCATCAGGAGTGAAGTGGTATTTTTGCCACATGCGTGTTGGAAAGTTGCGAAAGGTTTTTCCTAAAATGACGATATCTGTTGCGTGGCTGGTAGGGGAAGCGTATCCTTGCTAATATAAAGGGGCGTGCAGTTTTTAAGATTGTTCCTGCACTGTAACCAATATGCACAATTTAAAAGGATTAATATATCATGAAAAAGTTCCTTCTTGGTACTACAGCGTTGGTAAGCCTGGTGGCAAGCGCTGCTTATGCGGAAGCCCCTGCTGTGACAGTAGGTGGTAGCATTGACTTTCAAGCTGGTATGACAGACCAGGATAAAGAATACCGTACTGGTGCTAACAGCCGTAATGGTAAATTTGCTAATGACACCAATGTTGACATTAAAGTAAATGGCAAGGCTGATAATGGCCTGGTTTATGGTGCCAACATTCGTCTTCTTGCTGATGTTACATCATCTGATGATAACTCCGGGTTGAACGCAGACAGAACCTATACTTTCATTGAAACCAACGCTGGCCGTCTGGAAATGGGTAGCAATGTAGGTGCCACTAAAACACTGAAAGTCGATGCTTCTACCATTGCCCGTGCAACAGGTGGTATTGATGGTGACTGGTACCGTTTCGCTAATGGTGACTTGACTGATGTGGGTGTTGCTAGCGGTGCTGCTGGCCTGATCTATGGCATGACGCCTGATCTGCCATCTGACGCAGGGAAAACTGAGCGTGGCGACAGAGAAAATGCAACAAAAATTTCCTACTACTCACCACGTTATTCTGGTGTACAGTTAGGTATCAGCTATACTCCTGATACGGGCAACCGTGGTACAGCAGCAGCTTTCACAAGCAAATATGATACGCGTGATTATGGCAATGTATTTGGTGGTGGCGTGAATTTCGAGCGCAGCTTTAACCAAGTTGCTGTAGCTGCTAGTGCGACAGGTGAAGTAGGTCAGTCTGAAGATTCAGCGCTGGAAGATTTGGGTGCTTATGCGCTCGGCTTGCAGGCAAGTGTTGCTAACTTCACTGTAGCTGGTTCTTATGGCAATACCATGAAAACAGGCCAGTTGAAAGGCGATGTAGACAATAAAAACGCCTATTACTGGACTCTGGGTGGTGCGTATGTACAAGGCCCAGTTGGCGCAAGTGTAACATACCTGAACAGCAACCGTCGTGACAATAAGTTCTCTAACGTGTCTGTAGGTGCTGATTACCAGTTGGCTCCAGGTTTGGTTCCATATGCTGAAGTTAGCTTCATCAAATTTGATCCAAATGCAGCTATCACTACATCTGGCGACAACACCGGTACCGTGTTCCTGCTTGGTACACAGTTGAACTTCTAGTAGTTTTGTAGAAGTTTAGGGTAGAAGAAACCGATCCTGATACGGAAAAGTTTCTTCTACCTGCATATCAGAAGCCGGTTTTACCCTCTAACCCATTCAAACTATGGAGCTGTCATATGCTGTATTCACAAAAATCACTTAAATCACCACTAAAGAAATTGCTGCTTGCTGCTACGGTATGCGCGTGTATGCCTGCCGGGGCGCTGGCTGACAGCCCTACAGTCACTGTAGGAGGGTTTTCTTCATTTTTAGCGGGTGTAACTAATCAGAAAGATGTGTATCGCACTGGTGCAAATTCACGTGACAGTAAATTCCTGAATGATAATGAGGTGTTTATTAATGCGGAAGGGAACGCTGATAATGGCCTGAAATATGGTGCTGAAATTGATCTGGAAGCAGATGTGACTTCCGATACGCTGGATCAAGGGTTGAATGCCCATAAAACCTATATTTATATGGAATCTGGTTTTGGCCGTGTAGAGATGGGTAGTGTGTTTGGGCCAGCCAGAACAATGAAAATTGATGCGTCTACCATTTCCCGTGGTTTTGGTGGTGTTGAGGGCGATTGGAGCTTCTTCTCTAACGTAACTGATCTGCCGACGAATTTTATTATTGTGCCGGAATTGCCACTTGATTATGGTACAACCACTTTTGGTTTGGGCGATACTGAAAATTCTACCAAAGTTGTGTATTATACGCCGGAATATAAAGGATTCCAGCTTGGTGTAGCATTCTCGCCTGATAGTGCTAACCGTGGTACGGCTGCTGCCTTTAACACCGATACTAATAACCCGCTCTATTATGAAAATATTGCCATTGTTGGGGCAAGCTATAAGAAGTCGGTGCGTGATGTGAATCTTGCTGCCAGTTTTGGTGGGCAATGGGGAAATGCACAAGACCGTGCTGTGCAAGATCTGAATGCCTATAATGTTGGTGGTAGCGTCAACTACGACAAATTTACCGTGGCGGGTTCTTACAGTGATTGGGGCAAAACCGGTTCCTCTAAGGCAGCGGGACGCAAAGGTGGCTACTGGTCTGTGGCGGCTTCCTATGTGAATGGCCCAGTAGGTACGAGCCTCGGCTATTTCGACAGCCGTCGTGAAGGAAATGATACCACTGCGTATGTATGGGGTGTTGATTATGCGTTGGCTCCTGGGTTGACACCGTTCTCTGAAGTCGCGGTGTTTGAAATGGATCCAGAAGATAGTGCTATTCCTAAGAATCGTGGTACTGTCGTGATGTTAGGTACACTCTTGAACTTCTAAGAACGATAGGGTATAAAACAGGGGTAATATCGTTATAAAGCGGTATTGCCCCTTTTTTTTAACTTTTTAGTATCGGTTATTATGAAGTATTCCCCATTAAACACTATTATTTGCCTTTTTTCACTATTGTTGCTTGTCGCTTGTTCTGGGTTGCAAGGTGAGGCAAATTATCCGAAAGCACCTGATGATGTAAGGCGTGACCGCAACGGTAAGCTGACGGGTGAAGGAGGGTTATTTAAACTGGGGGGAAGAAAAGAGAATGAAGGGGCCGGTGGAACTATTGGGGTGAATGGCTATTTATGGCGTGCCACATTAGATACTATTTCGTTTATGCCTTTTGCTTCTGCTGACCCGTTTGGTGGTGTAATTATTACCGATTGGTATGCCGACCCTAAGGTGCCGAATGAACGTTTCAAACTGAATGTGGTGATCATGAGTGGCGCGTTGCGTGCTGATGGTGTGAAAGTGACTGCTTTTAAACAGATGCTGAATGATAAGAATGAATGGCATGACGCGCCGATAAGCAGCAAGGTGGCGCGTGACATTGAAGATAAGATTTTAACCCGTGCACGCCAGTTGCGCGTGGCAAGGAGTGCAGGTTAGCCATGTCAACAATGCCAAATTATAACGCTAAAGCCACCGAGCATAAGTGGCAGGCATGTTGGGAAAGTGCTGCCAGTTTTGCAGCAACCATAGACTATAGTAAGCCGAAATATTATGTGCTGGAAATGTTCCCCTATCCGTCCGGGCGCATCCATATGGGGCATTTGCGCAACTATACGATAGGGGATGTGGTGGCGCGTTATAAGCGTGCCAAAGGCTTCAATGTTTTGCATCCTATGGGGTGGGATGCCTTTGGCCTGCCTGCTGAAAATGCTGCCATCCAGAATAACGTGCCACCTGCCGCCTGGACCTATCAAAATATTGCTCATATGCGTGAGCAGTTGAAATCTATCGGGCTTTCCTATGATTGGAGCCGGGAGATTGCCACCTGTTCCCCTGATTATTATAAACACGAACAGCGTGTGTTTCTTGATTTCCTGAAGCACGGCCTGGTTTACCGTAAAGAAGCTATGGTCAATTGGGATCCAGTGGATAATACGGTGCTGGCCAATGAGCAGGTGATTGACGGGCGCGGCTGGCGTTCCGGTGCATTGGTTGAGCGGAAAAAGCTGAACCAATGGTTCCTCAGGATTACCACCTTCGCGGAAAGCCTGCTTGACGGGTTAGGGCAATTGCCAGACTGGCCCGATAATGTTAAGCTGATGCAGGAAAAATGGATTGGTAAATCGGAGGGCTTGCGTTTATTCTTTACCATCAGAGGGCGTTCTGAGCCCTTAGAAGTGTTCACCACCCGGCCTGATACGTTATTTGGTGCCAGTTTTGGTGCCATTTCTCCTAACCATCCGCTCGCCATAGAGCTGGCAGCAAACAACCCGGATATTGCCCGTTTCATCCAGGAATGCAATACGCTGGGGATGGCGGAAGAGCTGATTGAGAAGGCAGAAAAGAAAGGCATGGATACCGGCCTGAAGCTTCTGCATCCATTGGTGGAAGGTAAGGAACTGCCGCTTTATATCGCCAATTTTGTGCTGATGGATTATGGCACCGGCGCGATTTTTGGCTGCCCTGCCCATGATAGCCGTGACTATGAGTTTGCCAAAAAATATAGCCTTCCCATTCTCCCGGTTATTGCGCCGGAAGGCACTGAGGTGGATGTTAGTACTGAAGCCTATAGCGGCGATGGGGTGCTGGTGCATTCTGATTTCTTAAACGGCATGACGGTGCCGGAAGCGAAGAAAGCGGTATGCACGCTGATGAAAGAGCGCGGGCAGGGTGAGGTGACAGTGAATTACCGCTTGCGTGACTGGGGAGTTTCCCGCCAGCGTTACTGGGGCTGTCCGATTCCGATAATTTATTGTGATACGTGCGGTACGGTGCCGGTGGCTGATTTGCCCGTGACACTGCCAGCGGATGTGACATTCGATAAGCCTGGCAACCCACTTGACCATCACCCAACGTGGAAACATACCACCTGCCCAGAATGCGGCAAGGCGGCGGTGCGGGAAACCGATACCTTCGACACCTTCTTTGAATCATCCTGGTATTTTGCCCGTTTCGCAAGCCCAGATGCCAGTGAGCCGGTTGCAGTCGATGCCGCCCGTTACTGGCTACCAGTAGACCAATATATTGGCGGGGTGGAACATGCGGTGCTGCATCTGCTCTATGCCCGTTTCTTTACCCGCGCCTTGCATGCCTGTGGCTATCTGACCTTGGATGAACCCTTTGCCGGCCTGCTTACGCAAGGGATGGTGTGCCAGGAAAGCTATAAAGATGCCGCCGGAAACTGGCTCTACCCGGAAGAGGTACAGAAAGCCAAAGATGGCAGTGCGGTGCATGTGAAAACAGGCGCGCCTGTCACCGTAGGCCGTGTCGAAAAAATGAGTAAGTCGAAGAAGAATGTGGTTGATCCGGCTGGTATTATTGACAGCTATGGGGCGGATACGGCGCGCTTGTTTATGCTGTCTGATAGTCCGCCAGAGCGTGACTTGGAGTGGTCGGATGCCGGGGTTGATGGCGCGTGGCGTTATATTAACCGCTTCTACCGCTTAGTGATGCAGCATCTTCCCACTATTAGCAAGGCGGCACCTGTGGGGGAGGCCGCCATTACCGGGCAGGCACTGGAGCTGCGTCGATTGGCGCATAAAACCATCAAGGCGGTGAGTGAAGACCTGGAGAAATTCCACTTCAACCGTGCTGTTGCCCGTATTCGTGAATTGACCAACGCCCTGTCTGAAGCCAACACAGAGGATGCTGCCAGCCGGTTTGTGCTGCGTGAAGCTATCGAGGTGGTGGTACAACTCCTACAGCCTATGGTGCCGCATTTGGCAGAGGAATTGTGGCAGCAGCTTGGCCATGAGACGCTGCTGGTAGATACTATGTGGCCAGAGCCGATAGAAGCTTTACTGGTGGAAACCGATATCACCATTGCCGTGCAGGTGAATGGCAAATTGCGGGCGACAGTGTTGTTGCCGGTGGATGCGGGTAGTGCGGTGGCGGAAGCAGCAGCACTGGCAGTGCCGAATGTGCAGGCGGCAATGAATGGCAAGCCTGCCCGTAAAATTATTATTGTTCCAAACAGGATTATTAATGTTGTGGTGTAGGCTAGTTTTCTTGAGTGTTCTATCTGCGCTTATTGCTTCCTGTGGCTTTACTCCGGCTTACAAGATCAAGGACGAGCCGTCGAGGGAATCAATGAAAGCGCGGCTGGCCGCCATTGAGGTGATGCCCGTATCTGGGCGTATGGGGCAGGAGTTGCGCAATACATTGCAGGATACGCTCAGCCCAGAGACGATGGATGGTGCTGCCGAATATAGGCTGTATGTTACGCTGAAAAAGAATATTATTCCCGCTGCTATCGAAAAAGATAGGAGAATTACCCGTTATAATATCATTATTGCTGCATCCTATAGCCTGAAATCTATTGCACAAGGCACCATGATTGATAGTGGAACTGTCAAAGTGGTTGCTAGCTATGACTCGTTGGATTCACGCTTCTCCACGTTTGTTGCGGAAGATAAAACGACAAGCAATGCTATCCATGAACTGGCGGAGCAGCTTACCACCCGCCTGATGACCACGGCACTTATCCAACACTGAGGTTAAGTATGGGTGGCTTATGGTTTCTGCCCGTAATGATGTGCGATTTTTAACCTGGATTTCAGCTATAACATCCTCCTATTCTTACCATTGTTTAAGGAGGATGTTATATGCCGATACGTGACTTAACGCCGTGGAACTGGTTCCGGGGAACGCGTGATTTAGCCCCCCACCAGCAGCCATCTAATATGAATGTTGAAAGCCCGTTGCTCAATCTGCAACGGGATATTGACCGTATGTTTGATAATTTCCTGCAAGGCTTCAATGTGCCCTATAGTGTGCGTCCTGCCGGTATTAACGCCATGGCCGCCCCGCGCATTAATATTACTGAAACCCGGGATGCTTATCAGATCAGTGCCGAATTGCCAGGCGTTGAAGAGCAGGATGTGGATATTTCACTTTCCGGCGATGTGCTCACCATTAAAGGGGAACGCCGAGAAGAGCAGGAGTCTAGCGAACGCAACTATCACCGTATTGAAAGTGCCTACGGTGCCTTCCAGCGCTCCATCACCCTGCCTGAAGATGCCGACAGGGATAATATTAACGCTAACTTCCGTAATGGTATTTTGACTATTGAAGTAGGAAAAAACGCTGAATCCCAGGCAGAAACACGCAAAATTCCTCTTTCCAATCAAGCAGCGTGAGAGTAGATGTTGGATGTTAGGTGCCAGAAGTAAGCGTGTCTAACATCTAGCATCTAACCTCAATTTTGGGTAAGCTACGCTTATCCAAAACTGTCAACTATTTGAAAAATAATGATTCAAGGCGGCTTGAACCATTATTTTGAGTGTATTATTACACTATGATAGGAAGCCTTTGGCTTCCTATCATAGAATTAATGTTATTATTAATCTAAAATAATGGCAAAAACGACGCTTTTTGACATTATTTTTCAATAACATGTCAGTTTTGGATAAGCAAAGCTTATCCAAAACTGAGGTTAGCATCTAACATCTACACACTTGCGGCTAGGCTGGCGGACATGAAACTGTCTAGATCACCATCGAGCACGCTGCTGGTGTCGCTGGTTTCATGGCCTGTGCGTAAATCTTTTACCATCTGGTAGGGTTGCAACACATAGGAGCGTATCTGATGCCCCCAGCTATTATCGGTTTTGCTGGCATTCTGCGCGTTGGTTTCCGCCTCGCGTTTCTGTAATTCCTGCTCATAGAGCCGCGCCCGCAGCATTGCATAGGCTTCTGCCCGATTGCGGTGCTGTGAGCGGTCGCTTTGGCACTGCACAACAATATTAGTGGGTAGATGGGTGATGCGTACGGCACTGTCGGTTTTATTGATATGCTGGCCACCAGCACCAGAGGCGCGATAGGTATCAATCCGCAGATCTTTTTCGTTGATTTCAATTTCAATGGCATCGTCAATCACCGGATACACCCAGACACTGGCAAAACTGGTCATGCGCTTGCCAGCAGCGTTGAAGGGGGAAATACGCACCAGCCGATGCACGCCACTCTCGGTTTTGCACCAGCCATAGGCATTATGGCCGCTGATTTTCAGTGTGGCAGATTTGATCCCTGCCTCTTCGCCATCAAGTTCATCAATGATTTCGGTTTTAAACTGGTGTTTCTCGGCCCAGCGTAGATACATCCGCATCAGCATTAAGGCCCAGTCATGGCTTTCCGTCCCCCCAGCTCCGGCATGGATTTCCACAAAACAGTCATTCGCATCAGCTTCCCCAGCAAACAGGCACTCCACTTCCAGCTTTTTGGCTTCTGCTTCCAACTGCTGCAACGTTTGTTCTGCTTCTGCTACAACCGTATCATCGCCCTCTGCTTCGCCCAGTTCAATTAACTCAATGGAATCATGCAGGCTGCTTTCAAGGCTGCGGTAATGGGTGATGGAATGCTCAAGATGAGTACGTTCACGCAGAATTTTCTGTGCTTGCTGCGGATTATCCCACAAGGCAGGGTTTTCGCTCTCTCTGTTCAGTTCTTCCAGTTTTTTTAGTGCGTTATCCCAGTCAAAGAGACCTCCTGAGCAGGGTTAGCGAATGATGAATTGTATCAACAAGAGCCTGTATTTCAGCGCGCATTTCTACCTCCTACTGGAATGCCTTGCGAATAATCACTGTAAAATAACAGGATACCGTATCGCTGGCAGTATTATAACTATCGGCGGTTATACAAGGGGAAGTTGCCCCATCGCCGGTGAAGGCACGGATTGTACCACTATTTGGCAGGCCGTCATCATATTTTTTGTCGATTTGTAACATATCCCCTGGTGAAAGCACGGCAATACGGTTTGCCTGGGTGGCCCCCATGGCAGCAAAACTGATGCTGGCAGCATTATTTAACGAACCAAAAAAGAAGGTGCTGTTGGGCAAGGAACCAGGCATAGCACTTTGTGATGTCCAGGTGCTCGGATAGCTGCCTTTGATAAGCCCAGCCAGCCCTAACTGCTGGAAGGCAAGTGCCTGTTCACCTGCTGTATCGATTACCCCATTACCATTACCATTAATGGTGTTGGACACACCAAATTTTTCTGTTGCATTCCATAAATCACCTGGCAGGCCACCATACATGGTGTTGAATTGCTCGGTTGCTTTTGCTAGCATAGAGACATCTTTCATGACATTTTGCAATTCAAGATTGTGTCTGATTGCCATCCCTCCCGTGACACCGCCTGCGAGTAATGCCACGATAACCAGCACGATTGCTAGCTCCACCAGGCTAAAACCAGCGGTCTCAGACGAAGAAAACGCCGCGTGAGTGGAAAATTCTATTGTCATTTTGGCAAAAGCTCCTACATAATCAGTTGCACCTAATATTTGCTTTTGCAAGGCACTATACTACATAATAAAGATTTATTCTAATTTTATTCTAATTTTATCGGTATTTTTATGTTTGAAAGTTTAAGCGACAATCTGGGCCGGATTTTTGATAAGCTGAAAGGTAAAGGTTTCCTTTCCGAAGACGATGTCAACACCGCCATGCGGGAAGTGCGGATTGCGTTGCTTGAGGCCGATGTGGCCCTGCCAGTGGTGAAAGACTTTGTCACCAAGGTGAAAGAACAGGCGATTGGCACCGAGGTGCTGAAAAGTGTATCGCCCAGCCATATGGTGGTGAAGTTGGTGCAGGATCACTTAGAAACCATGCTTGGCAGTGAGGATTCGCCATTGAACTTAGCCACCACGCCACCGGCGGTGATTATGATGGTGGGGTTGCAAGGTTCAGGGAAAACAACAAGCAGCGCCAAAATTGCCCTGCGGCTGAAAGACCGGCAGCAGAAGAAAGTGCTGCTTGCCTCGCTTGACGTGGCACGTCCTGCCGCCCAAGAACAGTTGGCGGTGCTGGCTGGGCAGGTGAAAGTCACCTCACTGCCAATTGTGACAGGTGAGCAGCCCGTTGCCATTACCAAGCGCGCCTTGGAAGCTGCCCGTCTTGGTGGCTATGATGTCGTAATCCTTGATACAGCCGGACGGTTGCATATTGATGCTGCCCTGATGGAAGAGTTAGAGGCAGTCAAACAGCTCGCAAACCCCATTGAAACCCTGCTTGTAGCCGATTCCTTGACTGGACAAGATGCGGTGAATGTGGCTAAAACCTTCCATGAGCGGCTGGCACTTACCGGCATTGTGCTCACCCGTATTGATGGGGATGGGCGCGGTGGGGCGGCACTCAGTATGCGTGCCGTAACCGGATGCCCGATCAAGTTCTTAGGGGTAGGGGAGAAACTAACCGAACTGGAAGAGTTCCATCCCAACCGTATTGCCTCCCGTATCTTAGGGATGGGCGATATTGTGTCGTTAGTAGAACGAGCGGCAGAAAATATTAACCAGCAGGAAGCGGAGAAACTGGCAAAAAAAGTCCAGAAAGGTAATTTTGACCTGGACGACCTGGCGGCGCAGCTAAAAACCATCCGCAAGATGGGCGGTATTGGCGGCATGATGGGAATGCTACCAGGGATTGCCAAGCTGAAGAACAAAATGGCCGATGCCCAAGTGGATGAAAGCGTTATTGGCCGCCAGGAAGCCATTATTTCTTCCATGACCAAGCAGGAACGTCGCCATGCTAAAATTATTAATGCCTCGCGGAAACGCCGTATCGCAGCAGGTGCAGGGGTGAGCGTGCAGGAGGTCAACCGGCTACTCAAGCAGCATCAGGATATGGCAACTATGATGAAAAAGCTAGGCAAAATGGACAAGAAATCGTTCATGCGTAGCGGTCTGGGCAATCTTTTTTCTTGACTCAAAGTGGCATAATGATAGAGAATGGCCTATTAAAAATGTATAACCTTTTTTAACGATACAGAGATCAAACATGGCAAAAGGAAAAGTAGCAAGTAAAAACAACGCCGCCCTCCGTGAGAAAGCGAAGGAAGTGGTTTTTGATGGTAAAAAAGTAAAACCGGTGAAATTTATCGGCAATGGCCGTAAATACATGGCCGTACAATTCGATGATAATAGTGGCACGATGGCTATTGGTGCCGATGGTATGCCTCTAGCTTGGGGCAGTATCAGCGGAGCGTAAATCATTTGTAGTGATTAGTGGTTAGAGTGTAGAGTTTAGTGACTTTATGTTAACGTGCAAACGTTGCAAGCACCGCCACTAATCACTATACTCTATACTCTAATCACTCCTAAAAACATGTCCTCCAATCTCGATCTCGTTTCCTCCCTGTTGACCTTGGCGAAAAAAGCCGGTGCTGATGCCGCTGATGCTACCATGTTTGATGCTGCGGCTGTTTCGGTGGCACTGCGTTTGGGCAAGCCAGAAAACATTGAGCGTTCTGAATCGAAAGGTTTTGGCTTGCGAGTGCTGGTTGGCAGCCGTCAGGCCATTGTGTCTTCCACCGATACCAGCTATCGTGCGCTTTCTTCTCTGGCCGAACGGGCGGTGGCCATGGCGAAAGCCGCACCAGAAGATCCGCATGTGAAACTGGCGCCGGAAGAACTGCTTGCCACCCATCTTCCCGATCTTGATTTATACGACGCTGCCGAGCCCTCGGTTGCGGTGCTGGAAGAACGTGCCAGGCGCACAGAAGATGCCGCCCTTGCCATTCCGGGCATTACCAATTCTGAAGGGGCTGATGCCAGCTATAGCAGCAGCCATTTTGCCATAGCCGCAACCAATGGCTTTGCTGCCAGTTGCCAGAGTTCCAGCAGCGCGATTGCCGTATCCGTCTTGGCAGGGGAAGGCACTGGCATGGAGCGCGATGATGATTTTTCCGTCGCCCGTTTCAGTAGCGACCTTGCCGCGCCTGAACGGATTGGCCAAACAGCAGCCAACCGTGCTATACGCCGCTTACACCCACAGAAGGCCAAAACCGCCCAGTTGCCGGTAGTGTTTGACCCGCGCGTTTCCCGCACCTTGCTTGGCAGTTTTGCCTCTGCTATTAATGGTGCTGCCATTGCCCGTGGCACTAGTTTCCTGAAAAATAGGATGGGAGAACGGATATTTGGTGAACATATCACCATTGTGGATGAGCCACACCGTTTGCGTGGGCTGGCTTCCCGGCCCTTTGATGGTGAAGGGGTGGCTCCACGCAAAATGGCGCTAATTGAACGAGGTGTGCTTACCTCCTGGCTGCTTGATGTGCGTTCTGCCAGTATGCTGAATCTTACAACTACAGGCAGTGCCCTGCGTGGCTTGTCTTCCCCACCTTCTCCTTCGGCCACTAATCTCTATATGGAAAATGGCACACTGTCGCCTACAGCATTAATGGAAGATATACAGAGCGGGTTTTATGTCACCGACCTATTTGGTATGGGGATCAATCTCATTACGGGCGATTACAGCCAAGGTGCTTCCGGCTTCTGGATTGAGAAAGGGGAAATTGCCTATCCGGTCAGTGAGGTTACCATTGCCGGAAATTTAGCCGATATGTTCCGCCAGCTAACCCCTGCGAACGATCTACAGTTCTGTTATGCTGTTAATGCCCCCACGGTTAGGATAGAGCGGATGACGATTGCTGGGGTGTAGAAGAGGAAAAACATGCCTGTTACGTTCTGAGTTTTTTCTTTGCTACTTTGCCAATAATCGTTTTAGGCAAATTGTCCACATGTTCAATAATGGTAGGAATTTCAAACGGTGCAAGCTTGGGCTTCAGGAATTCTTGTAGTGTGGCTGCGCTTACATTATGCCCCGCCTTACAGACAATAAAGGCTTTGACAGTCTGGCCACGATAGCTGTCTTCCACACCAACAACGGCGGCTTCTTTCACGCTGCTATGCATATAGATGGCCTCTTCAACAACACGTGGATAGATTTTATAGCCTCCGGCGATAATGATTTCCTTTAGCCGGTCTACCACAAACACATAGCCTTCTGCATCGATATAGCCCATATCACCGGTATGCAGCCTGCCGCCATGCAGCGTGCTGGCTGTATCTTTCTCTTTATGGAGATAACCCATCATCACCTGCGGCCCCGTGGCGCATATTTCGCCAATATCTCCTGCTGGTAGCGCTGTATCGGGCTGTTCGGGGTGACAGATTTCAATCGCTGTGCCAGGCAGTGGTAACCCTACCGAACCTTCTTTAGGTATGCGTGGTTGAATAGCAATAATCGGGCCGCTCTCTGTTAAGCCATAGCCTTCCATCAGCGGGCATCCGGTCATTGTTTCCCACTGCTTACGCACGCCACGCGGCAATGGCGCACCGCCGGAGAACCCCAGTTTCAGCGAGGAAAAATCGCTTGCCTTTATCTTTGGTTCGTTCATCAAGGCCGAGAACAGGGTGGGTACAGCAGGCAGAATGGTGATTTTTTTGCGCTTAATATCCTGCACTATCTCGCGTGCGTGAAAACGCGGATAGAGCACAAGAGTAGCGGCTTTCTTGATGCCTAGGTTCATAATTGCTGTCATGGCAAAAGCATGGAACAGCGGCAGCACCGCCAGGATGCGCTCTTCGCCTTCTTGCAAGTGGGAAAGCCAGTGCGCCGCCTGCATCACATTGCTATAGAGATTGGCATGGCTGAGTTTGGCTCCTTTAGGTACGCCGGTAGTGCCGCCAGTATATTGCAACACGGCTATATCTTCATGTGGATGCACGGTTGCGGATTGTTCAAGTTTATGCTCACCCATAATACGCGCAAATGGGATGATGCGAGGGTCAGGAATCACCTCCGCAATATGGTTGCCCTGTTTCAGACGGTAGAGTATATTTTTGGGGAAAGGCAGCATATCTTCCATACAGCCTACAATAATTTTCTCCAGGATAGTGGTGTGTAACAATGTAGATGCATGGTGGTACAGCGGTTTGACATCCAGCGTTATCATCAGCGATGTTTCTGAATCTTCCACCTGATGCTGTAGTTCGCGCAAGGAATAGAGAGGGTTATAATTGACAACTATGCCACCTAGCTTGAGTATGGCAAAGTAGGTAATGATAAATAAAGGGCAGTTAGGGAGCAATAGCCCTACGCGTGTGCCCTTGTCGACACCGTGTTTCTTCAGCCCATAGGCCGTATGGCAGACATGCTGGTATATGTCGCCATAGCTGTATTTCTTGCCCATGAAATCCAGGAACAGGTGCTGCGGGTGTTTAGCGGCGGTTTCATCCAACAAATGGTATAGTGGTTGCACCTCAAGGGGGATATCCCACTTAATACCTTCAGGATAGGATGCAATCCAAGGATAATTCGTTATTTGCATTTTTGCTGGCCGGGTGTATATAGATTAGTGGATAGTAAATGCGAGGGGAAATAGACTAGACTCCAGACTCTAGCCACTATATTAAGTATATCTGCCTAATTATTAACAATTTCTTACCAGGTGCTTTTTTTATGTCTGATACGCCTCATTTTTCTACGGATATCGCTGTGATTGGTGCAGGGCCCGCAGGGCTGTTTTCCGTGTTTGAAGCGGGAATGTTGAAAATGCGCTGCCATGTCATTGATGCGCTTGATTTTATTGGTGGCCAGTGCACCGCTCTCTACCCAGAGAAGCCTATTTATGATATTCCCGCCTATCCGGCTATTGATGCCGCTATGCTGGTGGAAAAACTGCGTGAACAGGCGGAACCATTTGCACCGGTCTATCATTTGGGGCAACGGGTGGAAAAGCTTGAGAGAACAGCGCATGACAGCTTTCTGCTGACCACGTCAACACACACGGTGATTGAAGCCAAAGCCGTGCTGATTGCTGCCGGATGCGGGGCGTTTGGCCCGAACCGCCCGCCGCTGGAGGGGATTGAGGCCTATGAAGGTACATCGGTATTTTACATGGTAGGCCGTCGGGAAGAATTCCGCGATAAGCATATTGTCATTGCAGGTGGGGGGGATTCAGCGGTAGATTGGGCCTTATCGCTTGCCCCGATTGCGCGGAAGCTTTCCGTGATCCACCGCCGCCCTAAGTTTAAATGCGCGCCAGAAAGTGCGGCAAAGCTGAACAAACTGGCGGAAGAAGGGGTCATTGACCTGGTCATTCCCTATCAGCTTGACAGGCTGGAAGGGCAGAATGGTACGCTTGAGACGGTGATTGTCGCCGATCTTGACGGCAATAAAAAACATATTCAAGCCGATGTGCTGCTGCCATTCTTTGGGCTGGCAATGGAACTGGGGCCTATTGCCGAGTGGGGGCTAAACCTGGAAAAACACCATATTACCGTTGATGCCGCCACACTTGCCACCAATATTCCCGGCGTGTATGCTATTGGGGATATTGTGCATTATCCTGGCAAGTTGAAATTGATCTTAAACGGTTTTGCTGAGGCGGCTATGGCAGCCCATGCTATGTACCCGCGTATCCACCCGGAACAAGCGCTGCATTTTGAATATTCCACAACGAAAGGGGTTCACACATCATGAATTCACAGTCTGTAACCAATAGCCTCACCACGCACCATGCCCGCCTGATTGATGGCAAAGAAGAGGCAGGCAAGCTGCGCGCAACGCTTGCCGAGCAAGTGAAATTGCTGAAAAGCCGTCATAATATTACGCCAGGGCTGGCGGTGATTTTGGTGGGGGATGATCCGGCAAGTGCCATTTATGTGGCCAATAAAGGTAAACAAACCGCCGAAGTGGGGATGAACTCTTTTGAATATCGCATGGCGGCAGATACCCCGCAAAAAAGTCTGCTGGCTAAAATTGACAGCCTGAATAACGACCCGAAAATCCATGGTATTCTGGTGCAATTGCCGCTTCCTTCTCATATTGATGAAAAAGCGGTTATCAGTGCCATTAACCCCGGTAAAGACGTGGACGGGTTCCATGTGGCCAATGTTGGCAGACTAAGCACCGGCCTTGATGGGCTGACGCCCTGCACGCCGTCTGGTTGCCTGATTCTGCTGAAATCGGTGCTGGGAAATGATTTATCTGGCAAAAAAGCCATTGTCATTGGCCGTTCCAATATTGTTGGCAAACCGATGGCAAACCTGTTGCTTAATGAAAGCTGCACCGTGACTATCGTACATTCTAAAACGAAAGACCTGGTAGCAGAGTGCCGCCAAGCTGATATTATTGTGGCTGCCGTGGGGCGTCCTGAGCTGGTGAGAGGTGACTGGGTTAAACCAGGTGCTGTGGTGATTGATGTAGGGATAAACCGTGTTACCACCCCGGAAGGCAAAACGAAATTGCTAGGCGATGTGGCGTTTGAGGAAGTGGCGCAGGTGGCGGGGGCAATCACTCCCGTGCCAGGCGGCGTTGGCCCTATGACCATTGCCTGCCTGTTGCAGAATACACTGAAGGCCGCCTGCAAATTGCGGAATGTGGCGGTGCCGGAGGTGTTGTAATCATCATGACATCCCCCCTCTCTACAGATGTCGTAATCGTGGGTGCTGGTATGGCAGGGCTGACCTTGGCGGCGGCACTGGCGCGGCAGGGAATGAAAGTAACCCTGCTTGAAAAATATGATGTGGGCTATTTCAGTGCCCATCCAGAAATAACGCCGCCGCCTGATGGCCGTTCCAGTGCCATTGCCTATGCATCGCAGCAGATACTTGACCGTTTTGGTCTGTGGGAAGGGGTGCTGGCAGCAGAAGCCTGCCCCATTAACGATATTCATATTACTGATGGCAATACGCCCTTTTCCTTGCATTTTGACCACCGGCAGGTGGGGGAAATGCCTATGGGCTATATGCTGGAGAATAGGGCAATCCTGCGTGCATTGTTTAATGTCGCTGTCACACTTCCTGCCATTACCCTGCTTTCCCCCGCCCATGCCGTGCAGATTACCCATGATGCCCATCATGCGGTGGTGCATCTTCACGATGGACGCGCGATAAGAGCCCGGCTGGTGGTGGCGGCAGATGGCAAAACTTCCACAGTGCGGCAGATGCTCAATATCCCAACAACCCGCTGGGATTATGGCCAGACAGCGATTGTCTGCACCATTGCCCATGAAAAGCACCATCAGTATGTGGCGCAGGAACGCTTTTTGCCAAGTGGCCCATTTGCGGTGCTGCCCTTAAAAGGTGGCTATCATTCTTCACTGGTATGGGTAGAAAAAACCCCGCTGATTGCGCAGTTTATGCAGATGGAAGAAAGTGAGCGCCTATGGCATATTCAGAAGCGGGTAGGGATGAGCCTTGGCAGGGTGGAGCCTGTCACGCATTTCACTAGCTATCCACTTAATGCGTGTTTTGCTGAACGCTATGCGGAAGGTCGGGCTGTGCTGGTGGGAGATGCCGCCCATGGCATTCACCCGATTGCAGGCCAGGGGTTTAATTTAGGGGTGCAGGATAGTGGCGTGCTGGTGGATGAAGTGTTGGCACAATATCAGCTTGGCTTGGATATTGGCGCAAAACACGTGCTTGCCCGCTATACCAGCAAGCGCAGGCCAGAAAATATGGCAATGCTTGCTATCACCGACGGCCTGACCCGCCTGTTTTCCACTAATTTCTCCTCTATAAAACATGCGCGCCGGTTAGGGATTGGTGCGGTTGACCATATCGCCCCCCTCCAGCGTTTCTTTATCCGCTACGCGATGGGGTTAAGAGGGAAATAGTTTTGACAGAAGTCTAATAAATCATAATAAAGCACTTGAGTTTTGTATATAGTTTAGCTATATTCACTTATAATTACTATGGTGGGGGCTGGAGGTGGGTTTTACCCGCCTTTTTTATTAGGCTTATCTTTTTTTAATGGAACCACTCACGTGCAACTCGAAGAAAAAATTACCACACTTATTAGCGACTCCCTGCATGTGGCAGGATATGAGCTGGTGCGTGTGTTGTTGCGAGACGGCAAAGGCCGGACGCTGCAAATTATGATTGACCGCTTAGACGAAAAAGATATCACTATCCGTGATTGTGAAAAGGCGAGCCGTCTTATTTCCGCTATTATTGATGTGAATGATCCGATAGAGGGTGAATATAATCTGGAAGTCAGTTCTCCTGGCATTGACCGCCCATTGGTGCGGCTCAAGGATTTTGCCCGCTTTGCGGGGCTTGAGGCTAAAATTGCTACCTTGCATCCTGTGAATGGCAGAAAGCGTTTCACTGGTAGGCTGGTGGGAATAGATGGGGATATCGTGCAATTGCAGCTTGCCGGAGAAGATATCCCTGTTGGTATAGGTTTTGACAATATACATAACGCCAAATTGGTGATGAATGATGAATTAATGGCCCAAGCGGCTAACAAAAAAACGAATTAGGTAACGATATAATGGCACATTCTGCTACTACAAATGCAAATTTCGGTTTCGGCAATACGGAAATTTTACAGATTGCTGATGCAGTCGCCCGTGAAAAAGGTATCATGCGTGACTCTGTGATTGAGGCGATGGAACAAGCTATCCAGGTGGCAGGCAGGCGCAAATATGGGCATGAGCATACCATCCGTGCGGAAATTGACCGTAAATCTGGGGAGATACGCCTGTTTCGTGAATTGCTGGTGGTTGACCTGAATGCGCCAAAACCGGAAGAAGAGCCCGGTGCTGAAGTGGTGGCAACCATTGGCTTGCAGGATGCACTCTGTTCTCATCCTGATGTGAAAATAGGTGATGTTATTTCTGACCCGTTGCCGCCCATTGATTTGGGGCGTGTGGCTGCGCAAACTGCCAAGCAGGTGATTGTGCAGAAAGTGCGTGATGCTGAGCGTGAGCGCCAATATGAAGATTTCAAAGACCGTATGGGTGATATTGTGAATGGTATTATCAAACGCATTGAATATGGCAATGTCACGGTTGATTTAGGCCGTGCCGAAGCGGTGTTAAAGCGTGATGCCCTTATCCGTGGGGAAGTGTTGCGCCAGAACGATCGTATTCGTGCCTATGTGGAAGATGTGCGCCGTGAAAATAAAGGGCCGCAGATTTTCCTTTCTCGCACCCATAATGCCTTTATGGCGAAACTCTTTGCCCAGGAAGTGCCAGAAGTGTATGATGGGGTTATTGAAATTAAGGCGGTGGCCAGAGAGCCTGGTTCCCGTGCTAAAATGGCAGTGCTTTCCCATGACCAAAGCATTGATCCAGTGGGGTCATGTGTGGGGATTCGTGGTGCCAGGGTGCAGGCCGTGACCACCGAGCTGCAAGGCGAAAAGATTGACATTATCAACTGGTCTTCTGATCCGGCGACCTTTGTGGTGAATGCCTTGGCTCCAGCTGAAGTTACCAAAGTGGTCTTGGATGAAGAGAAAAAGCGCATTGAAGTGATTGTGCCAGAAGACCAGTTAAGCCTGGCCATTGGGCGGCGTGGGCAGAATGTACGGCTTGCCTCCCAGCTTACCGGTTGGAACATTGATGTGATGACCGAAGATGATGAATCTAAACGCCGTCTGGAAGAATTTAACAGTTTGACACAGCTCTTTGTGGATGCGCTGAATGTGGAAGAAGTCATTGCCCAGCTTCTGGTGACGGAAGGCTTCGCTGCGGTGGAAGAGGTGGCCTATGTGCCGCTGGAAGAACTGGCCTCTATTGAAGGCTTTGATGAAGCAGTTGCTGCTGAGTTGCATAACCGTGCGGTTTCCTATATTGAGCAGCGTGATAGTGCCTTGACAGCAGAATGGCAGGCACTGGGTGTCATGGAAGATCTGGCCAAACTGGCCATGGTGCCAGAAGCAGTGCTGGTTGCTTTTGGCAATAAAGGTATTAAGTCATTGGAAGATTTAGCTGATTTATCCCATGATGAATTTATTGAGCTTATCCCAGATAGCGGCCTAACGGGAGAGCAGATTGATGCCCTCATTATGGAAGCGCGTACGCGTACTAATGTGTAAGGGGGCGAGATAGTCGATTGCGTGTGTTGCTGAATGATGGGGGAGCGGAAGGATCTGACGCTATACGACGTTGTATCGTAACAGGCGAAAACCTGCCTAAAGCAATGTTGCTGCGTTTTGTCGTTGCGCCCAATAAAACCCTAACGCCGGATATTGTAGGTAAGTTGCCTGGAAAAGGCGTGTGGGTGCGCTGCAACCAGCGTATGGTAAAGCAGGCGGCTGAAAAGAAGTTGTTTAATAAAGCGGTGAAGGCGGTGGTGGTCATCCCGTCATTGCTTGAAGAACAGGTGGCTATACTACTAAAGACCCATTGCCTTAATATGCTTTCCATGGCAAAAAAGAGTGGGATGTTAGTATCGGGCTATGCAAAACTTCAGGCACTGCAAGCAGAGAGGAAGGCGGTGCTCATTCTGCGGGCATATGATAGTGCTTACGCCGCACAGGAAAAAAAACAGGAGAGTGGCGGTGTTCCCGTCGTAACGTTATTCAGCAATGATGAACTTTCATCAACACTAGGGTGTGAGAATGTAGTGCATGTCGCGTTGCGGCAAAGTGCCATTGCAACACAATGTAAGAGCCTTATAGACCGCTATAGTGCTTACATCCATCATAATATGAGTTAGGTAAAAAACCACATGAGTAATACATCAGACCACGGCAACGACAAACCAACCCTGACACTGGGGCCTGCCAAGTTGCAGTTGACTAAAACGGTAGAGGTGGGGCAAATACGTCAAAGCCTGCCGCATGGTCGTTCTAAGAGTTCACGGGCGGTTACCGTTGAAGTAAAGAAAACCCGCACATTCTCGCAAGGGGTGGGGGGTAAAATGATTGAAGTGAAATCAACAGTGGGAACATCCGATAAAGCTACCGCCGCTGAGGAAGCGGCCGCGTTATTTGGTGGTCGCACCCTGACAGAAGGGGAGCGGACAGCGCGTCTGCGTGCATTCCAACATGCCAAAGAAGTGGCTGCCAGTGAAGAAGAGCAGCCGCAGGATGTGCCGCAGGAAGAGGAAGCCCCTGTAGAAGTGCCTCAGGCAGAACTACCTCCATTGGCTCCGGTAGAAGTGGTGGAAACACCTATAGTGCCACCTGTTGTGGAAGAACCCATTGAAACCCTAGACGTAGAACCGGACGAAGTAAAAGAAGAGCCTGTACAGGAAGAGGTGGTTATTCCCGCTGCGCCAGAAGAGCAAGTGCCTTCTGCCCCTACATTGTCACTTTCGTTAGCCTCGCTTACATCGCATATTATTGTTGAACCTGCCACACCAAGAAAGCCGAAGGTGAAGGCGCCAGAGGTCGTAGCAGAAGAAACTGTAAAAGCGAAGAAAGCAGTTCCTGCCAAACCGGTTAAGGCCAGTGCGCCACGTGCCGCGCAAGCCACGGATGATGAAAAAAACCGCAAACCAGGCAAAACCGAAGTGCGTCATAGCCCAGGTAAAAATCGCTATGATGAGAGCAAACGCCCGAATATAAAGCTACTGGCAGCCGGAGGTGAAGATGAAGGCGCTGGCCGTATGCGTAGCCTAGCATCTCTCAAGCGTGCCCGTGAGAAAGCCAGACGCTTGGAATCAGCCCCACGTGCTATTGAAAAATTCTCGCGTGAAGTTACCTTGCCTGAAACGATTACCGTGCAGGAACTGGCGGTGCGTATGGCAGAACGTGCCACGGATGTGGTGCGTGAGCTGATGAAAATGGGGATGATTGTAACGGCCAATCAGACGATTGATGCCGATACTGCCGAGTTAATCATTCACTCTTTTGGCCATAAGGTAAAGCGTGTTACCGAGGCGGATGTAGAGAATATCTTGTTGGAAGACCAAGAAGAGCCAGAAGCATCCCTGGTTAAACGTGCGCCGGTTGTTACCATTATGGGGCATGTTGACCATGGGAAAACCTCGCTTCTGGATGCGCTTCATTCTACCGATGTCGTCACTGGGGAGGCTGGTGGCATTACCCAGCATATTGGTGCTTATCAAGTGCAGTTAGAGAATGGCCAGCATATTACTTTCCTGGATACCCCAGGCCATGAAGCCTTTACGGCGATGCGTTCACGCGGGGCAAAAGTAACCGATATTGTGGTGCTGGTGGTGGCCGCTGATGATGGTATTATGGCGCAGACTGTCGAGGCAATCAACCATGCCAAAGCGGCGGAAGTGCCGATTATTGTGGCGATCAATAAAATTGATAAGCCCGATGCCAACCCCGATCGTGTACGTAATGAACTGCTTGAAAATGGCCTGGTGCCGGAAGAGTTGGGGGGCGATACGATGGTGGTGGAAGTCTCTGCCAAGAAGCGTTTGAACCTCGATAAGCTGGAAGAGGCGATTCTCTTGCAGGCGGAAGTGTTGGAACTGAAGGCGAACCCCACCCGTTCTGCAACAGGGGCGGTGGTGGAAGCCAAGATTGATAAGGGCCGTGGTGTAGTCGTCACCGTATTGGTGCAGAAAGGGACGCTTGCTGTGGGTGATATTGTGGTGGCGGGTACAACATCGGGCAAGGTGCGTGCGATTATTGATGATAAAGGCCAACAGCTTGATAAAGCACTGCCTTCAATGCCGGTAGAGATTCTGGGGCTAACAGAAGTGCCACAGGCAGGTGATCAGTTTGCCGTTGTGGATAGTGAACGCCAGGCGAGGGAAATTGCAGAATTCCGTATGAAACGGATGCGTAATCTGCGCACGGCGGCAACACATCGTGGCAGCCTGGAGGAATTATTCTCCAAAGCGGCAGGGAGCGCGAAAACCAAGCAGTTGCCGATTATTGTCAAGGCGGATGTGCATGGTTCCGTGGAAGCTATTACTGGCAGCTTGAGTAAATTACCTGCCGATGAGGTGAAAATTCGTATCCTGCATTCAGCTGCTGGCGGCATTACCGAATCTGATGTGGCACTTGCCCAGGCTTCTGGTGCAATTATCCTGGGCTTTAATGTGCGTGCCAACCCGCAGGCGCGGGAAATGGCTTCCAGGGAAGGGGTTGATCTGCGGTATTATTCGGTGATTTACGATTTGGTAAATGATGTCAAAGCGGCACTGAGTGGTATGCTCTCGCCGGTGCTTCGTGAAGAATATTTGGGTAGTGCGCAAATCCGCCAGATATTTATCATGTCTAAATATGGTAAGGTTGCCGGATGTATGGTGCTGGATGGTATTGTTAAACGCGGTGCCAAAGTGCGGTTGCTGCGTGATAATATCGTGATTCATGAAGGAAAATTGAAAACCCTGCGCCGCTTCAAGGAAGATGTGAAAGAAGTGCGCGAAGGCTATGAATGTGGTATCGCCTTTGAGAACTATGAAGACATCCGCGAGGGTGATCTTGTGGAAGCATTTGATATTATTGAAGAGAAACAGGTATTGTAGAGGGGGGTCTAGACTCTATATTCGCCATGAAAAAAAACTACACAGGAAAAGGCCCAACACAACGGCAGTTGCAGGTGGGGGAGTTATTGCGTCATGCGCTGGCAGAATTATTTCTGGAAGGGAAATTCCATGAAGGCGCGTTCACTCAGCCGATTACCGTATCAGAGGTGCGGGTAACGCCAGATTTACGTAGTGCTACTGTATTTGTCATGCCGCTTGGTGGGGTGGCTGATAAGCGGGGTTTTATTAAAAGCCTGATGCGGGTGGCTCCTGGCATCCGAACTATGGTGGCCAAACGCGTGAAACTGCGCTTTGCCCCGGAGTTATTCTTTCGTCTGGATGAATCCTTTGAGCGAGGCAGCCACATGGAGGAATTGTTACGTAGCGTTAAACCCGAAGAGAGCCACGATTGATGCAAGCAGGGCTTTCAGGGTGGCTGGTGATTGATAAGCCCGAAGGTGTTAATTCGACACGTGTTGTTGCTATTGTCCGCAAGCTGCTTAACACCAGGAAAGTGGGGCATGCTGGCACGCTTGATCCGTTTGCTTCTGGTGTGTTGCCTATTGCTATTGGGGAGGCGACCAAGACCGTCGCCTATGCCCAACAGCATAGTAAGGAATATTGTTTTACCTTGCAATTTGGTGAAACACGCGATACCGAGGATAGGGAAGGGATGGTGGTTGCTACCAGTGATATCATGCCCTCAGAAACAGCGATACGTGACGTTCTTCCTGGCTTTATCGGGGTAATTAACCAGGTGCCGCCGCGCTATTCAGCCATTAAAGTGGCAGGAAAACGGTCTTATGCCTTGGCCCGTGCAGGCAGCCAGCATGAGCTTTTGTCGCGTAAAGTGGAGGTTTCTCGCTTTGAACTACAGCACTATTCGCCAGAAGAGCGCACTGCAACATTTTTCGTGTTATGTGGAAAAGGAACCTATATCCGCTCATTAGCACGCGATGTGGCGACCGCACTTGGGGCATGTGGTTATGTGTCGATGCTGCGGCGTGTGCGTGTGGGAGAATTTTCAGTATCACGTGCAATTTTGCTAGCTAATCTTGAAGAGATAGTGCATAATCAACTACCAAACCGCTATATTTTACCGGTAGGTGCAGTGCTGGACGACATCCCGGCCTGTTCCGTATCCGATGTGCTTGCTGAGCGCCTGCGAAATGGCCAGCGTCTTTCCCTACAAGAAGTCAATATAGGGGAGGTTGGTTGTGATATCGTGCGTATTGTAACCAGCGATAGGCTGGTGGCGCTGGCTAAAACAGAGAATGGAGTGCTAAAACCGGTGCGTGTTTTTAATCATTAATATAATAGGAGGAAATGATGTCGATTACTACAGTACGCAAACAGGAAGTTATCAAAGATTTTGGCCGTGTAGAAGGCGATACCGGTTCCCCAGAGGTGCAGTGCGCTATTCTGACAGAACGGATTGTGAATTTGACAGAGCATTTTAAAACCAATGCCAAAGACCACCATTCACGCCGTGGCCTGTTGGTGCTGGTGGGCCGTCGCAGACGCTTGCTCAATTACCTGAAAAATAAAGATGTGGCACGCTATGATGCCTTGATTAAACGGCTTGGCCTCCGTAAGTAATTTTTAGATGGTGGCTTCTTGAATTATCTGGAACCTGCCATCTACTATCTAATATCTAAGAAAATAGAGAGTTTAATGTTTAATATCGTTAGGAAAGAACTGGATTGGGATGGCCGTAAGCTAGTTCTTGAAACGGGTAAGGTTGCCCGTCAGTCTGATGGCGCAGTGATGGCCAGTTATGGTGATACGGTAGTGTTATGTACGGTGGTCGGGCAGAAGCAGGCGAAGCCTGGTGTTGATTTTCTGCCGCTGACGGTGCATTATCAGGAAAAGGCTTTTGCTGCTGGTAAAATCCCAGGCGGTTTTTTCAAGCGTGAAGGTCGCCCGTCTGAGAAAGAAGTCTTAACTTCTCGCCTCATTGACCGTCCGATCCGTCCGTTATTCCCAGACAATTATTATAATGAAACCCAGATTATTTGCACGGTGTTGTCGCATGATCTGGTGAATGACCCAGATATTGTATCTATTATTGGTGCGGTTGCGGCCCTTGCTATTTCTGGTATTCCGTTCAATGGCCCCTTAGCTGGTGCGCGTGTAGGCATGATTGATGGCCAGTATGTCTTGAACCCTTCCGGTGAACAGCTTGGCAAAAGTGCCCTGGATCTGGTGGTGGCAGGTACGGCTGATTCGGTGCTGATGGTAGAATCTTCTGCGCAGGAACTTAGCGAAGAAACCATGCTGGGTGCCGTGATGTATGGCCACGAGCAAATGCAGGCGGTAATCCGGCTGATTCAGGAATTTGCTGACGAGGCGGGCAAGGAAACCTGGCCATTGGCAAAGGTGGATAACAGTGTGCTGGAAGCGCGTATCCGTGTACTCGCTGAAGCAGGGTTGCGTGAAGCCTATACGCACCAGTTGAAACAGGTGCGTTATGAAACGGTGGCCGCCGTGAAGGCGCAAACGGTGGCACAGCTTGAAGCAGAGGGTGAAGTTAATCTGGTGGCTGTGTATTCCCTGTTGAAAGACTTGGAGAAACACATTGTTCGCCGCAATATTGTGGAAACAGGGGCACGTATTGATGGCCGTGACAACCGTACTATCCGTCCGATTATTGCGGAAGTGGGCGTGTTGCCGCGCACTCATGGTTCTGCCTTATTCACCCGCGGTGAAACCCAGGCCTTGGTGGTAACCACGCTTGGTACAACCCAGGATGAACAGATTATTGATTCGCTAGAAGGCGATCAGCGCGAAAGCTTTATGCTGCATTATAACTTCCCGCCATATTCTGTGGGGGAAGCGACACCGCTCAGGGCTGCTGGACGGCGTGAGATTGGCCATGGCAAGCTGGCATGGCGTGCGGTGAGGCCGCTCCTGCCGTCTAAAGCAGAATTTCCTTACACGCTTAGGATTGTGTCTGAAATTACCGAATCTAATGGTTCATCCTCAATGGCCACGGTGTGTGGCTCATCACTGGCACTGATGGATGCGGGGGTTCCACTCAAGAGTCCTATTGCCGGTATTGCGATGGGGCTGATTAAAGAAGCGGATGCCTTTGTGGTGCTGTCCGATATCTTGGGCGATGAAGACCATTTAGGCGATATGGATTTCAAAGTGGCAGGAACCGCAGAAGGTGTAACAGCACTGCAAATGGATATTAAAATCCGTGGGATTACGCCAGAAATTATGCAGATTGCTTTAGACCAAGCCAAAGAAGGCCGCGTATATATATTGGGTAAAATGGCGGAAGCCTTGACAGAGTCTCGTACTGGTGTCAATGAAAATGCCCCAACCATTACGAGCTTTGCTATTCCTAAAGATAAAATCCGTGAGGTGATTGGCTCGGGGGGAAAAGTGATCCGCGAAATCTGTGAAGTGAGCGGTGCAAAGGTTGATATTGATGATGATGGTACTGTCCGTGTTTCTGCTGTAGGTGCGAAGGCGGGTGAAGTGGCTGTGCAGATGATCAAGAACATTGTTTCTGAGCCGGAAATCAATCAGATTTACACAGGAAAAGTGGTGAAGATTGTCGAGTTTGGTGCGTTTGTCAATTTCCTTGGCACGCGTGACGGACTTGTGCATATCAGCGAACTGGCAGAAGGCCGCGTAGCGCAGGTGGGTGATGTGGTTCAGGAAGGCCAGGAAGTGAAAGTGAAGGTGCTTGGTGTTGATAACCGTGGTAAGATCAAGCTGAGTATGCGCGTGGTAAACCAGGAAACCGGTGAAGATATCGCTTCCCAGCTTGAGGCGCGCCCTGCTTCTGAGGCGAGTGCTAAACCTGCAAAAAGCAGGCAGCGTGATGGGGCGGAATCTAAACCACGCGAAAAAGAACGTGATAGAGAGCCAGAAGCGAAGGTGGAAAAACGGAAATACTATACGTAAACCGCATTTTGCATCTTGCAGGGAAAAGCACCATAGCGCATTAGCACTGTGGTGCTTTTTTTTAGGTGGTATCTCAGTGCGATAGATAAGATAGTGGTGGAAGTTTACAGCAAAAACAAGTATGATGAACGATATTATGCTGCTGTATAATAGGTTAATATAACGTTAGTAGTTTTATAGAATGCAAGAACGTGCCGATCAGGAAAAGGAAAATGCTATCACGTCAGGCTATAGCGGTATACCTACAGGGATAACAGAATTTCATACAGTGCTACAACAAAAACTAGAGGCCAGCAAGGAAGCTGAGGTGCTAGGTGGCGTGTTGTTGGTTGATATCAGCAATTTTGCTGTTATTATGCAGGTGAATGGCAAGCTGTTCGTTGAAAGCATGATGCAGCATATTATAAGTGGCCTCCAGCATATCATTGGCACTGGCGGCGTGCTTTGTCGTACGCAGCGTAATCATCTGGCAATGATTATAGTTGATTGTTCCGACACGCAAATGTGTGAGTATGCGCAAACAATTCATCGCTATATCCGTGCTGCCAGTTGTGAACTGGGGGAGTCGCCGCTCTATATTGCCCCATTCTTAGGCAGTGTTTCCTTTGCTGATGATATACAGGATGCAGCGGATGCGCTTGATAAAGCCTATATTGCGTTGAAAGATGCCGAGCAGCAATATAACCGTTATTATTCCCCGTATAGCGATACACGCCGCCAGACACAATTCTTGAAGAACCGGCTTTTGCTGGCAAACTGTATGGAAAATGCGTTGCTGAAGCGGAAGCTGCGCTTAGCGTTCCAGCCGATTATTGATAGCAGAACCGGGGCGGTATCCCATCATGAATCGTTATTGCGTATTGTCTCTGCTGAAGGCAAGCTTATTTCCGTTGGGCCGTTTATTCCTGTTGTCGAGGAGATGGGTTTTATTGATGAGATTGATGAGCTGGTGTTAGAGTTGGTTTGTCAAGAACTCACTGAAAGCCCTGGGATTCATTTGGGTTTTAACATATCGGGCATTGGTATCGACAATCCTAACTGGATGAAGAGAGCCAAAATATTGTTTAAAGATCCAACCGTGGCCTCGCGTGCTATTGTAGAAATTACCGAAACGGCGGTGCAGAACGATATTCAACAGGCAGCCCGTTTTGTAATGACGCTGCAAGATATGGGCTGCCAGGTGGCACTCGATGATTTTGGTGCGGGTCATACCTCCTTCCGCCAGTTGAAAGATATTCCTGTGGATATTATTAAAATTGATGGTTCGTTTATCCGTGATATTGTCGACAACAATAATAACCGCCTGTTTGTGAAAACCCTGCTGGATATCAGCAAAAGCTTTGGTCTGAAAACTGTAGCGGAGTTTGTAGAAACCGGCGAGATTGCCAAATTACTGATGGAATTGAAAGTCGATTATTTACAAGGTAATTATTTTTCTCCTGCGGTGAATTACCGTTCCTGGCGGCATGAGGAAATGCTCGATTAAGCGAACCGTATTGTAATGCCGGTTAAGGTGGCTATTTCGTCAGCAACCATATCGCGTAGGCTTTTTTCTGCTGCATGCGTATCGTGCCATGTGGTTGTTGCTTCGTCATATATATAATAGCTAGCACCGCTGAGTGGTGAAGATGCCCATATTTTGCGGCTGGGTGTGTGTTTATTGATGACATATTCTCTGCCATCCTCTAAGGTGATGCTCAAGACGCCATCCAGGCATTCAACATCAAGCACCCCTTCGCTATCCGCTGATTCGAGTGCTTCGGTCAGAAGGCTAAGTTCCTGGGTGGCGGTAAGCGTAAATAGTGTTTCATCCATGATGGAAATTCCTCGTGTAAGTAACCTTTAGTGTTGGATAAGCAACGCTTATCTAGAACTGAGGTTAAGTATTAATGCCTGGCCTTATGACCACTCCCCCTTCACTCAGCGCGCATAACCATAACCGGCTGGTTCCCGGAACGCCTACCACGGGCAAGGTGAAAAAGCCAAAAACCAATAGTAGCACAAAAGCGCGACCAACAAAAGCCCCATCTCCTAAAGGGCCCAAGTTACGTAACACCATACTGCTTTTTTTGCTGAAATGGTGTGTGATTATGGGAGTATGGGCGGTGATGGGGCTTTCGGCCATATTGCTTTACTACGCCCACGATTTGCCCGATATCGGTATGTTGAAGGTGGCAAAGAAGGTGCGACAGGTGACGATTCTTGCCGCAGATGGTGAGGTGCTCGCCAATTACGGCAATATTTATGGCGATTATGTGCGTTACCAGGATATTCCCACCAACTTGGTTAATGCGGTGGTGGCAACCGAAGACCGCCGGTTTTTTGATCATTGTGGCATTGATATTTGGGGGTTAATCCGGGCGGCCTATGTGAATTACCATGCAGGTTATGTGGTGCAGGGGGGCAGCACACTGACGCAGCAATTGGCCAAGATTGTATTCTTAAGCCCTGACCGCACGTTAAAGCGTAAAGTGCAGGAGATGATGCTGGCACTGTATCTGGAGCATAATTTTAGCAAAGAGCAGATACTCACGCTTTATTTAAACCGTGTCTATATGGGGGCGGGCCTTTATGGTGTATCGGCGGCGGCTAAATATTATTTAGGCAAGCCACTACAGCAAATTACCCTGCCAGAAGCAGCCATGATTGCCGGTTTGCTGAAAGCCCCGTCACGCTATGCCCCCACCAATAACAGCGAATTATCGGGCAAGCGTGCCTATCAGATATTGGTGAATATGGAAGATGCCGGTTTCATTAGCAAGGAGACATTGGCAGCGGCACGGATTATGCCTATTGTACTGGAAACATCGGCAATGGGTTCACTCAAGAACCCCTATTTCGCCGATTGGGTGATGGAGCAATTGCCAGATTTTATCAGCAATACCGAAGATGATTTGGTAATTAAAACCACTTTCCATCCTGAGTTGCAGAAAATGGCGGAAGACGCGATGGAAAGCGTGATGGTAGAAAATAGTGTGAAACTGAAAGCCTCGCAAGGAGCGATGGTGGTGTTGTCGCCACAAGGGGAGGTGCGTGCTATGATAGGTGGGCGTGGCTATGAGAAAAGCCCGTTTAACCGAGCCGTAAAAGCGCGCAGGCAGCCTGGTTCAGCATTTAAGCTATTTGTGTATCTTGCCGCTTTTGAGCAGGGCTATAGGCCGGAGCAGATGATGACGGATGCACCTATTACCATTCGTAATTGGCAGCCAAAGAACTATGAAGGGGGTTTTTCCGGCAGTATGAGCTTACGCACCGCCTTCGCAAAATCGGTGAATACGATTGCTGTCCGGCTTTCTGAGCAGGTGGGGCGTGCTAATGTGATTCGTACGGCGCATAAGTTGGGCATAGTGTCGTCGCTTCCCTCCCATCCGAGTATTGCACTGGGCAGTGCCGAGGTAAACCTGCTGGAACTAACGGCCAGCTATGCCACAATCGCCAACCAGGGTAGGGCGGTGTGGCCTTATGGGATTCTTTCCGTGGCTACCCGTAAAGGCAAGCTACTTTATAAACGGGAAGGTTCCGCCATGACGCAAGTGGCAAGCCCGAATGCCGTGCGTTATATGACGGATGCGCTGCGTGGGGTGATTGATTATGGCACAGGGAAAGCAGCCCGTCTTGATAGGCCAGCGGCGGGTAAAACCGGTACCACCTCTGATTTTCGGGATGCCTGGTTTATTGGGTTTACGCGAGAGTTGGTGGCAGGGGTATGGATAGGGAATGATAATAACAGCCCGATGAAACATGTGACCGGTGGCTTGCTTCCCGCCAGAATATGGAAGGACTTTATGGCGCAGGCCACTATAGGTAAGCCTGTCGAGTCGCTGGAGACCGCGCCAGACATGCCCGAAACCCATAATAATGATGAACGGGAAAGTTTCTGGAACAAGATGATGAAGAATCTTGGAGAATAACGCATTTTTTGCTTGCATGCTTAAAAGTCGTTTGCTATAATGCCAACCTCTTTCACGGATGCGGGTGTAGCTCAGGGGTAGAGCGCTACCTTGCCAAGGTCGAAGTCGAGAGTTCGAATCTCTTCACCCGCTCCATTTCCTTCCTCATTTCAGTACCGTATTCCCTTCTATAATGGGAGATCGTCTAGCGGTAGGACTACGGACTCTGACTCCGTCAACCTAGGTTCGAATCCTAGTCTCCCAGCCAAAACTACATATCAGAACCTCCGGAAAACCGGGTCTCCGCCAAAAGCGGGGGCAGTTGATCTCTCTAATCATCCACATAAAATTCTGACGCGCAATCGATAATTTTCAAAATTCTTAAAGCCATACGCACGTCGTTGTATGAGCTTCATTTTACGATGGAATCCTTCTGTAATTCCATTGCTTTTTGTGGAGGTACAAATAAAAGGGGGGGGGGCTTACACAGGCACATAAATCTCCAATCTAATAGTAAATCAGGAGTAATAATTAACCTCAGTTTTGGATAAGGCAAGAAGAAAGGATGGACAATTAGACAG
>CAZXPG010000015.1:0-31601 GCA_964643145.1 uncultured Rickettsiales bacterium
TTTTCAATATCATGCCAGTTTTGGATAAGCAAAGCTTATCCAAAACTGAGGTTAACATTTGTTAGAGAACAGCTTCTTATAGCCGCTCCTTCACCGCTACATAATCTACCTTCCCCGTGGCAAGCAATGGTATCTTCTCCCATATCTGCAATTGCCGTGGGATGCTGAGTTCATTCACACCATGCGCTTTAGCATAGCGAATCAAGGCTTCACGGCTGGCATCTGGCTTATTGGTTATAAGCACAAGCTGCTCGCCTTTTTTTACATCTTCCACTGCCAGCACGGCATGAATAGCATCCGGCCAAAGGGCAGAAATCCAGCCCTCTACGGCGGTGAGTGACACCATTTCCCCACCTATCTTAGCAAAACGCTTGGCACGGCCACAGATACGGATATAGCCTTCTTTATCAACACTGACAATATCACCCGTATCATACCAGCCTTTATTAGGCGGCAGAAGTTCGCCTAGCTTCTCTTGTAGCAAATAGCCGGTCATGATATTGGGACCCCGCACCCATAAGCGGCCGCCCTCTTCAATACCTGGCACTTTTTCCAGTTGATATTCTACAGCAGGCAACAACTGCCCTACCGTGCCTGGCTTATAGTGCATTGCTGTGTTTACCGCAATCACCGGCGAGGTTTCCGTTGCGCCATAGCCTTCAAAAATACGAATGCCAAACTTCTCTGCCCATAGCTGCCGCGTGCTCTCTTTTAGCTTCTCTGCTCCAGCAAACACATAACGTATTGCGTGGAAATCATAGGCATGCGCATATTTACCATAGCCTGCCAGGAAGGTATCAGTACCAAACAGAATAGTGGCGTTACTGTCATAAGCCAGTTCCGGCACAATACGGTAATGGAGCGGTGAAGGATAAAGGAAGGTCTGCACCCCTGAAAGTATCGGCAACAATGTTCCCCCCATTAGCCCGAAGGAGTGGAACATCGGCATTGCGTTAAACACAATATCCGTTGGGTTGAAATCAATACGGCTGGTGAGTTGTTGCCGGTTGGCCTGTAAATTATGATGGGAAAGCACCACCCCTTTAGGTGTCCCTTCCGAACCAGAGGTAAACAGGATGACAGCAGGCTGGTTTGCATCAAGAAATGTGCTATTATCCCGATTTAAAAAACGGTAGTAATGCACAGGGAACAGGCTTCCAAGTGCATTTTTGATAAGTGTCGCAACCTTAACCTGTTTTTTAATATCCTCAAAGTATCGTATAGTAATACCACTCGCCGTGAGTGCCGCTATTACCTCTTCTAGCTTAGCCGTCTCAATAAACTGGCGAGAGGTATAGACATGGTGAATGGCTGCTGCCTGGCAGGAAAGCAGGATATTTTTATTTCCAGCAGAAAAATTGAGCATAGCAGGCACGCGCCCCACCGCCTGCATGGCAAAGAATGTCACCGCCGTTCCCATCATATTGGGCAGCAGGACTCCTAACTTTTCTCCCGGAATGCTTTGTTTGCTGATAATATCGCCCAGTATAAAAGCACGCTTTACCAATTTGTTATAACTCATTGGCTTACGGGTAATGTCATTTACCACCAGGTGATGATGCCCATAAAGCTCCCGCGCCTCAAGCAATGCTTCAAATAAGGTTTGCCAGGTGGTGCTGCCGGTAAACATCATATCCGACATAATACTATAGAGCTTTTCCTCAGCCACTTCACGGCGGTGCTTACCGGTTATCTCCGGCCCCACTTCCAGACGCCGTGGCTGCATGATCGTTAAAGTAATTTTCGGAAATAAGCGCAAGCGATGGGTGTTATGCAAGCGTGAAAAGAACGAGAACGCCGCCCCATCAATGCGTATAGGTAATATATCCGCCCCGGTTTTATCGGCAATCATGGCAGGCCCCGGATAAATCTTCATCAGCGCACCAGTCAGGGTGATTCTGCCTTCCGGGAAAATCACCAGCTTCTTCCCTTCCCTCACCTCAGCAATCAGCGTTTTAGTGGCCATAGGGTTGGTAGGGTCAATCGGAATTGCCTCGACCAGGGAAAGAAACGGGCGGAATAGCGGGTTACGGCTGATATGGGTGTTAATGGCAAAGGCCACCTTATCGGGCAGGAAAGAAGCCAGCAGTGCCGCATCAAGGAAAGATGTATGGTTAGCTATAATTAATGTGTTCCCTTTGCAGGCAGCGTAATGTTCCAACCCCCGCACCTCGACACGGAAGCATAACGAAAACAACGCGCGGAACAGATGCTTGATTAAGGCTTCTGGCAGCAGCTTGCAGATATAAAGCGCCACCCCAGCGTTAATAACAGCCACCAGCATGAAAAGCTGGGGTATCGTTACATGCAGCAGCAGCAATAGCGCACTGATTAGACTGGCTATCACCATAAACAGCGCATTCATAATATTATTGGCAGCAATAATCCGTGAACGGTACTCGGTGCTGCTTCTGGCCTGCATCAAGGCATAGAGCGGTACCACGTACACCCCACCACACAGGGAAAAGAGGAATAAATCTGCCGCAATTCGCCACCCCTCCAGATGGCTAAAAAACGCTACTAACCCTTTAAGTTCCGCTCCTGGTGCTATCCCGCTGCTGAGGCTGGCAATATCCCAGATAAAAAGGGTCATAAGCAACGCACTCACCGGCACATATTTACTGGAAATTTCTCCTTTAAGCAACAAGTTACACAGCATAGAACCTAGGCCAATCCCAAGCGAGAACATAGTAAGTAGCACAATGAATACCGATTGTGAGGCAAACAGCACATCTTTGGTGAAATGCGGCATCTGTGATAAAAACACCCCGCCCACCAGCCAGAACCAGGAAATGCCCAGGATACTTAAAAATACCCTTTTATTCTCGCGTGCCCCCCGCATCACCTCTAAGGTGCTTCTGAAAATATGCGGCGTAATAGCTAAGTCAGAGTTACGAGCCGGTGTTGCCGGGATGAATAGGCTGGTAACAAACCCTCCGACGGATATTAACAATAATGTAGGCAACAGCAGAGTCAGCTTCCCTTCCGCTAGCAATACCCCACCTAAAATCGTGCCAAGCAGGATGGAAAGGAAGGTTCCTGCTTCAATCAGCCCATTCCCCTCTATCAATTCCTCTTCCTTCAGATGTTCGGGCAAAATACTGTATTTCACTGGGCCAAAAAAAGCGGAATGTACCCCCATCAGAAACAACACTCCAAGCAGAAATGGCGGGCTTTTCAGCATAAACGCAACGACAGCCAGCGCAATAATCCCTATTTCACAGGCTTTAATAATCTGAATAATCCGCGCCTTGTTCCATTTATCCGCCATTTTCCCGGCTGTTGCTGAAAACAGAAAGAACGGCAGGATAAACAAGCCCAGTGCAAGCGTCACCAGCAGCGATTTCTGCGCCTCCGCCAGCGTTGCCATATGATAGGTGACCAGTGTCACCAGTGCCGTGCGGAATAGATTATCATTAAATGCCCCCAGAAACTGGGTGATAAACAAGGGTGCAAAACGTCTGGTTCTAAGCAAAGATACGGTATTTTTCATATCAAACCCATTAATTGAACATTGTTTAATTAATGTATAACGCTTTTTTAACTAAAGATCAATCAGAAAATTATAGTTTATACCCTGTATGCTTGCATATACGTAACCCCAGTTTTCGATAAGCCACGCTTATTGAAAACTGGGGTTAAGTTAACACAGCACTACCTTTCCACTCTTCCTTGAGATTGTTGTTGGTTTTTAGCACGCTGCAATATTTCAGCTAAGCTATAGTTGTTATGTGCGCGAGCAAGATCGGCAGGTGATGAACCTTTGCCACGTACCCAATTTACAAATTTGGTACCTTGCTGTGTTTCGGCAGAACGGGCACTGGCATCAACGTTTTTGCCTATTAGAAACTTGGCTATTACACTATCCCCCTTTCGTGCCGCATCATGTAACAGGTTTTCTCCCTTGCTGTTAGTGTGTTGGAGTAGTTCCATTTGTTCCGATTCAGGTAGTGTAGATAAGGTCGCGTTTATCAGTTGCACGGCGGTGTCACCACTATGACAGGCTATTATGTGCTGTAATGGTGTTTTTCCTTCGCTGTCAGGAGTTTGCAGGAAGGTTTTGTATATTTCGCGCGACACCAGTTTTTGCGCTCTACTAATAAGGGAAATACGTGGTTCAGCCTGTATATTTTTTCCACTAATGGCATTAGTGATAATACGCAATGGTGCTAATTCTTTATTAGTTTTCTCCTTTTGCGTGCATGCGGAAATGTTTGTGTCTGTGAAATCGTTACCAGCAATATTCAATGTATGAATAGTGCTATTTTGTGACATTGCAGCTGTAAAAATATGGCCATCGTCAAAATTATTCCCAGATATATCAAGAGTATGTAATTGGGTGTTGTTTTTTACCAATTCTCCTAACATCGCTTCAGCTAATGGTTTTTCTGCAGCGTTTGGCTCAATATTAGCGGCCACATTCAGTTGCCGAAGATGTGTGTTTCGCGATAAGCTTCCTGCTAATAATCCTACTTCCCGAGATCCAAGCTTGTTATCGGAAATATTGAGATGCTCTAGCGTGTGGTTATGAGCCAGTGCTTCTCTGATCACTCTTCCACCAGCAGAGCCTATAGCATTGCCAGAAATATCCAGGTTGCTGATGGCGCAGTCTTTCTGTGTAAGAAATAGTGCCAGTAGCTGAATGTCATGTGTTAATGCATGAGTGTGTTGCGTATTCTCTTGTGGCAGCTTCAGTTTAACATTGGTTGCGCCTCTCTTCGCGGCTTTTATTAACTCTCTAACGTTGGAAAACTCTTGCACTTCAGGTAATATTGGCATTTTCTTTCTCCTTATACTCATCAGACATAAGGATAGTATAACAGCAAAATGTGTAAATTTTATTACACTACCGGACAAAAAAATTAGAAGTGCCACAGGCGCCCTCTCCCTTGAGGGGGGAGGTTAGGTGGGGGTGATAGTTAACCTCAGTTTTTTTATAAGCTTTGCTTATCCAAAACTGGGGTTATACTTCGCTATAGTTCAATACGGATACTGCCCTAAGGTTATTCTATTGGGATAGTGAAATAAAAAACACTTCCTTTTCCCACCGTCGATTCTACCCAGATTTTTCCGCCTAAATTATCTATGGCTTTTTTGCAAATTGCCAACCCAATACCATTTCCTGGATAGTCTTGATGAGGGTGCAGCCGAACAAAAGGCGAAAATATTTTATGATGATATTCCTCTTCAATGCCAATACCATTATCTTTAACGGCGAATATCCAGGCTCCTTGCGTGGCCTCTGCCGTAATATCTATGTGTGGTGGTGTCAGATTCTTATATTTAATAGCATTACTCACAAGGTTCTGAAAAACCTGGATGAGCGACGCTTTTCTGGTATGAAGTATTGGTAAGGAGCTATAGCATAGTGTAGCATTAGCATTACGGATAGGGTCTTCCAAGATGTCCTTAGTGATATGATCGAGTATCTGTTGGCAATCAACTTCCTCATAGCTGTCAATGCGGTGAGTATGTTTGGCATAGTTAAGCAAGTCATCAATAAGATGACGCATATGCATAATAGCATTTTTAATGTGCTGGATATAACCCGTTTGCGTTGAAGAGAGCGTGCATTCCTCCTCAAGCAATTCCGAAAAAACATAGGCTGTGCGCAGCGGTTCTTTTAAATCATGCGCCGTCACATAATTAAACCGCTCCAGATCCGCATTGGCACTACGCAACTTTTCCATGCTTTGTTCAAGCGATAGCGTGGCTTCATAGGTCTTCTGATGCGCTTCTTCAAGAGAAGCCTGCCATCTACGGATAGCCTGTATAAACGACACCCATCCCGCAATAGTAATCAACAAAAGAAAGGCTAATATAATAAGCGAAAAGAAAATAGCGTCTTTCTCCCGCTTCATCTGTATATAAGAAATATTTTCTAAATGCTTAGTAAGTTTATGAATTCCTGCACTATATATTGCTTTCTGCCTATGATATTCATCGGAAAACAGAATGGCATAGGAGGTTTTTAAATCACTGGCCTCAATAGCAGCAAATGCAGCCATTTCCATATCAACAAGCTTTTGGTTAGCAAGGTCGGTATCATGTACAGGCGCACCAAACCCCGCCTGTTCGCTTAGGGCGGAAGCCTCTTTGATGGCCTCGTCAAGCTCTTTCTCATACCGTGTATAGCGTTCCTTCCACTGCATATCACCGGTAACCGAAGCCATACGTGCCGACATGGTAAGAATTTCATCATCCTGTAAAATAATGCCAGCAAGTTTAGTAATACGTAAATCTTGGTTGATAATATTATCAATAACATAGACAAAGCGGATAAGATTTCCACCTAGCCATAAAAATGAAATCAGTGTGAATATTACTACCGCTATGAACGATTTTTTGGGAAAGGTAGCGCGCTTATAGTCAATGTGTAACATAGGGACTGGTTCTAATTAAAATAGAAAAAATATAATAATTACTAGTGGAGATTAAAAGCGGTTTTTTTTACCCTAGTGCAAATATTTATTTGTTACTTATATTAAAGGAATATTATCAATTATGAGCAGTACACTTGCCTTGGCAGAATATATTTGGACGGACGGATCCACTCCCACAAGAGAATTGCGCTCGAAAGCGCGTGTTGTCAATGTTGGAAACAATCCACAACCATCAGATTTCCCTGAATGGAGTTTTGATGGTTCTTCCACCAGACAAGCAACAGGCGATGATTCCGACTGTTTGTTAACACCAGTATGTGTTGTAAAAGATCCGCTACGCGAAAATGGCTGGTTAGTCATGTGCGAGGTGTTTAACCCCGATGGCACACCGCATGTTACCAATTCCCGCGCTCGTTTGCGTGCTGTGCTTGATGCTGGTGCTGCTGAAGCAAATCCGTGGTTTGGTTTTGAACAGGAATATACATTATTTAATAATAACGCACCACTAGGCTGGCCTGATAATGGCTATCCTGCCCCACAAGGCCCTTATTATTGCGGTGTCGGTGCTGGGAAGATTTTTGGTCGCCCTGTAGTTGAGCAGCATGCGGAAGCCTGCATCCGTGCTGGTATAATGTTCTATGGTATTAACGCAGAGGTCATGCCAGGACAATGGGAATTCCAAATTGGTTATCGTGGTATTGAGAATGAATCTGGTGATGCGCTTACTATTGCCGACCACACATGGTTGTCACGGTGGTTGCTGGAAAGAGTAGCCGAAGACTATGATGTGCGTGTATCTTTTAGCAATAAACCGATTAAAGGTGATTGGAATGGCGCAGGTATGCATACGAATGTATCTACCGATGCAACCCGTGACCCGGCAACCGGCCGTAATGCTGTTGAAGATGCGGTTACACGACTTTCCAGAAAACATGCAGAGCATATTGCTGTCTACGGTGACAAGCTCGATGAGCGTTTGACAGGGCATCATGAAACCTGTGACATCAACACCTTCCGTCATGGTGTTGCAGATCGTGGCTCCTCTATCCGCATCCCGCAATCGGTTGCGCTGAAAGGCTATGGTTATTTTGAAGATCGTCGCCCTGGCGCAAATGCCGATCCGTATCTGGTAGCAGCGCGTATTTGTGCTACTATCTGTGATATAGATGATACTGTTATTGCGGATGCTGTTGAAAAACAAGCCGCATAACTTTACCCCTATCGCAAAGCTACCGTTCTTTTTTTAGGGGGCGGTAGCTTTTCTTTTTCCTCTCATCAATGGTATATACTATGATATCTGAGAAAGTGCAGGCGATTACGCCTAATGATGATAATATATTTCTAGCATTATTTAACTCATTGGATGATGGATCACGTGGTTATTTGGTGAAAGAACAGATAACGCGTATTTTTGCTAAGCGCGGTATTATGGCAAATGACCAACGGGTTAAAGATCTGTTTGAACGTCTTGAGACATATGGGCATGAGGATAAAATCAGTTTCGATGACTTTATCAGAATCACACAAAGCCAGATTGGGTTGATAGAGCGTATCATAAAAGGAAATCTGATCATCCCAGATTTTGAGACTTTTTCGACACAGTTAAAAGACATTTATACCAAAACCATTGCTAATGTTTCCGGTGATGTTGCTCGCTATATTCCCCAGCTTGCACGCGTAAATCCCGAACAATACGCTATATCGGTATGTACGATTGATGGGCAGCGTTTTTCTATTGGTGATAGCAAGGTGCCTTATTGCGTACAGTCTACCTGTAAACCGATTAATTATTGTATCGCGCTTGAATTAAATGGGGAAGAGAAAGTCCATGAACATGTGGGGCGTGAACCTAGTGGGCGTAGTTTTAATGAAATTACCTTAAATCGTCGCAGCCGCCCACATAACCCGATGATTAATGCCGGAGCGATTATGTCCGTATCGCTCATCAAGGCACAAGAAAGTCTGGCGGATCGGTTTGATTATATTATCAGCACCTGGGAAAAATTGTCGGGCAATGTACGGCCTGGCTTTAATAATTCGGTTTATCATTCAGAAAAGGCAACAGCTGACCGTAATTTCGCTTTGGCACATTTTATGCGTGAAGTAGGGGCATTCCCCGAAAATACTGATATTAATGCTACTCTTGATCTCTATTTCCAATGCTGTTCTGTAGAAGTCACCGCAGACAGCATGGCAATGATTGCGGCGAGCTTTGCTAATGCGGGACAATGTCCGGTAACAGAGCAGAAAATTTTCTCAAGTGATACTATCAAAAATTGCCTGTCGTTAATGTATTCCTGTGGTATGTATGATTTCTCTGGGGAATTTGCTTTTACGGTAGGGATTCCTGCTAAATCCGGTGTGTCTGGTGCATTAATGATTGTAATTCCCAATGTGATGGGTATTGCCGTGTGGTCACCGCGTCTGGATGAAATGGGCAATAGCGTGCGGGGGGTAGATTTCTGCAAAGAATTAGTGCATACTTTTAATTTCCATAATTATGATAGTCTTGTGGGACAGACAGCAAAAGTTGATCCTCGGCTTGGTAAGAATGAAAATGCCATTAATCGTACATTCTCCTTAGTATGGGCAGCAAGCCAGGGGGATGTGGATGAGATCAAACGCCTGATTGCCGTTGGAGTTGATCTGGAGCAGGGAGATTACGATGGGCGTACAGCATTGCACCTTGCGGCTGCAGAAGGCAAGATCAAAGCAGTTCGCTTCTTGCTTGCGAAGGGAGTAAATGTTAATCCTAAAGACCGATGGGGCAACACCCCCCTGGTAGACGCTAAAAAGCACAAGCATAAAGAAGTTATCGAATTGCTTGAAAGCAAGGGTGGAAAACTATAACGGAGAAAAAATAGATGTCTAAAGTAAAGGTTTTATTGGTTGCATTGGCGTCTTGTTTGGCGGCACATTCTGCCTGGGCAACGGCAACAACAGGGGTAATCAGTGCTGGTGATACCTCATGGATGCTTGTATCTACGGCATTAGTGATGTTAATGACACCGGGATTGGCATTTTTCTATAGCGGTATGGTGCATAGCACTAACGTAGTAGCAACTATCATGCATAGCTACATGAAGTTGTGTGTGATAACACTGGTATGGGCGATTATTGGGTATACGCTTGCTTTTGGCACTAGCTATGGTGGCATTGTAGGCGGATTTGACTTCTTTGCACTTGCACATGTGGGGCAAGAAGCACGTAATGCAACCGATACCATTCCCCATCTGCTGTTCATGCTGTTTCAGGGAATGTTTGCAGTTATTACAGCCGCCATTATCACTGGTGCTTTTGCAGAGCGTGTACGGCTTGGGCCAGTGATAGTGTTCTCCACCTTGTGGGTTATTCTGGTATATTCTCCGGTTGCCCATTGGATTTGGGGTGGTGGTTGGATTGCTGAGAAGCTGAAAACACTGGATTTTGCTGGTGGTGCCGTTGTGCATATTAATTCTGGTATAGCCGGGTTGGTAGCAGCATTATGCCTGGGGCGCAGGAATGTTGTTACTCATGGCGAAGGCCCACGTCCTCATAACCTGCCACTCACCATTCTAGGGGCTGCCTTATTGTGGTTTGGCTGGTTTGGGTTTAATGCTGGTAGTGCCCTGGCTTCTGGTGGATTAGCTTCGCTAGCGTTTGCTAATACTAATATTGCCGCTGCTGCTGGTGCCGTTTCCTGGTTTATCATCGAGTATATTCTAAAGAAGAAATCTACTTCGCTTGGTATTATCAGCGGATCGATAGCGGGGCTTGTTGCTATAACCCCAGCCGCCGGGTTTGTAACCCCTATGGCTTCTATTGCTATCGGCATAGGTGGCGGATTGGTTTGTTTCTGGGCGGTCATGGTGCTGAAGCCTCGCTTGGGTTATGATGATTCTTTAGATGCATTCGGCATTCATGGTATTGGTGGCATTTGGGGGGCCATTGCAACGGGTCTGTTTGCAACAACCTCAGTAAACTCTGCCGGTATTGATGGGTTGTTTTATGGTAATCCTACCTTGTTATGGAACCAGTTCTTATCTATAATCGCTGTTGCTGCTTATTCTGGTGTTGTAACCTTTATCATTCTGAAATTAGTACGTATGGTTATGCCGATGCGTGTTAGCAATGCCGAAGAACTTGAAGGGTTGGATGCCAGCCAGCATGGTGAAATTGGATATAAACTAAACTAACCTCCATTTGGGAAATATGACCTCAAGCGGTTCTATTGATGAGTATATTGGCAACAGGCTTAGAAAATGTAGAAAGAAAATCGCATTAAGTCAGGCCGTACTTGCCAAAAAGATAAATGTGTCTCACCAGCTCATACAAAAATATGAGAGTGGTGAGACACGTATATCGGCGGGTGTGTTATATGAAATTGCTAAAGTGATCGGTGTAAACCCTAATTATTTTTTTGAAGGCTATCTTGATAATAGTGCCAACGCTACTAAGTCTCGCTTTCCTGAGGAAGGGGATACTATCCAGTTTCCTCATAGCCGTCCCCTCTCTATATTACTAGTTGAAGATAATCCTCAAGACGAAATTATTACACGCAAAGCCATTGAGGCCTATGATGCCACTATTCAGGTACATACCGTATATGATGGGGTAGCAGCCCTTACAACCCTGCGTAATTATGATAGTGCTTTTTATGATAGCCAATCTTTGCCTGATATTATTTTCCTTGATCTTAATCTTCCGAAACGTTCTGGTATTGATGTACTCAAAGAATTGAAGCGTGACCGCAACCTTAATTTTATCCCTGTTGTGGTTCTAACAAATTCGATCAACGCTAAAGAAATGTTTGAGTGTTATAAAAACTATGCCAGTGGCTATCTGCATAAGTCTTTTGAACTAAGCCAATTTCGTCAGGATATGAAGCTTGTGCTTGAATATTGGGGAAAAATAATGGTGACACCCAGCAATTTCTAATCTTCTAACTTATGCCCATCTACGTGCTTGGTGAAGCGTTCTTTTTCTAATTTTTGCTGCTGTTTTTCTGTTTTTGTGCGACCATAGAGGTGGCGGTTTTCATCAGCCTGCTTCGTTTGCTGCTGTCTTGCTTTAGCCTTACGGTGTTGGCGTAGGTTAATTATTTCTGTCATGTATTAATCCTCTGCGTTGGGTACATCCTCAATTTTTTCGGCATAAAACCGCTCACCAATGCTAATTTTTTCACGGCCATTGGTTTCACGCCACAGGTTAGTATCGCGCAGGGAATAGATGCAGCCACAATATTCCTGCTGGTAGAAACTCTCCCGCTTAGCAATGGTATACATGCGCGCCGAGCCGCCGCCTTTCCGCCAATTATACGTCCAGTAGAGCATATTCTCATAACGCGCCGCTGCCCGCTCACCACAGCCATTGATCTGGTTCATATCCTTCCAGCGGGAAATGCCTAGGCTGCTGGTAAACACATTAAACCCATGCTCATAGGCATAAAGGGCGGTGCGTTCAAAACGCATGTCAAAGCATTTGGTACAACGCTCGCCACGCTCCGGTGCCATTTCCAGCCCTTTTACGCGGTGGAACCAGTCCTGCACATCATAATCAGCATCGACAAACGGAATACCCATCTTCTCTGCAAAACGGATATTCTCGTTTTTGCGGATCTCATATTCTTTTTTCGGATGGATATTCGGGTTATAGAACAAAATTGTCATCTCCAGCCCGGAAGCAAGCATTGCCTCCATCAGCTCGCCAGCACAGGGCGCGCAGCAGCTATGCAGCAGCACTTTTTTATCCGGGAAAGGTACTTCAAGCGGTTGGCGTTCGGTTGTTGTCATAGTTATCCTATCAATGAGAAAATCGCCCACATAGCGGCAGCGACACTTAAAGGAATGGTAAGATTATCATCTATATGGCATTTTTTAGCATATAATTCCACCACTGCGCCAATACATACCGCAAAACATGCAACAATGAAATAGCTGAGACTCACTTTGAATAATATGCCGACTATCACCACTGTAATCCAGCCTGACACAATAAAAGCCAGCGTACCTTCCCGTGTTTTGCCGTCTATAAGCGGTGTTTTGCCGTAATGCTTACCAATTAGCGCGGCAAAACAATCAGATACCACCAACACTGAAAGTGCCGTAATAGCAATAAGTTTAGGAAAGAGGAACACGGTAGCCAATGCGCCAATCAGCACATAGCTGGCCCCGGTCAGCCGGATACGGCCAGGTTCCAGCTCATGGGGCCTGAGCATGCTACCGAACAGGCCATAAAACAGGTTGGCAAAATAGAGAGAGAAATGCCGAAGAATATCGGTTACCACTACAAAAACAGTAATGCCCCCAAGCAACAGCAACATCTGTTCTTTAGCAAGGAAATAATAAAGGCTAGGTATCCAAACAGAAGAAAGATGTACGGATTTCCGCTTTATTTCCTTAATATACTCTAATGAAAATGGCATATTACCAATATATTATAAATATTACCTAAACGCTTTTCTGAAGTTGGTCAGCATCTAAAGCCAGCTCCACCTCTACCGTATAAAGCCCTTCCTGTTCCCGCACCTCTTGCCAGCGTATTTCATTACTACTTGATACATTAGCGAGATCAGCAAGGATAGGCATAATGTGCGCCTGTGCCGCTGGCAGGTTGCTGCTGCTTAGGGTAATGGCTGCTACCGGATATTTTACCGACACATTACGGTCTGCTTTGGCTTTACGCACCTCATTCAGAATATTGACACAAGCAATACCCGCCTGTTCTGCTTCAGCATCGTAAAGATAATCATCAGCACATGGCCAACTACCACGCTGATGTATAGACTCCCCTTCCTTAGCAAAAAGCTGGCTGTATAATTCTTCGGCAATATGTGGCACAAAAGGCGCAAACAGGCGAATAATGGCATCAAGTGCCGCATGGATGGTATGGATGGCACTTTGCTGCCCGGCCGGATTCTCACTCTGCGCGTCATAAGCACGCACCTTCACAATCTCCAGATAGTTATCACAGAAATCATTCCAGAAGAAATCTTCAATCGCCACACGTGCATTACAATATTCAAATTTTTCAAACTCTTCTGTGGCTTTCTTCACAGTTTTGTTTAAGCGTGAGAGCAACCATTTATCCAGCGTTTCAGTAATTTTATGTTCGCCTGGTTCCAGTTTTTCCAGATGCAATGAGGCAAATTTGGCGGCGTTCCATAATTTATTCACCAGCTTCTTACCAATCTTCAGCACATCTTCAGAATAGGCGGTATCCGCCCCCAGCCGCGAGGTAGACGCCCAGTAGCGCACAACATCAGCGCCTTTTTCTTCAATCAACCGTACCGGTGTTACCACATTTCCCTTGGATTTTGACATCTTGCTTTTATCCGCCGCCAAGCACCAGCCACTAATCATCAGGTTTTTCCAAGGGATGGTATCTTCATGCAGATGGGCTTTTACCAGCGTATAAAATGCCCAGCTACGAATAATTTCATGTGCCTGCGGGCGCATATCAGCAGGGAATAACTTACGGTGGCGAGCAAGGTCGAGCGCATATGTTGCGTTAATCGCATGGCTGGAAAGTTGTGGTGACACCGAACTGGTTGCCCAGGTATCCATCACATCGGCATCGGCCTCCACCTCTTCCCTACTATAGCCGCGCGGTAGATCAACCAGCGGGTCTACTGGTAAATCATCCGGGTGCGCCAGGAGAATTTTGCCCTCCTCCCCTGCCCGCTTGGAATACCATACCGGGAATGGCACACCAAAGAAACGCTGGCGGCTGATACACCAATCCCAGTTCAGCCCGTTAATCCAGTTATCCAACCGTACTTTCATATAGGATGGATACCAGTTACATGCAGCCGATTTTTCAAGCAATTCAGCCTTCTGGTCGAGAATGCGGATAAACCATTGTGGCGTTACCAGAATTTCCAGCGGCGCACCGGAACGCTCAGCGCATTTAACATTCTGCACCACCTCCACTTGCTTCAGAAGCACCCCAGCTTCCTGGAGCAACTCCAACATTTTGGCTTTAGCATCTTTGGTTTTTAAGCCAGCAAGCACAGCTACATAAGGGTTATCTTCTGCAATCCAGTTTTGCCCTGTAAAATCAAGCTTTCCAGCTTTATCGAGAATCACCCGTGTAGGCAATTTGTGCGATTTCCACCAGTCAATATCGGCAATATCGCCAAAGGTACAGCACATCACCAGGCCAGTACCCTTTTCTTTATCCACATGCGCGTCAGCCAGTAGCGGCACTTTTACACCAAAGAGCGGGGTTATGGCTGTTTTGCCTGCTAAATGCTGGTAGCGCGCATCTTCAGGATGATAGAACACCGCCACACAGGCTGCCAGCAGCTCCGGCCGGGTGGTGGCAATGGTAATAGGCTCGCCGTCTTCTGTCATAAAACGGATGTCATTCATCACCCCTTGCATTTCCTTATCTTCCACATCGGCCTGAGCCAGTGCCGTACGGTCAAGCGGATCCCACAGTGTCGGCTGAAGCTGGCGATAGGCGCGGTTCTTATCAGCAAGATCAAGGAAGGATAGCTGCGAAATGGCACGTGAAGTTTTACTGATGGTTTGATATTCCTGCGACCAGTCTACACTGAGCGCTACTGAACGGAACAAGGCGCGGAATTCTTCCTCGGCTTCCTTCACAACGTCACTGCACACGGCAATAAATTCTTCCCGTGGCATAGTAGCACCACGGATATTTTTTACCTTCTCCACCAGCCGCTCAGTCGGCAGGCCATTATCATCAAAGCCAATCGGGTAGAATACCGTTTTCCCTTTCATACGCTGGTAACGTGCGACGAAATCGGCCTGGGTATAGCTGAAAATATGCCCCATATGCAGCAGGCCGGAGACTGTAGGCGGCGGCGTGTCAATTACAAAGGAATCCTCACGCGCAGCATCCTGATCCCAGGCATACAGCTTTTCGGCTTCCCAGCGTTCCTGCCAGTGTTTTTCTTGTGTTATATGGGTATAATTGGCGGATAGTGGCTTCATAAGAGTAAATGTTTGTACGTATATTGACGAGAGATAAACACTGTGTTACAGTGATAGGCATAGGAACGCCACCTACTGTGGCAGCGTTCCTTGTACTGTTCTCAAGACCGATTAAGAAAATCAATGATTTCCTTGATCAGCTTCAAAATCAGCAAGGCTACTCGTAATAGCCCTGCTAACTTTCTGAGCGGGAGTTTCATTGTTGGCCTCCATTACTGGGGGTTAACGAACTCCCGCCATTAGCGGCTATAGACATAACCTTTTGCCTATCCCCGCCAGCGGCGGGAACTTATGGTTTATCCCATAAGTTCCCTTACCCTATAATAGTTTTATTATACCGTCAAGACTGTTTAACATACAATCAAGGCGTTTGTTTTTGGCACTACATCCCCGGATAATTTGGCCCACTACCACCTTCCGGCGTAGTCCACACAATGTTTTGGCTAGGGTCTTTAATATCACATGTCTTACAGTGAATGCAGTTAGCAGCATTAATCTGTAGCCGATCCCCCTCCCCGTCTTTCTTTACGATTTCATACACCCCTGCCGGGCAATAACGCTGCTCAGGCGCATCATAACGCGCCAGATTTACCTTGATAGGCACTTCACTATCTTTTAGCGTTAAATGCACAGGCTGGTCTTCTTCATGACGGGTGTTGGCCAGATAGACGGAAGAAAGCAGGTCAAAGCTTATGGTTCCATCTGGCGCGGGGTAAATTATTTTCTGACATTTCTTCGCTGGTTTCAGGCAGGCATGGTCTGGCTGGTGATGGGCAAAGGTCCAAGGTGCCTTGCCACGCAAAAGGAACGTATCCAGTGCCGCATAGAGCAACCCTCCCCACAATCCATAACGGAAAGCCGGACGGATATTGCGCGCCTGATAGAGTTCTTTCCCTACCCAGGAGGCATAGAGCCTATCAGGATAGGAGGTAATATCACGCGCAACTAACGCCTCTGCCGCCAGTATCCCCGATTTCATGGCATTATGCGAGCCTTTAATTTTTGGCACATCGAGAAACCCCGCACTACAGCCAATCAACGCACCACCGGGGAAAACAAGCTGCGGGATAGACTGGTAGCCGCCTTCATTTAGAGCACGCGCACCATAAGCAATGCGTTTGCCGCCTGCAAGCACCGTACGGATTGCCGGATGCGTTTTAAACCGCTGAAATTCCTGGAATGGACTGAGATAGGGGTTCTGATAATCAAGCCCCACCACAAACCCCAGCGAAATCTGATTATTCTCCATATGATACATAAACGCGCCGCCATAGGTGGCACTATCAAGCGGCCACCCTACTGTGTGTAGCACTTCCCCTACATTATGCTTAGCAGGGTCAATCTCCCAGAGTTCCTTAATACCGAGCGCATAAGTCTGCGGCCCACACTTATCCCTTAACCCGAATTTATGTGTAACTTCTTCCGAAAGAGAACCCCGACAACCTTCTGCAAATAATGTGATTGGTGCATATATGGCTATACCCGATTGAAAATGGGGTTTCGGCTCTCCTGCCCGCGATAAGCCAAAATCGCCTGTGGTAATACCACACACCGCCCCTTCATCATTATAGAGCACTTCTTTGGCGGCAAATCCCGGATAAATCTCCACGCCAAGCTGCGTCGCCTGTTCTGCCAGGAAGCGGCAGACATTGCCAAGGCTAACGATATAATTCCCTTCATTCTGCATTTGCGGTGGTGTGGGCAGGGAGAAAGCGTGGTTTTTAGTTAACAGGGTAAAGTGATCAACACGCACCGCTGTAGCTGGAAAGGCGTTATGCTGCTGCCAGTCAGGCAAAAGTTCTGTCAGCGCGCGCGGGTCTATCACCGCCCCCGAGAGAATATGCCCCCCCACTTCTGCCGCCTTCTCCAGCACACATACCGATAAAGCACTCTCCAGTTGCTTGAGGCGGATTGCAGCCGCAAGCCCGGCAGGCCCTGCTCCCACAATAACGACATCATAGTTCATCGATTCTCTTTCAGACACGATATAGATTCCTTACTCTCAGTGTTGATAGAGCTATTCTAACAGAAAATTAACCATTTCCCTATACTATACTGAAGCCACTTGAAGAGTGGTTTCAGTATAGTCCTTATTTTTGCGTTCCTGCATTATGTATCTTTAGATACATCTAAAGATGTATTGCAGGGGGAAATGCCGCGCAATGCCTGCTTTATGCAGCATTGCTTGCACTGGGGCTAGTCTGCTCACATTGCAACCTAACCAATTCTTGCACTGTGAGCAGACTATTACAACCTCAGTTGTGGATAAGCAAATCTTATCCACAACTGAGGTTGTAATAGTTAGGAGGCATTTTCCTTATTGATTAATATTTTCATTGCACAACTATTATATTGCGTGTATTATAGTAATTATTGTTACTTCAGGTTGATTCCTCACATGCGCCCTCTAATTACCTTTTTGATGATTCTCTTTAGCCCGTTAATTGCTTTTGTGAAAGCATTCTATACCGTGGCAAGAATGTTGCAGAACCCGCTTTATATTGAGGAAAAATATCAGAAGGAGCGACAACAAGAACAAACAGAGAGCAGGAAAGACCCCCTCCCTGTTTGCATAGAGCAGAAAAAAACCACAACATCATTGCCCAAATGTTGCGGCCGGTTCACTGGGAATTGCAGCAGGAGCAGTTGTTGCACTTGAAGGCGCAGTTCTCCAACCAAACGCGGGAACCACGCTGGGTATGCTATTTTGATTAGCGGGGGCTGGTACGATTGTTGGGCTATTCTTACTGAGGATATAGGATTCCACCGCGACAGTATCTAACTTTATAGTGGGGGCTTCAACTGCACCGGTTAACGCGATTCCCATTGATAATGGTGCCTGATATCCTTGTGGAATAAACGAAAATTGCGAAATCATATTCATTAACCAATGGTTCATATCAACACTGCCAGATATAACACCACTGGTACGATCACTCCTAAGCTGCATATTAGATAACTGCATTATACCTTTAGCAACAGAAATTTTGCCATCTACGTTGCGGAATAATGTCTCACCACTGGTTGTTGCCGCCTTAAGCATCGCGTCAAAATCGGCTTTAGTAGCAATCGATGATTTATCAGCAGTTTCAACAATGTTATGCAGATTAAAATGTTGCATTTTCATATCACGCACCGCTAAGGATATGCCTGATTCCAGCCCCGCAACCCACATTGCCGGACTGCTTCCCTGCATTGTTAAACTTCCACTTACACTAAAATAACCGGAAAAGCTATTTATTGCCGTGAGTGCAGTCAGGAATTCTTCCAGCTTTCCATTAGCAAGCGCAAACGAAAAACTCATTGATGGCGGCGCAAACCCCATCCCACCTTTGGCAAGCAGCATACCGTCAAACACTTTTCCCTTTAATGCCTCAACAGAAAGCACCCCATCCCCCAACTTTACCGTAGTCTCCAGTTTTTTGATAGGAATGTTTTGATAGATAAAATGCTCAAGCACCGCCTGCATATCGCCATCAAATTTATCAAAACGCCAGAAGTGGAACTCTTTTGGTGACCATGTGGCTTGCCCACCCACGGCAGGACGTGGCATATTTTTAGGTGAGATAGAGGCTTTAGCATCCACCTCCCCATTCGTATCAAGCTGTTTTTCTTCAACTGGCGGCGAGAATATGGCCATATCAAGCTTATCGCCTTTAAGGTTCAAATGTATTTTTGGACGCAAAGCCCGTATATCAAGCATTGCTTCCCCATTAAAGGAGGCCATATCAGAATTGATTGCAATTTTATCCCATTTCACTGAACCAGGAACAACATGGAATATAAATAACGGGTTCCTAAACAGACGCTTATTATATTGCAGGTCAGCAACCGTGACTTCTCCACCAATTCGTACAGGAAATTTACGCAGCCATTGAAATTCTCCTCCCGATTCCGCCATCGATTGTTCATAGAACGGCTGCAACCATTCTGCCGCCTTGCTCACAATAAATGTATCATCAAGATTCAATGTGTTTAACATTATATTCGTATTTATCTCAGGAATACCACTGCCATGCCGCACATTAAGCAAGCCCGATATGTTATACTGATCAACAACAGCATCCATTTCACTCAGGCGCACTTCTTTTGGTGTCATACTTACTTGGGTTTTAAGTGTGAATTTAAGGAATTTTTCCAGTGGCAAGTCATAATGGTTTACCCCTAGCCAATCTACCATATCCCCAAATTTTGCTCCACTCATCACCAGGGTGCCATCAAACGCCGGACGTATACCGTTAGAGGTAATACTGCCTGCCACTTCAATTTTGGTATTATCTGGCAATTGTGCAACGGAAGGGTAGATCTCAATTCCACCGTTAAATAAATCACTGTTTACAACAATATTCTCAATATCTTTACCATGATAGGTGACACGCTTCAGGGTCATATAGAGCAGCGCATTAATATTGTTAGGTAAGGTTAAGCCACTGTATTTTATCCGTGAAGGAGTAGACTGCTTATGGTTCTTTCCTTGCGCTGCATGGTGTTGCAATGCATCTATGTTGAGTGTATCAATATTTAAGATAATATCGACAATGGGTGTTGCATCAAAAAATGTTTTAATACGGCCACTTCCTTGCATCACAGGGGAATCAATCAGCACATTGTCAAGTGTAATTTCTTTTCCGGTAAATAATGCATCCGCAGTCGCCTTTAAGGGTTGGCCACCTTCCCTATTTCGTTGGCTGCCCGCACCGAATAACGTATAGAATGTGTTGTTAATATCAGAGGTGCTGGCAGTCAGCTTTCCCATAACGGTTGTTGTATTGGCATCATTTCCGGCCATTTTTCCTGCAAAAGCGAAATCGGCATAAGGGGTGCTTAGTTGCCACGATATTTCGGTATCACTACCTGCTATTTTCTTGCCAATAGTGGCAGTGAAACGCTGTCGTGATTGATTAGCCAGATAACTTCCTGTCACTGCAAACGGGCCAGATAATGAGGTAAAATCAATAGAAAGGTTTGTTTTTGCTAATGCTTGGAGAAACTGGCTGGAATTTTTACGCAATATAACCTCACTATTAGCGACAGTGAGAGCGGTTATGCTGCTATTTTTGACACCGGAACTAGCAAGTACCTCTGAGAAATCCCAGTTTTTTTTACCATTCTCAAGCACTTCAAGCTGAATTACTGCTTTATTTAATGTGATACTGGATGCCTCCACTTTTCCCTGCAAGAGAGGAAGTATTTTTAACTGCACCTCAAGGGCAGTGGCCTGCACCATTTGCTCGGTGCTAGCTCCTGCCATATTGCTGATCTGGACATTTGTTGCCACCACATGTGGCAGAGGAAGGAGGGAACCGCTGACTGCGCCATTTATAACCACCTGCCTACCTGTTGCAGCCTCAAGCCCGGCAACGATAGTTTCTTTATATTTCTCCCAGGGGAGCATAAATGATACTGCATATACCCCTGCAATAATACAAACGAATATACCAAATGGAATAAAAATACGTTTCACGCTTACCTATACAGAATGCTAACCAAAGAAATATTAAGTTCTGCTCTAGCTGAAATTGCCCTGCAAAAGGCTATTTTCTGCGTTTCGCTGCTCACGTACCTTAAAGTACGCTGCGCTCCGATACTCGAAAATCACCTTTTTCGGTGCAATTTGAGCAAATCTAGAGCAGAACTTAAAGAAATAGTGGCATCAATACCGGATATTAGGTATAACCCATCTCGCACAGAAAGACAATATAAGGATATTTTTATCCTGTTGATTTTTTATAACCTATTGTTTTGAAAATAATTATGACTGTTGTTACACGTTTTGCCCCCTCCCCTACTGGCTTCCTTCATATTGGCGGCGCTCGTACGGCACTGTTTAACTGGCTTTTTGCTAGAAACATGGGCGGAAAATTCCTGCTGCGGGTGGAAGATACCGACCGTGCCCGTTCCACAGAGGCGGCAGTCAATGCTATTCTTGACGGTATGAAATGGCTGGGGCTTGCATGGGATGGGGAAGTTGTGTTCCAATTCCGCCGTTCTCCCCGCCATCAGGAAGTCGTACAAGAGTTACTAGAGTGCGGCAAAGCCTATTATTGCTACACCTCATCGGAGGAGCTTGCAGCCTTGCGAGAGGAAGCCAAACAGCAGGGCAAGCCGTTCCGCTATTATAGTCCCTGGCGTGATGCGGGCACATTAACGCCGCCTACGGATGTTAAACCCGTGGTAAGGCTACGTTCCGCCGAAGAAGGTGAAACAGTAATAAGAGATGCGGTGCAGGGCAATGTCACCGTCTCCAATATCCAGCTTGATGATATGGTGCTCTTGCGTTCAGACGGCACGCCCACCTATATGCTGGCGGTGGTGGTGGATGATCATGATATGGGGGTGACGCACATCATACGCGGCGATGACCATTTAACCAACGCCGCCCGGCAAATGCAGCTTTATGAGGCGCTTGGTTGGGATGTGCCGGTGTTTGCCCATATCCCGCTTATTCATGGCGCCGATGGTGCCAAACTCTCGAAACGGCATGGAGCGTTGGGGGTGGATGCCTACCGTGATATGGGCTATCTGCCGGAAGCACTGCGCAACTATCTGCTGCGGCTAGGCTGGAGCCATGGCGATGACGAGATTATTGCAACGAAACAGGCCATAGAATGGTTTAACCTGGAGAATATCGGTAAATCACCTTCCCGCTTCGATTTCACTAAACTGGAAAACTTGAATGCCATTTATATGCGCGAAGCGGAAGACGGCCAATTGCTTGAGGCCGTGTTGCCTTTTATCCAAGAAAAAGTGAATACAACACTAGGGGAAGGCACATTAGCATGTCTCTATAAAGGCATGAGTGGGTTAAAGCAGCGTGCAAAAACATTGGTGGAACTTGCTGATAATGCGTTATTTTATAGCAGATTGCTTCCTGAGCATTATAATGAAGCCGCCCTTAAAATTCTACATGAGGACGGAAAAACACTGCTTTCCGCATTCACGCCACAACTGGAAGCGTTGCCAACGTTCAACCAACAGGCCATAGAGCAGGAAGTGCGGGAATTCGCTGAAACACAGGGCATCAAGCTTGGAAAAATTGCCCAAAGCCTGCGCGCAGCACTCACTGGCTCTACCGTTTCACCAGGTGTATTTGAAGTGATGGAAGTATTAGGAAAAGAGGAAAGCTTACAGCGTATCACACTGGCTTGCAGCCTTTAACTGCAAGCCAGCCTTAAACATTACTCGCCAAACACCTTGGTAAATATCGTATCCACCCGTTTGGTGTGATAGCCAAGATCAAACAGCGCGGCAATCTCATCATTACTTATATGCTTGCTGATGGCTTCATCGGCCTGAAGCAACGGCAGAAATTCTTTCCCCTGCTCCCACACCTGCATTGCATTACGTTGCACCGCAACATAGGCGTCTTCACGGCTCATGCCTTTCTGGGTGAGTTCCAGCATCACGCGTTGAGAGAACACCAAACCGCTCAATTGGTTCAGGTTACGCAGCATATTCTCAGGGTAAATCACCAGTCTATCCATCATTGTGGTCAGCCGCGCCAGTGCAAAATCAAGCGTCACGGTTGAATCCGGGCCAATCATGCGCTCAACGGAGGAGTGGGAAATATCGCGCTCATGCCAGAGTGCCACATTTTCCAGTGCTGGGAAGGCATAGCTGCGCACCATACGCGCCAGGCCCGTCAGGTTCTCGCTCAATACCGGGTTGCGCTTATGTGGCATGGCGGAGCTACCTTTCTGACCAGGAGAGAAATATTCCTCGGCTTCCAGCACTTCCGTACGTTGCAAATGGCGCACTTCAATGGCCAACCGTTCAATCGAACTGGCAATTACGGCAAGTGTTGAGAAGAACATGGCGTGACGGTCACGTGGGATCACCTGCGTGGAAATCGGCTCAGAGGCCAGCCCCATTTTCTCTGCCACATAATCTTGCACGAATGGGTCAATATTGGCAAAAGTGCCTACCGCGCCGGAAATAGCGCAGGTAGCTATCTCGTCGCAAGCAGCCTTTAGGCGGGCGCGGTTACGGGCAAACTCCGCATAGGCTGCCGCCATTTTCAGGCCAAAGGTGACGGGTTCTGCATGAATACCGTGGCTGCGGCCCATACATACCATATCTTTTGTCTCATAGGCGCGACGCTTGAGCACAGCAAGCAACTGGTCAAGATCCTCAAGCAGAATATCCCCCGCCTGTTTAAGCTGCACCGCCAAGCAGGTATCCAGCACATCAGAACTAGTCATTCCCTGATGGGCAAAACGCGCTTCTGGCCCCACATATTCCGCCAGGTTGGTGAGATAGGCAATCACATCATGCTTGGTAACCGCTTCAATTTCATCAATCCGCGCCACATCAAAATTCCCGCGCTCCCATATCGCTTTAGCAGCATCAGCAGGAATTACCCCTAGCTTTGCCTGCGCATCACAGGCATGGGCTTCAATTTCAAACCATATTTTATATTTATTCTCAGGCTGCCAGATGGCGGCCATAGCAGGACGGCTGTAACGCGGAATCATAAATGCTCCTCAATCAGTTAATAGTATAAAGCGGTATAAAAACCACAGTCCTATCGAATAATCAAGCAGAACTACCCACTCTATCTCCATAATACTTTGGCTAATGTAATAAAACTTTAACAATTATGTGCTACGCTACCGTTCATTATATATGATTAACCTGCTTACCCCACAGGAAAGAAATGTCAAAATCTGCTTACCGTCAATCTATTGAAAGCCATATTACTCTCATGAGAGAGAATCATGTCTCTGACGATACCATCCAAGCACTATTAACCACAACACAGCAACAAATACAGGATAATACGCAGACATTAGCACAGTGTTTACAGTCGTTTACACAAACGGCCTATACTCTTGCCGCTATTCACGAAGGCATTACCTATCAGCAGACCAGTGGTAATTTGACAATCAAAATGAATAAGGTTATCGATGATCAACCTCATGGTGCCCCTCCCTATCAGTTACATGAGGCAGTAAAAACAGGATTGAAAAGCGCGATATTAGGAAAAAAATTGTTATCGAATGCCGAACATATTCATAGGGAAAATAACCTGATTAATAATTTAGAGCGAATATATAAGGACGTACAAGCGAAGGATCCCTCAGAATTAATACCCACACGTGCTATGCTAGCAATGCATATCAGCGAAATGGTCATGGTTCAACCCGAGGAAGAGCGCGATGCTTTCTCAGCAAAGGTAAAAACGATACTTAATATTGATGAGGAGGTATCCCTTACCAGCACACAATCCAAAATGATTGTTGAAAATGCATTAATTACACGATATAGGGGTGAGAGCGATAAATTAGAAGCATTATTCCAAGAGATGGACGGGCTCTCTAAAAGCAACAGCAAAAAGACCTCTTATCTCGACCAATATGGCACATTGGAATATTCCAGGGAGTATAAAGCCACGGTAAAACGTTTGCTTGACAGCAATGACCTTACCCGGCAGATTCTTTCTCCTGAGCAAGTATTTTCTCAAGAAAAAAGAACGGATTTCCTGCGCTTATGTGAATATAATAGCGATGCCCAGAACCTTATTGATATTCTAAAAAGCACCTCCCCCGGCAGTGGTGCAAACATAATGTCACGGTTAAAGGGAGCATCAGAAGGCGATAGCACCAGGCAACAGCAGTATCTACGCAATATTGATGCATTGCAGCACTATGTTAACAACACCCCTATTTCAGCGGAAGAAGAAGAGAAAAACAACAACGCAAGGCTGCTGGCAATGCTGCGTGTATGCGTGAGCAGAGGCGATAATGGCATCGAAAGCGAGGACTGCACCGCACAATCACGCCAATATGACATTACCAAGACTAACTTTGCTTCACATGGTCTTATGGGTGGAATCACCTTTACTTCAGCACAATTGCAATTCTTACAGGATCTTGAAAGCAGTGCCACGGTGAATAATGGTGTAGATTTACTTTCACGCACAACCCTTGAAAAAAATATCGAGACTAATGCTCGCGCTGTACGCAATTCCATTAACACTGGACATCATCAGATTATTGAGCAGGAAATATCAAAGCAGATTGCAGAACTCCCCGCCGATTCCCGCGAAAGCGATGATGATGCCACCATCTCTGCCCCACTGCTACAAAACTGGCTGACACGTAATAGCCGCGCCTATGATACTAGGTTGGTAGAACTAGCATCAACAAAGAAAAGCTTGGGAACATTCTCCGCTAAATTATTACACACCTCTCCTCAGAAGAATGTATTAGATGCCTTTAATGAACAATCCATTCAGTTAGAAGCAACAATGGCAGGAAAAATACGGGCAACCACAACAACAGCCACAAGCCAACAATCAGTGGTCTAACCTCAACGTGAGCAAAAGTTAGAAGTGCACCCTCCCCTGCTTTGACGGGAGAGGGCAGAGGTCTATTACAGCACCCAAAAGGAAGAATTATACATTAGCACCAGTTCGGCAAGCACAATAGGAATGGCATAAGGCACCCTTTCCGTGCTCGTTATAAGCAATGTCACAACCGCCAGACCACATACCAATACCATAAACACCGGCAATTGCACCAGCGGCAAAGCCACACCGGAAAGCGCCAGCAATTTACAATACTCCAGTGGCAATGGCGTATGAAAGATGCGCTGATAGAGCTTCGCAAGCAGCATCGTCATCATCACCCCCGCCACCGCACTTACCAGAATAGCGTTAATATCCTGCGTCAGCAGCATACGGTGCATCAGCGCAGCAAACAACATTCCTACTATCAGTTTTTCCGGGATGCTCTGATATTTTAACTCCGTCACCACCATCACCACCGCGGCAGAACCAAACAACGTCATTGGCGTATAATGCTGCTCAAAGCCATAAAGCAATACATTCAGGACAGAAAAAAACGTGACCCCAAATTCAGTGAACAAATAATAGGGGCTGATAGGGGCAGCACAGAATTTACATTTACCCTTATTTTTAATAAACCCCACCACCGGACACCAATCACGGAACTGGAGCACATGCGTACAGCTTGGGCAATGGATTTTCTCCCCTTTCATCAGTGGAATAGACGACCAGGGCTTGTTGCGTGGTAAGCGATATTGCGCCATCGTGGCAAAACTGCCAAAGGCCATGCCAAAAATAATAGCAAAAATTATATTGATAAGTGTGTCGATGATCGGCCTCTTTCGTTATCGTTATCTGCCCTCACCCCAACCCTCTCCCAAAGGGAGAGGGTTGGGGTGAGGGCACATGCAATCATACTCTAGCCACGCTATCCTGGCTATGATTTTATGCTAGCCGCCAGGCATCGGTGATATGCACAGGCCAGCATAAGGGTGAAATCAGTATTACATCAAAACGGGCATTATGGCTGGCAACACGCGGATGCTTACTGATAAACAACGAAGCCGCACGGTTAATACGCTGCTGCTGCTTTGGCGTAATGGTTTCCATGAGAGATTCTCGCTTGCGGCGCGCTTTCACCTCAACAAACACCAGCATATGGCCACGGGCGGCAATAATATCCACCTCCCCCACCGGGCTACGGTAACGCCTGGCCAGAATGCGGTAGCCTTTCAGCCGCAGGAAAAGACAAGCAATAGTTTCAGCATTGAGGCCAAAACGGTACGTGTCTTTTTTCCGTGAGGGCTTAGTCATTTTCGGGTAAGTTCCAGTGCCCGTGCATAGACATATTTGCGTGGGAAGGATGTCTGTGCCGCCACCGCACTCACCGCCTCTTTCACACTCATGCTGGTAAGTGCTTCCTGAAGCAACCCATCCAGATTGCTGTCATCTGCCTCACCTGAGGGTGGGCCTACGATAATAATAACCTCTCCCCTCGCCTCATGCTCGCTATAATGCTGAATAAGTTCACTGAGCACAGCACGATTTACTTCTTCATAGTGCTTGGTTAATTCACGGATTACAGCAGCTTCACGGTTCCCCAGTGCTTCCTGCATATCGGTGAGCGTATCCACCAGCCTGCGAGGTGATTCAAAAAACACTAAACTAGCCTCTAAGGATTTGAGCTTCACCAATGCCGCAATACGTGCTGCTTTTTTAGGGGGAAGAAATCCCTCAAACAGGAAGCGGTTGGTAGGCAAGCCCGCCACCGTTAAAGCGGCAATCACTGACGAAGGCCCCGGCAATGTATGTACCGGCACTGCCATATGCTGCGCTTCCAGCACCAGCTTATAGCCAGGGTCGGAAATCAGTGGGCTACCAGCATCCGACACCAGTGCCACGCTCTGCCCCTCACAAATGGCAGCGATAAGACGGTTGCGGTCTTTTTCCGTACTGAAATCATTATAGCATAGCATTTTGGCCTGAATATCATAGTGCTTGAGCAGCTTATGCGTCACGCGTGTATCTTCACAGGCAATAATATTGGCCGCTTTCAGCACCTCAAGCGCACGCAGGGTAATATCCTGTATATTACCAATGGGGGTTGCCACAATATAGAGGCCAGGAGAAAGAGGGTGTTGCATCATGAGAACCAGTTACTCTGATTAGAGGAAATTGTCAAATTTTACCCGTTCTTTACCCAATTTAGCTGAATCCGCATGGGAGTTTTAGCATAAGCGTCATAGAGTATGAAGGAACAACATTCATAGCTCCCTCACCTTAATATTCATAACACTATGACACAACACACCTCCATTCTGGCACAGCGTATTTTAGGCATCCGTATTTCTGCCCTGATGGAAATGGCTGCTTTCTTCGGCATCCTGCTGATCATAGATCACTTCTTTTTAAAACAAGACCGCTTCTCTCAGGTTTTTCCCCATCCTTTCTGGGCTATTATATTACTGATCACCATACAATACAGCAGCAAAGAAGCCTTACTTTCAGCACTTATTTCCAGTGCATGTTTTCTTATTGGCAATATCCCCGTGCAGGATATGAGTGAGAATAGCTATGATTATATTTTCCGAGTGATTTACTTACCTGTCTTGTGGATCACAACAGCAACACTGCTTGCTGCCATACGCAGCCGTAAATTGCATGAGAAAAATGCACTACACGATAAGCTGAATTATGCGGAGAAGATGAACAACACCATTACTCAGGCTTACCAGCATCTAAAAACCGCAAAAGAAGGGTTAGAACTACGCTTAGCCGAAGAGCGGAACAGTTCGATGGTTGTGTATAAAGCTGCCAAGGCACTGGAAACCATTGACCAGCGCGACCTGTTGAGTGCCGTAAAAAATATTGTCAGCACTACCCTTAACCCACATAAATTTTCACTTTATAGCCTTCAACCGAGTGGCTTTGAATTGCTATCCTGTTATGGTTGGAACGAGCAGGAATCCTACCAGCTCTCCTTCCCGCACAATTCTCCTCTCGCTAAAACCATTATAGAGAAGCAACGGGTGGTATGTGTGGTCAATGAAGAGGATGAAAGATTGCTGGCCGGACAAGGCATTATTGCAGGCCCCATTATTGACAGCCAGAGTAAAGAAATTTTTGCCATGCTGAAAATTGAGGAAGCAAGCGTACTCAACTTAGGAATGCGTAATATTGAAATATTTAAAATACTCTGCGAGTGGATTGGCCTCGCTTATGCCAATGCCAGAAAATATCAGATCGCTATAGGCGAAGGCATTATTACTATACCCGTCCGGCAGACAATCAACAACAGGGCTTATAATGCCAGAACATCTACGACGCATTAACCCTCCATTAAGGCAAAACTGCTGGCAATGGGTAGGTATTATGCTACTTATAATAGAAGCGGTATGCATTACCCTATTCATAGAGGGTATAGTTTCCTGGTTACAATGTCTCTCCTTACATATCATACTGATAATCATAGGAGGATACCTGGTATATAGATTTCACCAACAGGGAGGCAATATTCTGCTTCCACTATTCTGGCTGATGATGGGGGCAATATTTGGCGTTATTGCCGCCGGAATTCTACTCGTCTCCAGTGTGTTATGCCACTTTTTTTACCCTAGTTCTCCCAAAGAAGAAGAAGGGGAGGAAGCACTAGGTGGCGAGAGTAACAGCATTTATGAACGTATTATTTTTGGGCTAGAACGGGTGCAACAAACCAGCGACATCGAACCTTTCAACGATATTCTAGCCTATGGCAACCTTAAACAGAAACAAACAGTATTGATGAAAATCATGCGCCATTTCCGCCCAGCCTTTGCCCCGTTGCTACGCTATGCACTGCATGATAAGGAAATGGCAATACGGGTGCAGGCTGCCACAATTATTGCCAATATCGAACGTCATTTTATGACGTGCTATATGCAGTTGGAAAAGACATTGCATGATTGCCCTGAGAACAGCGATGAACTTCTTGCCTTTGCCAATCTCTGCAATGCCTATGTAGATTCTGGCTTACTTGATGAAGACAGTGCTCATAAAAGCAGGCAAAAAGCCATTATCCTCTATGAACACTATGTGACATGCCATCCACATGATATAGCGATTAAAATGCAGCTTGCTCGTAGTTATCTTCAGGCGAAAGCATTCATGAAAGCAGCATTGCTCTTCAGGCAGTGTATTGATGAAGTGGGGTTAAACAGCCCAGAGCTCACCCTCTGGTATATAGAAGCATTATCGGCACTGCAATCCTATGGAAAAATCCGTAATTTAGCCGATGCCCACAGCCTTAAATTCAACCGCTATAACGCCACTATTAACACGGAAGAGATTGTCAGTATGTTTCATAACTGGCGCGACGGTATTCCACTGAGTCATATGAAAATAGGGCAATAATGATGCTAAAAAACACAATGCCTGCTGATATTTGCCTGATTCTGGAGGGCACCTACCCTTATGTGAGTGGTGGCGTATCAAACTGGACGCATGAACTGATTAAAATGCAACAGCATCTCACTTTTCACATTGTGGCACTGGTGGGGATGCAGGCCAATACAAACTTATGTTTTACCCTCCCCGATAATGTTACCGGCCTCACTACCGTATATTTACAGAAACTTCCTAAAGCTGTGGCACGGCTTGCTGCCAAACAACAAACCTCCTTGTTTAACGCGCTCAAGAAACCGCTGCTCAACCTACAACAAAAAGGAACGCTGGACGATCTGGAGGCCATTATCAATGCATTACAGCCCTTCAAAGCGACATTGGGACAAGAATTACTGTTTAATTCCACACATGCGTGGGATTTACTGGTATCGATGTATAACCTCACCATGCCAGATAGCATATTCCTCGATTATTTCTGGTCGTGGCGCACCTTAATTGGCGGATTATATTCTGTGCTACTTGCACCGCTGCCTGAAGCGCGTATCTACCATGCGCTCTGCACTGGTTATGCCGGGCTGCTGCTCGCCAGGGCACGGCTTCAGACCGGCAAACCCTGCCTGATCACCGAGCATGGGATTTATACCAACGAACGCCGCATTGAAATTGCCGCTGCCGACTGGCTGCAAGACCAACGCTCCCTCAGCCTTGCCATCAATAGTTCCTCTTTCGCCCGTGAGTTAAAAGATTTCTGGATTGATACTTTCAGCAGCTATTCACGGCTCTGCTACCAGGCAAGTAGCCAGATTATCACCCTCTATAAAGGCAACCAGGCTTTTCAATTGATGGATGGTGCCGACAGCAGTAAATTACGTGTTATCCCTAACGGTATTGACTACAACCATTTTTCCGCCATTCCACGTGATACGAACCATCCTCCCACAATTGCATTGATAGGGCGTGTCGTGCCCATTAAAGATGTTAAAAGCTTCATTCGCGCCACCGAAATATTACAACACGCGCTGCCTGCCCTCAGGGCATTTATTATCGGCCCTACCGATGAAGATAAACACTATTACAGTGAATGCCTGGAGATGGTGCGTTATGCCGGGCTTGACAATATCCTGCGCTTTACCGGCAAAGTGCAGGTGGAACACTATCTTCCGCAGATTGATATAATTGTGTTAACCAGCATCAGTGAAGCGCAACCACTAGTGATATTGGAAGCAGGTGCTGCGGCAATCCCTACCGTTGCCACCGATGTGGGGGCCTGCCGCGAGATGATTATGGGTAGAGAAGATGAATATCCACCACTAGGGCCAGGAGGGGCCATCACTCCTCTTGCCAACCCAAGAATGGTGGCCGAAGCATTGCTGCACCTATTTAGCGATAAAGACTATTACCACCGCGTAAGCCAGGCCATACAACAACGGGTACAGCATTATTATAACAAAGAACAGCAATATGATGCCTATAAGGCGTTATATGAGATGGTAGATGGTAGATGGTAGATGGTAGATGGTAGATGGTAGATGGTAGATGGTATACTAATCGGAATAATTAACCTCAGTTTTGGATAAGCTTTGCTTATCCAAAACTGGCATGATATTGAAA
>CAZXPG010000016.1:0-31341 GCA_964643145.1 uncultured Rickettsiales bacterium
GAGTCAGCCTTTACAATCCTATCCCTCTAATTTTATTGGACACTAGTGCCCCTCAGGGGGGAGGGAGTGCGCCTGTCAACTGTTATAGTAGCGGAGTAGTAGCATCTATGATCCAACAAAGTAAAGGGAATTTAAAAGCCTTGAGCTTGGGGATGATTCATACTATGGTGACAGGCACAATCCACGTAACTTTATGTTGTTTATGTCCACATCTCTCACTATCGCACTTGCGCAATGTAATTTCACCGTAGGCGACTTTGCCGGTAATATGCAGAAAATTCAGGATAGTTTTAACCAGGCTGTAAGACAAAAGGTTGATCTTGTCCTGTTTTCTGAATTGTGCATCACCGGTTATCCGCCGGAAGACTTGCTGCTCAGGCCGTCGTTCCAGCGTGAAGCAATGCGGGCACTGGAAGAACTGGCGAAACTCACCATAGGTAATCACACCGCCATGCTAGTGGGGGGCGTGTTCCTGGAGGGGGAAAAATGTTATAATGCCGCCTATGTGCTGGGGAATGGCCATGTGCTAGCCAAAAGCTTGAAAACCCTGTTGCCCAATTATAGCGTGTTTGATGAGCAGCGTGTGTTTTCATCCTCACCCCAGTCAATACCCGTTGCTTTTAAAGGGGTGAAGTTGGGCGTAATGATATGTGAAGACTTATGGCAGGGGGAAGTCACGCGCAGCTTGGTTGCACAGGGGGCAGAGCTGCTGATTGCCATTAACGCTTCACCTTATGATAAAGAAAAACACAAGCACCGGCTGCGGTTGGCTTGTGGCCATGCGGAAAGTTTCGCGCTACCTTTTATCTATGTGAACCAGGTTGGCGGGCAGGATGAGCTGGTGTTTGATGGTGCTGGCTTTGTGGCAGCAGCCGATGGAACGGTTGCAGCGCAATTGCCATTCTGGCAAGAGGCGTTGCAGCTTACACATTGGCAGAAAACAGAAACAGGCTGGCAGATGCAGCCACAGCCGCTTGCACCAACCCCGTCCTTTTACGAGAGCTACTACCAGGCGTTGATCATGGGCTTGCGCGATTATGTGGAGAAGAACCACTTCCCTGGCGTGTTGGTTGGGCTTTCTGGTGGGATAGATTCGGCATTAACGGCAGCGGTGGCCGTAGACGCGCTGGGGAAAGAGCGGGTGCACACGGTGATGATGCCTTCCCGCTATACTTCAGAAGAGAGTATAAAGGATGCGACTGAATGCGCGGCACTGCTTGGCTGTAGGCTTGATACGATCCCTATAGAACCGATGTTTGAACAGTTTGTTGCCCATCTGCACCCGCTCTTTGACAATAAGCCGGAAGATAGTACGGAAGAGAACCTGCAATCGCGCATCCGTGGCGCACTGCTGATGGCACTCAGCAACAAACATGGTAAAATGGTGCTTTCTACCGGCAATAAATCAGAAATGGCCGTGGGCTATGCCACACTCTATGGCGATATGTGTGGCGGCTATAATGTATTGAAAGATTTATATAAAACAGAAGTATTTGCCTTGGCGCGCTGGCGTAACCGCAATAAGCCCCTACAGGCCAAAGGGCCGGAAGGGTTGGTGATTCCTGATACTATCATTGCCAAACCTCCAAGCGCCGAATTGCGGCATAACCAGACCGATCAGGATAGCCTTCCCCCCTATGATCTGCTGGATGATATTTTATTCAAACTTATCGAACAGCAGCTTTCTGCCGAATCCATTATTGCGGTAGGTTATGATAAAGACACGGTAATGAAAGTCTCCCGCCTGCTCTACGGGGCGGAATATAAGCGCAGACAAGCACCGATTGGCGTGAAGGTTACCACCATGAGCTTTGGCCGTGACCGGCGTTACCCGGTGACGAGTGGCTTCAGGCGGTAGATACCGTTAAGGTGGGAAAATAACACTATCCCACTATCTTTCTTGGTAGATTGCTGCTATACTAGAAGCATAGAGTAGGAGGAGAATCATGCTTACTACAGAAAAATATACGGTGAGGCCTGATACAAAAGGACGGATTTCACTGGGGAAATTAGCACAAGGCGTCAGCAGCTTTCATGTGACGGTAGATAGCGACCACCGCATCATCCTTGAGCCCTATTCGGAGATTCCCAGTCGGGAAGCCTGGATTTTTGCGGATAAAGCTGCACTTGCAAAAGTGCAAAAAGGGTTGCAGGAATCAGCAGAAGGCCAGTTACATGATCTGGGAAGCTTTGCTTCCTTTGCTGAAGAAGGTGAGGAATAATGCCATTTTCCTTACGTTTCACTTCTGAAGCTAAGGCCAACCTTGAAACGTTACAACATAACCCCGCTTTGCAAAAACAATGGAAGGCTGTCAGAAAGGCGCTCGGGTTTCTTGAGATGAATCCCAGGCATCCCGGCCTGAATACCCATAGCTATTCATCCCTCGCCGGAATAAATGGAGAAAAGGTATTTGAAGCCTATGCAGAAAATCATACACCCGGTGCTTACCGTATTTTCTGGCATTATGGCGTGGGAAAAGATACTATCACCATCATTGCAATTGTACCACACCCTTAATCAACCTCAGTTTTGGATAAGCGCGGCTTATCCATGCTGAGGTTAATCATAACGAGTTACTATGACACTTACCCGTTTTGCCCCAAGCCCCACTGGCCTTCTCCATGTTGGCAATGTCCGTACCGCTCTGGTGAACTGGCTATTTACTAAATCACAAGGCGGGCAGTTTATGCTGCGTATGGATGATACCGACCTGGTACGCTCCACCCCCGAATATGCCGAAGCCATCAAGCAGGATCTTACCTGGCTTGGCCTGAAGTGGGATGTATTTGCCAAACAGTCAGATAGGTTAGCGCGTTATGAAGAGGTGAAGGAAACGCTGCTGCGTGACGGCAGGCTTTACCCTTGCTATGAAACGCAGGAAGAGCTGGATATTAAACGGAAAATGCAGATGTCACGCGGGCAGCCGCCCATTTATGACCGTGCCGCGCTTGCCTTAACGGCTGAACAACAGGCACGCTACGAGGCAGAAGGCAAACGCCCGCATTACCGTTTCCGGCTGGAGCATGCCCCGATTGTATGGGAGGATATGATCCGTGGCCATACCCGTTTTGAAGGCAGGCATTTAAGCGACCCGATCCTGATACGGGAAGATGGCAGCATGACCTATATCCTGTCTTCTGTGGTGGATGATATGGATTTTGCCATTACCCATATTATCCGTGGGGAAGACCATGTCAGCAATACCGCCATTCAGGTGCAGATATTTGAGGCACTCGGTGCTGTTCCGCCACAATGTGCCCATCTGGCCTTGATTAAAACCAAAGATGCCGAGATTTCCAAACGTACTGGCGGGTTTGATATACGGCAGTTGCGCGAATCATCCATTGAGCCGATGGCGATTAACAGCTTGCTGGCAAAAATCGGGACGAACCAGGCGCCGGAAGTCCGTAACACCCTGGAGGAGTTAGCGGCAGAGTTTGATCTTGGCCATTTTGGCCGTGCCCCGGCTAATTATGATGAGGCGGAACTCGAGCGAATCAACCATAAATATCTGGCGCAGCTTTCTTTTGAGGAAGTAAAGCCCCAGCTTGACGCCTTGAGGCTGAGCGCAGTAGATGCATCCTTCTGGCTGGCGGTGCGTCCCAATATCAACCGGTTACAGGAAGTGGTAGAATGGTGGGGTATTTGCCGCAATCCGCTTGCCCCACTGGCGGAAGAGCGGGAATTTCTGGAGCGTGCTGCCCATTTGCTGCCAGAAGGCGCGTGGGATGATGCTACCTGGGGGCAGTGGACGGCCAGTATCCGCGATGTCACCGGTAGGAAAGGCAAAGCGTTGTTCATGCCGCTCCGTCGTGCGCTTACGGGCAAAGAACATGGGCCGGAACTGAAAACCCTGCTGCCGCTGATTGGACGGTGCATAGTGGAAAAACGGTTGCAGGGGCAAAAGGCGTAACTGCATATGCTTCCCGTTACCGTGGTAATCGTGACCTATAACAGCGCTGCCGTGATAGCTGATTGTTTGGCGTCGGTCGTGGGTGAGGTTGCCCAGGTGATTGTGGTGGATAATAATAGTAGCGATACTACGGGGGAAATCATTCAAACCGCCTTCCCCCAGGTGGAATACCGCAAGCAGTCTAGTAATATCGGCTTTGGTTGTGCTAATAACCTGGCTCTTGCGGAGGTGGATACCCCTTATGCCCTGCTGTTAAACCCTGATGCCGTGATGCAGCCAGGTGCGCTTATCGCATTGCTTGAGGCGGCAGCACGTTACCCGGAAGCAGCTATTCTTGCGCCACGCCTCTATGATGCGGCAGGACAGTTGCAGCACAGCTATAAGGCTGATATTTTCACCCGTGACCTGCCTGGTCGCGCCCCTGCTCCACCGCTGGCTGAAGGGGATGTCTGTGCTGATTTTCTGTCTGGTGCGGTGATGGTGTTACATATGCAGCATATGCGCCAGGTAGGTTTTTTTGATCCGGCCATTTTTCTCTATTATGAAGATGATGATATATGCCTGCGCGTGCGCCAGCATGGTTATGGGCTGGTATGGGTATCAGGCGCAGCGGCGGTGCATTTATGCGGCCAGTCTTCGCCTGCCACCGCAGCAAGCCTGCGTTTTAAAAATGCCCATATTACCTGGTCACGCCTGTATCTGGAGCAAAAATATCATGGCAGGAAGCGCGCAATATGGCTTGCCCTGCGGTTAGTGGTGCGTTATGGGGTGAAAAGCCTCTGCTATCTGCTGCTTTGCAATAGGGCAAAAACCTTGCGTTCCTATGCCAGAATGCGAGCAGCAATACGGTTTCCAGCACTGCCCTGACCTGCCAGCATTATATTCCCCTGCGTCGTGCTGTGCCTTTCAAAAATCCATCCATCGTGGCGGTGAATTCTGGCTCATCAAGCAAGAAGGCATCATGGCCCTTATCGGTTTCCACCTCGACAAAACTCACATTGGCCCCAGCAGCATTCAGCGCATGGACAATCAGGCGGGATTCGCTGGTGGGGAACAACCAATCACTGGAAAACGACACCAGGCAGAACAGGGTTTTTGCGCCCATAAATGCATCGGCAAGCCGGTTGTTATATTTAGCCGCCAGGTCAAAATAATCCATCGCACGGGTAATATAGAGATAGGAATTAGCATCAAACCTGTCAACAAAGCTCATCCCTTGATAGCGCAGATAGCTTTCAATCTGGAAATCGGCCTCGAAGCCATAGGTGATATTCTCCCTGTCTTGCAGTGAGCGTCCGAATTTGCGGTGCAGGGAAGAATCCGACACATAGGTGACATGTGCCGTCATTCGCGCCACTGCCAGCCCTTTGCTGGGGTAACGCCGCTCGTTCAGATAATTACCGTTGCACCATTCTGGGTCAGAGGTAATGGCCTGCCTGCCAATTTCATGAAAGGCGATATTCTGGGCACTATGGCGGGCGGCAGTGGCAATCATCATGGCGGAAAACACCCGTTCTGGATATTCCGATACCCATTCCAATACCTGCATCCCGCCCATCGAGGTGCCTACCAGGGCAAAAATAGTATCAATGCCCAAATGATCAAGCAGCAGGTTTTGTGCTTTCACCATATCGCCAATAGTAATGACAGGCAGGTCAAGGTTATAATAGCTGCCAGTCGTTGGGTTTATCTCCTTAGGGCCAAGCGACCCCATACAACCACCCAGTACATTGGCGCAGATAATAAAGAAACGGTCGGTGTCTAGCACCTTGCCAGGGCCAACCATCGTATCCCACCAGCCAGGGCGGTTGGTTACAGGGTGGATGCCAGCCAGATATTGATCGCCCGTTAGGCCATGACACACCACAATGACATTGGATTTATCGGCGTTCAGCGTGCCATAGGTTTGATAGGCTAGGGGGAACGATGAAAGCGTCGCACCTGATTCCAACTGGAGTGGCGTATCGTCTGCCAGTGTAACAATCTGCCCGATTTCTGCCTCCTTGAATGAGGCACCAAAGGTAGAGATAATATTTTTGCCCATAATGTCCTGAAGCGTGCTGTAAGAGGGATTTTAGGAAAGTGTTGAGCACACGGTGTAAGCACTATGAATTCCCTCCCCCCGGAAAGGGGGAGGGGGATATGGCACTCGACACAGTGTGCTCAACACTCTCTTTTTTATTTGTATAAAGCTTACAAGGTTTGGTATAATACGACGCCCATGTCAATAGTTTTAAAAAACTTCTGTTATTGATAACTTACGTTAAAGGAAACACCGTGCTTGCTGAATTACGTCAGAAAATTGATGCTATTGATGATGCTATTATCGCCCTGCTTGCCGAGCGTACACAGATTGTGGAAGAGGTGGGAAAGTTGAAATCCGCCCATTCTATCAATTCCAGTTTCATCCGCCCTGGCAGGGAGGCAACCATGCTGCGTCGCCTGATGGAAAGAATCAGTCAGCCTTTTCCCAAAATGGCTGTTGCAGCACTATGGCGCATCATTATCGGTGCTTCGCTTAATATTGAGCAGAAACTTCAGGTGAGTGTGCATGTCCATGATGGTGATGTAACGCCTTATTGGTATAGCCGTGAATATTTTGGTGCATTCACGTCGCTAATAACGCATCATACCTCGGCACAGGTAATGAGTGATCTGGCCCAAGATAAAGCTAATGTCGGGGTGTTGTTTCTTCCACAAGGCACAGAAACCGATAGTTGGTGGTGCAATATTAACCCAGAGCGGCATAAGCTGCATGTGTTTGCTCATATTCCTTTTGTGCAACATCACTCCGAGTGGCACTTATCAGACAGTCCACGGTTGGTGGCACTGGCAAAGGTTGAACCAGAGGAAACGGGGGATGACCGAACGCTGGTGGTGTTAAAAGTGAGTGCAACACTAAGCCAGGCCAAGATTATGCAGCATTTGGCAACCGATGCCTTAGAGGCAGTGTGCCTTGCCAGTGCCAACCCGCATGATATTGCCTCAAGCAGAAAGTATTATCTGCTTGAGGTAAAAGGGTTCTTACTGAAAAAACAGGTGTTGCTGGAAGCGTGGATACGGAGTATTGATAAAACCGCGTCCGTGACATTGCTTGGCAGCTATGCCACGCCTGTGGTTGTTTAAATAACCTCAGTTTTGGATAAGCTTTGCTTATCCAAAACTGAGGTTAAATATGGGAGTCTGGGGTCTAGTATGGTTTGCGTTCGCTATGCTCACTATTACTAGACTCCAGACTCCTCCCTCAAAAAAGGTAACACTATGTCTCTTACTCCCCGTCCTGGTATTATGAACATCTCCCCTTATGTGCAGGGGCTTGCTGAAGTGGATTGTGGTGATAGGCCGATTATTAAACTTTCCTCTAATGAAGCGGCATTTGGCCCAAGCCCAAAGGCCATTGCTGCCTATAATGCGGCTGCCAGCCAGTTGCACCGCTATTGTGACGGCACGGCGCGGATGTTGCGCGAAGCAATCGGAGAGGTGTGTGGGCTTGACCCGGAAAGAATAGTCTGTGGTGCGGGTTCTGACGAGCTGATTGCACTGTTAATCCACGCCTATGCTGGGGAAGGCGATGAAGTGCTCTATAGCCAGTATGGTTTCCTGATGTACCCAATTTCTACTTTGAAAGTGGGGGCAACGCCGGTGAAAGCACCAGAGAAAAACTACCGTACTGATGTTGATGCTCTGCTTGCTGCTGTAACAGCACGCACCCGGCTGGTGTTTGTGGCCAACCCTAATAACCCAACAGGCAGTTATATTTCCAACGAAGAAGTGGCGCGCCTGCGGGCTGGCTTGCCAGATAATGTGCTGCTGGTATTAGATAGTGCCTATGCAGAATTTGTATCGCAACCTGATTTCAGTGATGGGCGTGAGATTGTTGATCTTCCTGGCGAAAACACTGTCATGCTGCGTACCTTCTCAAAAATTTACGGGCTGGCGGCGTTGCGGCTGGGTTGGGCCTATTGCCCGCCCGCTATTGCTGATGTGCTGAACCGCGTGCGTGGGCCGTTCAATATTTCTGGCCCCTCACTTGAAGCAGGCACCGTTGCCATACGCGATGTGGCATTCACCGAGAAAGCCCGTAAGCATAACGATATCTGGCTGGCATGGATGCAAGATGCGTTTACCAGGTTGGGGCTAAAACCTTACCCAAGTGTAGCCAATTTTATCTTGGTGGAATTTCCGGATGCGCCAGGAAAGAATGCGGAAGCTGCCAATAAATTCCTGCAATCGCAAGGTATCATTGCCCGTGCGGTAGGCAGTTATGGGCTTAGCCATTCCTTGCGCTTTACGATTGGCACGGAAGAGGAGAACCGCGCTGTTATTGACGCGCTTACAGCATTTTTTGCTTAACGATAGAGCTCATAAGCCTCTCTGTTTGACATTCTTCCCTGCATATAGGCAGAGGCGGGGTCGATAATGCAGTGATGCTGCATGGCGCGCCTGCCAAGCAGCATCCGGTAGCGCATCTGCTGGCGGTTGGTGAGGGTAAGTTCTATATCCCAGCGTTGCTCTCCTAGCATAAGCGGTGTGTGGATAACGTAGCGTTCTTCTGCATGACCGCCGGAATCAATAATGACGCGTTTATCCACTAAGGGGGCACTACACTGGCGGATAAACTCTCTCCTGCCGCGCAGTGGGTTAATGCTGAAGCGCACATAGGATATGCCATCTGCATCATAAGGTGCAATATCAAAAGCATGGAGGGCTGAAGTGGTGGCTCCTGTATCAATTTTAGCTTTAATGGCGGCCAGTGCTAATTGCGGAAAACCGCACCATTCTTTCCAGCCAATAGTAATTCTTATATCTGACAATGGTAACCTATTTGTGTAGATAATAATAGTATGTAACCTCAGTTTTGGATAAGCAAAGCTTATCCAAAACTGAGGTTATGTAGCGTATGTAGTAAAAATTATAGTAAAAATCCAGTTATTTAACATGTCTGTTGATCATCTTCTCTCACAAGCCTCTGAACATCTAAAAGCCCAACAGTTCCCTGAAGCGGAAATGCTGTACCGGCAAATAGTCGCAGCCATCCCTAAAGATGATGCAGCGTTATTTATGCTGGGGATGATTCGTTATAACCGGAAAGACTACCAGGAAGCTCTGCATTGTATCAGCCAGGCACTGCGTCTGAACCCAACAAATGCCAGATATTGCTATAATATAGGGGTGGTATGGCGGGATGCAGGGTATGATGCCACGGCGTTGCTGGCGTTTCAGGCAGCGGCACGGCTGAACCCTGCCTATGTGGCGGCGCATTATAACAGTGCAATTATTTACCGTATGCAGGGCAGATGGGAGGATGCGCTTGCCGCCTGTGACCGTGTGCTTGCCCTTGAGCCGCAGCATAAAGGTGCCTATAGTACCAAAGGCGGCATATATTATCAGCATGGGCAGTATGCGCAGGCGTTACCGTGTTACCAAAAGGCCGTAGCACTGCATCCTGGCCATGCTGATGATGTAAGCAACCTAGCGGTGCTGCTGAGTGATATGGGAAGGAATGAAGAGGCGATAGCGTTATTTACACACGCGATTTCCTTGCCAGAATGCCCTGCCTTCATCCATAGCAATCTGTTGTTTTCTCTGCATTATGACCCGGCACAGGATTGCCGTTCGCTGTTTGCAGCCCATCTCGCCTGGGATGCGCGCTATGGCACAGCATCCTCGCCACCAACATCACATACAAACTTGAAAGACCCCGATAAAATCCTGCATATTGGCTATGTATCGGGCGATTTTCGTGCCCATCCAGTGGGGTTTTTCCTGATGGGGGTGCTGGCGCATCATAATCCGGCACAAGTGAAGATCTATGGCTACCATAATTCTCACGCAACCGATGAAGTGACAGCCCAGCTACAGCGTTTCATGCCGCAATTCCGTGATATTAGCCGTCTGCCTGATGCGGAGGCCGAAGCCTGTATCCGCAATGATAGGATTGATATACTGGTTGATCTTTCCGGCCATACCAGCGATAACCGCCTGCCGTTGTTTGCTAGAAAACCGGCTCCAGTGCAGCTATCGTGGCTAGGCTATTATAACACTACCGGAATGCAGGCAATGGATTATTTTATTACCGATCCCGTCCATGCGCCTGTCGGCATGGAGGAATGGTTCATGGAAACGCTCATCCGTTTGCCCAAAGGCTATATGTGCTATACACCGCCTGCTCATGCGCCCTTGCCTGTGCCTGCTCCCTCTCTAGCACAGGGATATATTACCTTTGGCTGTTTTAACAATAGTAATAAAATTAATAACGAAGTAGTGTGCGTCTGGGCGGAAATTCTCCGGCAAGTGCCAGGATCCCGCCTGTTGTTGAAGGCCAAAGGGTGGGGGGCTGTAGAGCGGCGCAGGCAGTGCGAGCAGGCGTTTAAGGCAGAAGGCATTGATTTGGCGCGCATTGAACTGTGTGGTTGGTCAGACTATAAGACGATGCTAAAACAATATCACGCAGTGGATATTGCCCTTGACCCCTTCCCTTTCTCTGGTGGGTTAACCAGTTGTGATGCGCTGTTTATGGGGGTGCCCGTTATCACCTATGCCGGGGAATGGTTGGTCAGCCGCCAAACCGCCAGCTATCTGACGCAGATGGGCGTAACCGCATTGATTGCAGATAATAAAGCGGCATACATTGACATCGCCGTAAAGCTGAGCCAGAATAGGGAGCAACTTAATGCAGTGCGTATGAATCTCAGAGAACGAATGCAAACTTCTCCCTTATGTGACAGCAAAGGCTTTACACAACAGCTGGAAAACGCTTACCAGGATATATGGCAGAGATGGTGCAATAACTAACCAAGGTATAACAAATGAAATCACTCCAGACGACGGATAGCCATACTATCCAGCAAACCATGCACGAAATAGGGCAGAATGCCAGGAATGCTGCGCAATTCCTTGCCACAAGTTCGCTAAATGCCAGGAATAAGGTGTTGCTAACGGCGGCCTCTATGTTGCGGGCCGAAGAAGAAAACCTGCTGATGGTGAATAAAAACGATGTGCAAGCTGCCGAAGCAGCAGGGTTAAGCAAGGCCATGGTTGACCGGCTGCTCCTGACCCCTGCCCGTATTGCTGGGATGGCTATGGGGCTTGAGACGATTGCCGGTCTGCCTGACCCTCTAGGTCGTATCCTTTATCAGGACACTCGCCCCAACGGGTTGCATATCAAAAGGGTGAGTGTGCCGTTGGGGGTAATTGGCATTATCTATGAGTCGCGCCCGAATGTCACCGCTGATGCTGCCGGTATTGCGCTAAAAAGCGGTAATGCCATTATCCTGCGTGGTGGATCGGAAAGTTTCCATAGCTCCAGTGCCATTGCTGCCTTATTGCAACGAAGCCTGAAGGCAGAAGGGTTGCCAGAACATGCTATTCAGCTGGTGCCAACGCGTGACCGTGAGGCGGTTGGCCTGATGCTCACCATGACCGATACGATTGATGTCATTATCCCGCGTGGTGGTGCCAGCCTGACGGAACGGGTGGCGCGGGAAAGCAAAGTGCCAACATTGCTGCATTTAACCGGCAATTGTCATAGCTATGTCCATAAGGATGCCGATATTGCCATGGCGCGGAGCGTAGTGCTTAATGCTAAAATGCGCCGTACCGGTATTTGCGGAGCCACCGAGTCGTTGGTGGTAGATGCCGCCATTGCCCCAGCAGTGCTGCCGCAGGTAGTGAGTGACCTAACCGCCAAAGGCTGTGAAGTGCGTGGTGATAAGCGCGCCATGAGCTTAGATAGCCGTATTCTCCAGGCAACAGAAGAAGATTGGGGAACGGAATATCTGGATGCAGTTATTTCGGTTAGAATTGTTGATACTATCTGGGAAGCTATTGCCCATATCAACCGTTATGGCTCCCATCATACCGATGCGATTATTACTGCAAATGCTGATGCTGCTGCGATTTTTACCGCTCAGGTGGATAGTGCCATTGTAGTGCATAATGCCTCCACCCAGTTTGCCGATGGTGGGGAATTTGGCATGGGTGCTGAAATCGGCATCGCCACCGGCCGCCTGCATGCCAGAGGCCCGGTAGGGGTAGAGCAACTGACCACCTATAAATATGTGGTGGAAGGCAGTGGGCAGGTGCGGCCGGAGTAAAGACCACATCTATGCCCTTACGTTCTGCCTATAACCATCTGCTTGTCAGCCGTTCAATCACCCCTGATCCTGCCCAGGAGGGGGTGATTGAACGGCTCTCTAATCTTCATGCTGCCCTTGAAGCGTATGAACGGGGCAAGAAGAAGCTGCTTGCGTTTAACAAGCCGCCTCTGCCTAAAGGCGTCTATATTTATGGTGAGGTGGGGCGAGGTAAATCCATGGTGATGGATTTGTTTTTTACGGCAGTCACTATCAAGAAGAAACGGCGTGTGCATTTTCATGCCTTCATGCTGGAAGTGCACGCTAGGTTGCACGCTTGGCGACAACAGCATAAGCATAGCAATCAGAAAGATAACGACCCCATCCCCCCTATTGCAAAATCTATCGCCCATCATTGCCAGCTTTTATGTTTTGATGAGTTGCAGGTGACGGATATTGCCGATGCGATGATTCTGGGGCGGTTGTTTAACGAACTGTTCCGCCAGCAGGTGGTGGTGGTGGCCACTTCAAACCGCCCCCCGTCTGATCTCTATAAAGACGGGTTGCAGCGTGAGCGTTTCCTGGAGTTTATTGATATACTGGTCGCCCATGTCGATGTAGTGGAACTCTGTGCTGCACAGGATTACCGGCTAGCACAATTGCAATCGTTACACACGCTGTATTACACGCCGCTTGGGCCTGAAGCAGATGCCTTTATCCGGGAAAGTTTTGCCTCTCTTACCCAGCATGCACACCCCACTTTACTCACGCTTAGTGTGCAGGGGCGTGTACTTCCTGTGCGGGAAGCTGTGGAAAACATTGCTCTGTTTTCCTTTGCAGAACTCTGTGAGACGCCGTTGGGCGCAGCAGATTATATTGCGCTCAGTGAACGGTTTGCAACTATCATAATACAAAACATCCCTAAACTCACGCCAGAGAAACGTAACGAAGCCAAGCGTTTTGTTACCCTGATAGATGCGCTTTATGAGCATCAGGTAACACTGCTATGCAGTGCGGAGGTGCCTGCGCAGGAACTCTATACGGAAGGCAGTGGCGCGTTTGAATTTCAGCGCACCGTATCGCGCTTGATAGAAATGCAATCAGCGCGCTATATTGCCTTGCCACATTGTGCCGCGCATATTGCAACCTAACTAACCTCAGTTTTGGATAAGCTTTGCTTATCCAAAACTGAGGTTAACTAATTCTTGAACTGTGAGCAGTATATGATGTCCTTTTCTGCCGTCTTCTTTATGGGGATACCCGATAATAAACAGGCTGAGATTCAGGGCTTGGATGGTCAGGGGAGTTTGCGCTATATGTTGCGGGGAAATGCACAGTTTATGCCGCATCTTGCCATTCCGTCCAATCATAAGCAGGCCCTTCTTGTTATGGAGGGGGATAATACGCGCCTGCAATTCAAGAAGCCTGATATTTTGATTAATTGTATCTCCGACCCGGATAGCAACCATAAGAGCTTGGCTAAAACGGTGGCAATAGTGGCGCATATACGGCAACGTTACCCAGATATCCCTGTGTTTAATGACCCGCTATGCGTGGCAGCAACCGGACGTGATACTATCTATGAACGCTATCATATGTTGCCAGGGCTTACCATCCCTAGAGTGGTGCGCATTGTGCCTGAAACAGCGGCGGATGTGTTGCGCCTGGCGGCTGAAAACGCGATTGGTTATCCGTTTCTTATCCGGCTGTGCGGGGCGCATCAGAGTGTGAGCCTGCAACGCATCAATGGCCCTGAAGATGCAAGGCTGCTTGAGACCTATGCCTATGACGGTTCCAGCTATTACCTGACGGAATATGTCGAATATCAAAGCCCGGACGGACGCTACCGCAAAGCCCGGCTGGTTTGTATCGGTGGCCATTTCTATCCGCGCCATCTTCTCACCAGCACCATATGGGAGGTGCATCATAATAAGACGAAGCCTCATCCGGCGGCAAATGTACGGGAAGAGGAGCCGTATTTTATTGCACATTACCGCTCGCTTATCAACCCGCAGACCTGGGCATCATTTGAAGCTATTTACGCGGCCTCTGGTCTTGATTATCTGGGGTTTGATTTTGCCTTGCGCTCAGACGGTACGGCACTGATATTTGAAATCAACCCTGCCCAGAATACCTTCCTACCATTATTGCTGGATGATCTATCCTATTTGCCACAGGTGCGGGAACAGATTGTATCAGGCTTTAACCGCACGGTTGCCGCTAAGGTTGGTGTTGACAGTTTGATGGTATAGTCGCATCATTGCTGTAGATGTTTTCTCTATAACTCAACATGGTGTGCTGTGTCTTTCTCTCCTTCTTCCTCCGTTGATGATATGTTGCGTAACCTTAGCAGTAAAGCATATCAGGCAGACCAGGAATGCCTAGAGGCAATGGTGCCCTATCTTCACGCCTATGAAAGGCACTATCCTGCAATTCTGACACAGGCACGTCGCTATGTGGAGGCAATGCGTGCGGCGAGCGAGCATGTAGGGATGGAATCCTTCCTGCGCGAATATCGCTTAAACAGCCCTGAAGGCATGGCAATGCTGCATTTAGCGGAAGCATTGTTGCGTATCCCTGATAAGGATACGGCTGATGCCTTGATTAGTGGCAATGTGGAGGGAATCCAGTGGAGGCAGCCAGGAAGGGACATCATGCATAACAGCTTGATGGGAAACACCCGTGTTGGGTTGAATATAGTGCAGAAAATATTGCATCTTGGTGATGGCAACACGCCTTTTTCCCGTCTCTTTGCCAGAGCGAGCGATCCGCTGGTGCGTAGCGTCTTCCGGCGTGCTATCCGTTTGATGGGCAGGATGTTTATTATGGGAGAGTCAATTCCGGTAGCACTCCGCCATGCCGCCAAAGCGCAGCGTAAAGGCTATATGCTTTCCTATGATATGTTGGGGGAGGGGGCGCGCACTGCCGCACAGGCAGAACATTATACCTCCCAGTATCGTAGGGCTATTCGGGCGATAGGGGAGAAAAATGCAGAGAACGCGCCGCTCTATAAACGTGCTAGTATCTCTATCAAGCTTTCGGCACTGCATCCACGGTTTGAATTGCTGAAATATAACCGTATGATGGAAGAGTTGCTGCCCAGGCTGAAAATGCTCTGCCTTGAGGCAAAACAGCAGAATATCATGGTTACTATTGATGCCGAGGAAGCCGCCCGTCTTGATATCTCCCTGGCACTGATGAATGCGCTGCTCAGAGATAAGGAACTGAAGGGCTTTAATGGTATAGGGCTGGCGGTGCAGGCCTATCAGAAACGGGCATTGCCGGTGCTTGCATCCCTGCGTGATCTGGCTGAAGAAACTGGGCGGCGCATCCCCATCAGGTTGGTGAAAGGTGCCTATTGGGACACGGAAATCAAGCGTGCACACATGCTGGGGCTGTCCGGCTTTCCTGTCTTTACGCGTAAGGAGCATACGGATGTTTCCTATCTGGCCTGCACGGTGATGTTGCTTGAACATCCTGCCTGCTTCTATCCGCAATTTGCCACTCATAACGCCTTGACCATTGCCAGTATTAAACAAATTGCCAACAGTAGTGACTATGAATTCCAGCGACTACAGGGCATGGGGGGAACACTCTACGACTATGTGCTGGCACATGACGCAGTAGCTTGCCGTATTTATGCCCCCGTTGGGCCACAAGAAGAACTGCTTGCCTATTTAATCCGCCGTCTGCTTGAGAATGGTGCCAGCACTTCCTTTGTGCATCAGGTTGCCGATCCCTCCATAGCACCAGAAACCCTGTTACAAGACCCGATCGCCCTTACATTCAAGGCGGGGATTCATATGGACAATACCATCCGTCTACCTGATAATCTCTATGGCGAAGCGCGGCAGAATTCCCGTGGCTTGGATATAGGGAACCGCTATCAGATGTATAGGCTACACAGCCAGTTACAGCCGCTAAAGAGCAGTGTGTGGTTTGCCTCGCCACTGATTAACGGCGAAGCTGTGGAGGGGGAGCCGGTAATGGCGGTGCAGCCTTCCAACCATGCTGTGGCCGTGGGTGAGGTGGTTTTGGCAGGAGAAGCTGAAGCAAAGAGGGCTATGGAGGTGGCGCAGGCCGCTTTCCCAGCGTGGAATGGGCTGGCGGTAGAGCACCGGGCGGCGTTGCTGGAAAAATTGAGCGACGCGCTTGAAGATAATGCCGAAGAATTCTATTCCCTCTGTATGCGGGAAGCAGGCAAGACGCTTGCTGATAGCATTGCCGAAGTGCGTGAGGCAGTGGATTTCTGCCGCTATTATGCCGTGCAGGCGCGTATATTAATGGGGCAGGAACAGGAGCTGCCAGGCCCGACCGGGGAATCCAATCGGGTGAGTCTGCATGGGCGTGGGGTGTTTGTCTGTATCAGCCCATGGAACTTTCCGCTGGCCATTTTCACCGGCCAGATGCTGGCGGCACTGGTTACCGGCAATACGGTGATTGCCAAACCGGCCAACCAGACGCCGCTGATTGCCTACCGGTTAGTGACGCTGATGCTGGAGGTGGGGTTCCCATCTGGGGTGGTGCATTTCGTGCCTGGAGAGGGAAGGGTGGTAGGCAGTGCATTGGTGAAAGACAGGCGTACGGCGGGGGTGGTGTTTACCGGCTCAACCGCGACGGCCCGTTTTATCAACCGTACCCTGGCGGAACGGGATGCCGCTATTGTGCCGTTCATTGCCGAAACTGGTGGGCAGAATTGTATGATACTTGATAGTTCCGCCCTGCTCGAACAGGCGGTGGATGATATTATCATGTCGGCTTTCAATAGTGCTGGACAGCGTTGTTCGGCACTCAGGGTGCTCTATGTGCAGGAGGAAGTGGCAGACCGGTTGATAGCCTTGCTGGCCGGTGCCATGCAGGAATTGAAGCTGGGGGAGCCGACGCATTTCTCCACCGATATTGGCCCGGTGATTGATAAGGCGGCTAAAGAAACGTTGGAAGCGCATATCGCCCGTATGAAAGAAGAAGCAATATTCCATTATGCCACTCCTCTAGAGAGTGATCTGGCGGAAATGGGTACTTATGTTGCACCGCATTTGTTTGAAATTCCCTCGCTCGCGTTGCTCGATAAAGAAGTGTTTGGCCCCATAGTGCATGTGGTGCGTTTCAAGGCGGCCAATATACATAAGGTAGTGGATGAAATTAATAGCACCGGCTATGGATTGACGCTGGGTATTTTCAGCCGCATTGAGCAGCGGGTGCAATATAGTGCTGAGCGGGTGCGGGTGGGGAATATCTATGTAAACCGCTCTATGGTGGGGGCAACGGTAGGGGTGCAGCCTTTTGGTGGCGAGGGGCTTTCGGGCACTGGCCCCAAGGCGGGCGGCACGTTTTACCTGACCAGGTTCTGTGTAGAACGGACAATTTCGGTAAATACCGCCGCCATTGGGGGGAATGTGGAGTTGCTGGTTTAGGGCATGTAGAACCTAGCGAGAGGCTCCCTCTTTCCCATTGCTGTTCGTAGCTTCGGCTGTAACTTTCTCCTGCCACCTTTGAGGACGGCTTATGCTGACATGCATGTCTTTCCCTGGGGCAAATTCTTTATCATCTGGGTGCTTAGAAAAGGTAATGTTACCGATTTGCAGAGATTTAACCTCACCTTCACGTAATTTTTCCCACGCATTGTCAGGTATTTCTTTAGCTATGTCGCGTGCAGCAGTTATGTAGTCACGCAGTATCCTGTTCTGTTCCAGTAGTTTAATTTCCTCAGGGGTGTTTGACAGATATTCAAAGCTTGATCCATGTGAGGCACTACCACCCAGGCTGGTAGTGATATGCTTCCTGGGGTTAAACCGGGGATGATCTGGGTGTGCGGACATGGTAATGCCATCAACGGTGACGCTGGACACCTGGTTTTTGTTTACCTTCTCCCACACATCGGAGGTGATTTTTTCGGCGGTTTCGCGGGCAAGCCTCCAGGCGGTTTCGGCCTGTTGATCAAGGCTGTTGCTGGAAATGGCGCGTGTGGTTGTAGCGAATACGTTGCTTACCAGGGTTTTTGGCAATTGTCTGGTTGCTGTTGTGAGTGTACTGAACATCTCTTTAATTCCTTACAATAAAGTTAAAAAATGAATTTATACATTAACACTTTGCTTGTTGAAACTGCAACATAATAATGTGGTGCAGCGCGTCAATTCAATTTTGCAGTGCAATGTTGACAATTTATGTCACATTTGTTGAAAGGAAGCTTGCTGAAATAGAAAGTAATTGGTAATAAAGAACATAGCCTTAAAGGCATGAAGAGAAAAAACACTGCTTGCAAGCTGTACAAAGTTATGCTAGCGTGCACACCTTTTTATAAGAGTTTTACACACGAGGCGGGTGAAGGGTTAAAGGATTATGTCCGGCAAACAAGAGGATAAAGCGTTAGTGGCGCGCTATGCCAAGGCACTTTTTGCTGCGGCTAGAGATCAGGGCAGTTTACAGGAAACGGAGGATAATATCCGTAAAGCCGGAGAGATTTTTGCGGCTTCTGCTGCTATTAGGCGGTTGGTGCAATCTCCCGTGTTTAGCCGTGCTGAACAGGCAAAAGCTATAGGTGCTGTGCTTGAGCAGGATGGTGTTTCTGCGATGGTGCGCGAATTTTTTGCGGTGCTTGCCAGCAACCGTCGTTTGGCATTGTTTCCGGCTATTCAGGATGCATTCCTAACATTGCTCTCGAAAGAGCGTGGAGAAGTGACCGTGGAAGTGGTTGCAGCGCGTGTGTTGCACGAGAACCAGCTTTCAGGGCTTCGTGCGGCACTCGAAGGGGCGTTAAAGCAGAAATTACGGGTAAAAACCACGGTTGATCCGGCTATTTTAGGAGGGCTTGTCGTGAAAATTGGCTCGACCATGATAGATGACAGTCTGAAAAGTAAATTGGAGCGGTTGCAGGCGGCCAGCAAAAAAGCGATTGCAACGTTATAGAGCGTACATACAAATCAATTTTAAGTGAACGAGTAATGGGGTAAAGAATGAGTATCCGTGCTGCGGAAATTTCTGAGATTCTGCAAAAACAGATTGAAGGGTTTGAGAATCAGGCTGAACTGAAGGAAGTGGGCCAGGTTGTTGCTGTGGGTGATGGTATTGCCACCATTTACGGGCTGGACAATGTGGTTGCCGGGGAAATGGTTGAATTTCCAGGTGGTATTAAAGGGATGGCACTGAACCTGGAAGCAGATGCTGTGGGTGTGGTAATTTTCGGTAGGGATCGCGACGTAAAAGAGGGTGATACCGTTAAACGTACCGGTGAAATTGTGCAGGTGCCAATAGGGAAAGGTTTGCTTGGCCGTGTGGTTGATGGGCTTGGTAACCCCATTGATGGCAAAGGTCCACTCGCCGATGTAACCTATTCCCGCGTGGAAGTGAAAGCCCCGGGCATTATTGACCGTCAGTCAGTGCATGAGCCGGTACAGACCGGGATTAAGGCGATTGACAGCCTGATTCCTATCGGGCGTGGCCAGCGTGAGTTGATTATTGGTGACCGTCAGACCGGTAAAACCGCTATTGCTATTGATGCTATGCTTAACCAGCGTACCAATAACGCCGGTAGCGATGAAAGCAAAAAGCTCTATTGTATCTATGTGGCGATTGGCCAGAAGCGTTCTACCGTTGCCCAGGTGGTAAAGAAGCTGGAAGAAGCCGGTGCAATGGAATATACAATCGTCGTGGCAGCAACGGCTTCTGAGCCTGCCCCGATGCAGTTCCTGGCACCGTATACCGGTTGCGCGATGGGAGAATATTTCCGTGATAACGCCATGCATGGCCTGATCGTCTATGATGATTTAAGTAAACATGCGGTAGCGTATCGCCAGATGTCCTTGCTGCTCCGTCGTCCACCAGGGCGTGAAGCTTTCCCAGGTGACGTATTCTACCTGCACTCACGCCTGCTTGAGCGTGCAGCAAAAATGTCAGCGGAACGTGGTGGCGGGTCATTAACCGCGCTGCCGATCATTGAAACACAGGCGGGTGACGTATCTGCTTACGTGCCAACCAACGTGATTTCGATTACCGATGGTCAGATATTCCTGGAAACAGAACTGTTCTATAAAGGTGTGCGTCCTGCGGTAAACGTTGGCCTTTCTGTGAGCCGTGTAGGTTCTGCTGCCCAGATTAAAGCCATGAAACAGGTGGCAGGTTCCATTAAACTGGAACTGGCACAGTTCCGTGAAATGGAAGCCTTTGCGCAGTTCGGTTCTGACTTGGATGCTGCAACCCAGCGGTTGCTTGCTCGTGGTCAGCGTTTGACAGAACTCTTGAAGCAGCCGCAATATACGCCGCTGGTGGTAGAAGAGCAGGTTGTGGTGATTTATGCCGGGGTGAAAGGCTATCTTGATACGGTTGATGCCAAGAAAGTTACGCGTTTTGAGCAGGAATTGCTGGGTGAAATCCGTGCACAACACCCTGATCTGCTGGAAGCAATCCGCACAGAACAGAAAATTTCTGAGGAGCGCGAAAAGCAATTAAAAGATATTCTAGCAAAATTTGTCAGTGTGTTTGCGTAAGCAGAGAGTTAAATGGCTAATCTTAAAACTTTAAAAACACGTATCAAGAGCGTTAAGTCTACGCAGAAGATCACCAAAGCCATGAAGATGGTGGCGGCATCAAAACTGCGGCGGGCGCGCCAGCGTGCAGAAGCAGCGGCTCCCTATGCCAAACGTATGGAAGAGATGCTCTCTACACTGGCGGTTTCTGCCAACCAGAATGTTGATGCTCCCAAGCTGTTGATTGGCACCGGCAAGGATGAGGTGCATTTGCTGGTGGTGGCAACGTCTGACCGAGGCCTGTGTGGTGCATTTAACAGCTCTATTACCCGTGCTGTACGTCGTCGGATTATCGAGCTTGAAGGTGCTGGCAAGAAAGTCAAATTGCTGATTATCGGCAAGAAAGGCTATGAATTGCTGAAAGGCACCGATAAAGGCAAGATCATTGATACGATTGAAGGTATTTCCAAGCGGCAGGCAGGCTATGTAGATGCCGAGCATATTGCTGTGCGGCTTACCACCATGCTTGAGGCAGGTGAGTTTGATGTATGTACGATATTCTACAACAAGTTCCATTCTGCTATTTCCCAGGTAGTAACGCCGCAACAGCTGATTCCGCTCGATATTGCGACGATGCATCACGAAGAAATGCCTGTTGCACAGACCAATGCACTGCATGAATATGAGCCGGATGAGGAGAGCATCTTAGCTGATCTCCTGCCGCGCAATATTGCTGTGCAGCTCTACCATGCGCTGCTTGAAAGTGCCGCCAGTGAGCAAGGGGCACGGATGAGTGCAATGGATAATGCTACACGGAATGCCGGTGAGATGATTAAAGACCTGACACTGGTCTATAACCGTACACGGCAGGCAGCGATTACAAAAGAACTGATTGAGATTATTTCCGGCGCGGAAGCGATATAAGATTTGAACTAAGAGGAACAACTATGGCAAATAAAGGTAAAATAACACAGGTCATTTCCGCGGTAGTGGATGTGCAGTTTGAGGAGGAAAGCGATCTTCCTCCCATCTTGAACGCGCTGGAATGTGAAAACCAAGGAAAAAAATTGGTGCTGGAAGTGGCACTGCATTTGGGTGAGAACACCGTTCGTACTATTGCGATGGATTCTACCGACGGGCTGGTACGCGGCCTGGAAGTGGTCGATACCGGTGCGCCGATTTCTGTGCCAGTAGGGCCTGAAACACTAGGGCGCATTATCAACGTGATTGGTGAACCGATTGACGAGCGTGGCCCGCTTACAACTAAACAGACCGCTCAGATTCATGCCGATGCACCTGAATTTGTGGAACAATCCACTGAAGCTGAGATTCTCGTTACTGGGATTAAAGTAGTAGACTTGCTTGCTCCTTATGCCAAAGGGGGTAAGGTAGGGCTGTTTGGTGGTGCGGGTGTAGGAAAAACCGTACTTATCATGGAGCTGATTAACAATATCGCCAAAGCGCATGGTGGATATTCCGTGTTTGCCGGTGTGGGTGAACGTACCCGTGAAGGGAATGACCTTTACCATGAAATGATTGATTCCGGTGTTATTAACCTGGATGAACCGTCAAAATCCAAAGCTGCCCTTGTCTATGGCCAGATGAACGAGCCACCAGGAGCGCGTGCGCGTGTGGCGTTGACAGGCTTGACTTTGGCTGAATATTTCCGTGACCAGGAAGGGCAGGACGTATTGTTCTTCGTAGATAACGTGTTCCGTTTCACCCAGGCCGGTTCGGAAGTATCGGCACTGCTTGGTCGTATTCCCTCTGCGGTGGGTTATCAGCCAACACTGGCTACCGATATGGGTGCGCTCCAGGAGCGTATTACGTCAACCCGTAAAGGTTCTATCACCTCTGTGCAGGCGATTTACGTGCCCGCTGACGATTTGACTGACCCAGCACCGGCTACCTCATTTGCGCATTTGGATGCAACCACGGTGCTTAGCCGCCAGATTGCTGAACTAGGGATTTATCCTGCGGTAGACCCGCTTGATAGTACCTCTCAGATGCTTGATCCGCGCATTATCGGAGAAGAACACTATACGGTAGCACGTGAAGTGCAGCGTATACTTCAAACCTATAAGTCGCTGCAGGATATTATTGCGATTCTTGGTATGGACGAACTTTCTGAGGAAGATAAGCTGATTGTGGCACGCGCCCGTAAGATTCAGCGTTTCCTGTCCCAGCCGTTCCATGTGGCAGAAGTATTTACTGGCAGCCCAGGTAAGCTGGTAGCACTGGAAGATACAATTGCAGGCTTCAAAGGATTAGTTGAAGGAAAATATGACCATCTGCCTGAATCTGCCTTCTACATGGTAGGTTCTATGGATGAAGCGATTGAAAAAGCCAAGAAAATGGCTGCTGAGGCTGCATAACTATGACGCATGACTTAACCGTTGAACTTGTTACGCCGGAAGCCTTGCTCTTTTCAGCAAAGGCAGAAATGGTGGAAATTCCTGGGGTGCAGGGCGATTTTGGTGTGTTGCCAGGCCATGCTCCCCTGGTTTCTGCCATTCGTCCAGGAGTAATACGCATTCATGAAACGGAAAGCACTATCCGTTCTATCTTTATCGGTGGTGGTTTTGCGGAAGTCTCTGGTGAAACTGCCGTGATCCTGGCAGAAGAAGCGGTGGAAGTGGATGCCATTAATGTGGAGAAAGCTACGCTGCGCCTGGAAAAAGCCCGCGAAACGTTGGAACATGGCAGGCATGAAAAAGACAGGATTCTGGCGGCCAAAGAGATCACCGTGGTGGAAGCCATGCTAGCCGTAAAGGCGTAAATTATGCATAACATCCAGTGGATACGGGACAATGCGGACGCATTTGATGCAGCAATGCAGAAAAGGAAACTGCCCCCCCAGAGTGCGGCAATGCTCGCGCTGGATGAAGAAAAGCGTCGGCTGCTGACCCAGTTGCAGCAGCTCCAGCAGCAACGTAATGAAGCTGCCCGCCATATTGGTCAGATTAAAGACAAGAAAAGCACCGCGTTTGAGCAGGCTAAAGAAGAGGCGGCAACGCTGAAAGAGCGTATTGCCGCTATACAAGCCTCTGTTGATAGCGAAGGCGAACTGGAAGCCTTGCTTGCCTCGCTTCCTAACATTCCGGCTGCGGATGTGCCGGTAGGGGAAGATGAAAGCTGCAATGTGGAAATCCGCCGCGTGGGGGAGATCCCTGCTTTTGCGTTTGCACCTAAACAGCATTTTGAATTAGGTGAGCAACTAGGCCTCATGAATTTTGAGCAGAGTGCTAAAATGTCTGGTAGCCGTTTTGTGGTTCTCCAAGGAGCACTTGCCCGGATGGAACGTGCTTTAGCCAGCTTCATGCTTGATATTCACACACAGGAATTTGGCTATACCGAAGTGGTGCCGCCGTTCCTGGTGCGTGATAGTGCTATGTTTGGTGTGGGGCAGTTGCCAAAATTTGCAGAAGATTCCTTTGAGACTACCAATAACTACCGCCTGATCCCTACCGCTGAGGTGCCGCTCACCAACCTGGTGGCTGACCAGATTATAGAAGAAGATGACATCCTTCCTTTGCGTTTCACTGCCTATACGCCGTGTTTCCGTTCAGAAGCCGGTAGTGCTGGGCGTGATACGCGTGGCATGATACGGCAGCACCAGTTCACTAAGGTGGAACTGGTCAGTATTACCCGCCCGGAAGATTCGGAAGCGGAACATGAACGGCTTACTGCTGCTGCTGAAACTGTGCTCATGCGGTTGAAGCTTCCTTACCGTGTTATGCTGTTATGTTCCGGTGATATGGGCTTTTCTGCGCAAAAAACCTATGATCTGGAAGTATGGCTGCCCGGGCAAAATAGCTACCGTGAGATTTCAAGCTGTTCAAATTGTGGCGATTTCCAGGCGAGGCGCATGAAGGCGCGCTACCGCCCGAAAGGCGAACGAGAGACGCGCCTCCTGCATACACTGAATGGTTCTGGCCTGGCAATTGGCCGTACGATGGTGGCAATCCTTGAGAACTACCAGAACGAGGATGGTGAAATCCGCATCCCACAAGCGTTACAGCCTTATATGGGTGGAATGCAAGTAATCCCTCCTCTAGCTTAACCGTATTACAATGCGCACACCCTTACCATTCCGCCCCTCTTCGGCGGTGATGGTGCCGCCATGTGCTTCGATAATGCCACGGCAGACAGCCAACCCTAACTCCCCCATATCCTGTTCGTCACTGGCGCAGGCCAACATTGCAAACATATGTTTGCGCTCTTCCGGCTTTAGGGTTTTGCCTTCATCCTGGCATTCGATTACCATCGCTTCAGCATCGGTGTAGGCGGTTAAGGTGATAGTGCTGCCATTTGGGCTTTTACCAGCATATTCCAGCAGGTTAACAATGGCCTGTTCAAGTAAGGCTGGATCGGCATAAAACCCCCGCAACCCTTCAGGGATATCCACAATCACCACCTGCTTGGCCAGTTGATGTTTAAGCAAGGCAAGTGCAGATGCAATGATAGGGCGTAGATGGATTTTGGCCTTGTTGAGTTCCAGCGTACCATCACCATATTGTACAATAGCCTGTAGGTTTTTGGTGAAACGTCCAAGCTGCTCAGCGGCGGCAAACAGGCTGGCTAGCACATCCTTCCGTTCGCCTGGCCGCATCGTGCTGTCATGTTGCTGGAGTTGCCCTACCGCTCCACTGATGGCATCGGCGGATATTCGGAAATTGCGAGAGAGAGAAGAGAGCAGCGTAGTACGTAGTTTCTCCGTTTCCACATGCAGCTTATTACTGTCAATCTGCTCGGCCAATTGTGCCCGTTCCACCACTACGGCCGCTTGTTGTGCCAGGGTGAAGAGCATATGTTTCTGATCGGCATAGAAACGATAGCTAGCATCTGCTAAATAAATGCCAAGTATACCAATATGGTTGCTTTCTGTTTTCATCGGGATGAAGATCCAGGGCGATTCTGGCATGGTAGGGCAGAAGCATCCGGCGGGTTCAGCATTACGCCACGCCCATTCGGCTGCAGTACGTGAGGTTTCGTCTAGGTTAGAATAACCTGCCACCACCCGTAACTGCCCGTTCTCTGGTAGCATCACCAAGATTTTGTCACCAAAGGTAGTGCCGACATGATAGACAATAGCACGCAGCACGCTATGAAGATCGCGTGCGCTGGCAATTTTCTTGCTGAATTCATAGAGGCTGGCCGTCAGTTCGCTATTGCGTTTGACAATAGCAACTTGGCTCTGCACACGTGCCGCCAGACGGCTGGTGACCATTGCTACCAAAAGGAAAAACACCAAGGTAAGCAGATGTTCGTCATGCATGACGCTGAAGGTGAATTGTGGTTCCATAAATAGGAAATTATAAAATACCAGGCTGAGGATAGTGGTATAAATAGAGGGCCATAACCCGCTCCTAAGCGCCACATACAGCACTGCCGAAAGGAATACCAGCGAAAGATTGGAAACCGGTAGCACCGTATGCAGGCCAAAAGCAGCAATGGCGGCAACCAGTGTCACAAGGGTTGCTATCCCATATTCCGTCACCCAGCTTGTTTTCTGTGCGGGTCTGTCTTCTATATTGCGTTCAAGCACCACCCTGTCTTCGGTGGGGATAATCAGCAGTTCAAAAGTATCACTTTTCTGAAATAGGTGATGGGCAACAGAAGGCGAGAAAAGCCGATACCATTTGGTTCTGGGTTTGCCAATCATCACCCGTGTTACGTGCCGGAGCCGCACTAGGGTGAGGATTTCTTTGATAATATTATCCCCAGAGATAATGCAGCTTTCCCCTCCTAATTCTTCGGCTAGCTGCATTGCCTGCAAGATATAATCGCTTTTATTGCTAATCTGTAGTGCGTTATTGACATATACCACCAGCCAGGACACTTTCTGGCGTTCGGCCAGCCTGCTACAGGAGCGCACCAGTTCCAGCGCGCTGGGGCTATTGTCGATACACACCATTAACCTGTCACGCGTGGGCCAGGCTTCATCTATGCCACGGGCGCGCATGTAGGAAAGTAGTTGGCGATCAACCCGTTCTGCTGTATAGCGTAATGCCAGTTCACGCAGGGCATTCAGGTTTCCCTGGCTAAAGAGATGGCTTTCTGCCCGCTTTAACTGCTCAGGCACATAGACTTTTCCGGCTTTCAGACGGTGCTGCAAGGCTTTGGGCGTGGTATCAATCAGCTCAATCTCATCCGCTAAGGCCAGCACTTTATCGGGGACGGTTTCCCGAATGGGCATATTCGCAATACGTGCTACCACGTCATTTAGGCTTTCTACATGCTGGATATTTAACGTGGTATAGACATCAATACCATGAGCGAGCAGTTCCTCTATATCCTGGTAGCGTTTGGGATGCCTGCTTCCTGGCACGTTGGCATATTCCAGCGCATCAACCAGCACCAGCCTAGGTTGGCGTGCTAGAACAGTATCAATATCCAGTTCTTCAACAATGTAGCCCTGATACGGCGTACGTTTCGGTGGTATTCTTTCAAGGCCGCTAGCCAGTGCGTCGGTTTCGGCTAAGCTGTGTGTTTCCAGCAAGCCTGCGACTACATCAATGCCTTCAGCTTTAGCACTATGTGCTGCACGCAGCATTGCGAAGGTTTTTCCTACGCCATGTGTTGCACCAAGGAACAGTTTCAAGCGTCCACGGGAAGGGGGTAGACAGGGTGCGGGGCTGGTATCAAAGGAGGAGGGATCAAGCGTTGGCATAAGCACGTGCATCTCAGATTCTTCATCGGTGTGGTGAAGAACGGGTTCCATAAAATAATCACCATGTGTATAATAAAAATTTATGAAGAGCAACGAAAATCCTGGCAAGGAGGGATATATGCCCGTGGTGCATATGCCGCATTTAGTATATACGGGCATTTGCCTGCAAGGGGAACAATGCTATCCTAAGGAAGCCTGTGGTCTGCTCACAGGGGTGTTTTTACCTGGTGGCGATGTGCAGATTGAGGGTTTTTATCCCAGCCCTAATGTGGCGGCAGACCCGTTACATGCCTTTACGCTTGACCCTGCCACCCAGTTTTCTGTGCAACGTGCTGCTCGTCGTGGCAGACATACCGTTATTGGCCTCTATCATTCCCATCCGAACGGGCAGGCACAGCTTTCAGCACTGGATAAAAAAAACGCAGCATTACTAGATTTCCTCTGGATGATTATGGCCATAACGCCTACAACAGCTACGGTAATACGCTGTTATTATCCCTCTTGTTATGGCGGTGAATATATTGAAATGCCTGTTGTTGTATCATGAGCCATGCTGTTTATACTGTTGGTACGTTGCTGGAAAACAGGCGTAAGGCGTTGGGGCTTAGTATCCAGGATGTTTCGCAAGCCATTAAAGTGCGCCCTAAATATCTACTAGCACTGGAGCGTGGCGAGGCGGAAAGCCTGATGACGGTTGCTACGTATAACATCGGCTATATCCGCATCTATGCGCATTTCCTGGGGCTAAATGGGGAGATGCTGATTAGTAGGTTGCGTGAGATAAACAGCGGGCTGCATGTTGGCAGCGATCTGCATGTGCCGGAATGTTATAGAGATGATAACCAGCCTGGCATGTTTCTGTTGGCAGTATGTATCATGTTAGTATTGCTGCTCTACGGTGCCTGGTATTATCAGCGCGAACAGCATTATCGCTATCTGAGTGAGGTGAGTGATGTTGCTGAAAAATTGCGGGATTTCGCGTTTATCTCTTCATTTCTACCTCCTTCTCCTCGTTCTCTTACTCCCTCGCAGGAAGGCGATTATGCTATTCCTCCTTTGCTGGTAACCGATATATATAAGGGCACCGTACTCTCGCTTTTTGCCTATCGTAATAGCCGTATTGTGGTCTATCACAGGAACGGGGAAGTAACAACGCATTATATACGTCAGGAAGAGTGGCTTTTTCTTGCCAGTGACGTGATAGCTATCAGCGGTGATAAGAATAATATCGATGTCCATACGCTTCAGCATTAACCCTGCTTCCGTGGTTGATACCCAAAAACGCATTGCTATTATGGATAAATCGGCTAGTCTATAGGGGAAATATATACTGCTCACAGTGCAAGAATTGGTTAGGTTGCAATGTGAGCGGCATTTACGTGTTCCCTGTAGAATGCAGGGATTCCGCCACATAGTGAGCGCAAGTATGCGTGAGCATACAGTTAATAAACTAACCTCAGTTTTGGATAAGCGCAATTTATCCATACTCAGGTGAGTACGTCTGCCGTTAAGAATTATTATGAATACATCCACTGCCGCATCCTCGCTTCTTCTGTATATTAAAGATTGGGTGGAAACCTATATCCTTAATTGGCACTCCTTACTACAAGTGATTGTTATTATGGCGGTAATAGCTGTTGTTTTTGCTGTTGCCAATAAAGCGTCCTTGTGGTTGGCGCATGAGGAACGTGGGAAGAGGGTGCGCAGCACCGTGAGTTTCCTTGCGCGGCATATTCATCTTTCTATCCATGAAATGCTCTTATTGCTACTGGCTCCATTGTTGCTTGGTAGTGTGGTGTTGATTACCACCGTGGCGGGCTGGCCTGATACATTCTTGCGTATTATGGCGAACCTGATGACAGCCTGGGCATTTATCCGCCTAAGTTCCAGTATCATACAGCAACGTTTCTGGTCAATGGCACTGGCATTTAGCATCTGGATTATTACTGCATTGAATATTCTGGGTTGGTTGCAGCCAACAATATCAATGCTGGATGCCATTTCGGTGAATCTTGGCGATATGCGTCTTTCCCTGCTGCTGGTGATAAAAGGTATCCTCATCTCCGGTTTGTTAATATGGGGGGCTGGCCTGCTTGCCGATAGGGTGGAGAAAATAATTGGCGCGGTGAAAGATTTTACCCCCTCGCAGAAGGTGTTGTTTTTTAAAGTCATACGCATCATGCTTTTCACTGTGGCAGTATTGCTCAGTATGAAATCTGTTGGTATTGACTTAACTGCACTGGCCGTATTTACCGGTGCGGTGGGTATCGGTATCGGTTTTGGGTTACAAAAAGTATTTTCTAATATCATCAGTGGATTTATTCTACTGCTCGATAAATCGATCAAGCCAGGTGATGTGATAGCCGTAGAAAATACCTATGGTTGGGTTAATTTCCTCGGCACCCGCCATGTATCCATTTTAACCCGTGACGGGAAAGAGCATCTGATTCCTAATGAGAAATTTATTACCGAACCTGTTGAGAATTGGTCGTATAGTGATAATAAACTGCGCTTGCATATTCCTATAGGCGTTTCCTATAATTCCGATATCCATCTGGTGAAGCGCATATTGTTAGAGGTTGTAGATGCGTTGCCGCGTATTCTGAAGAATCCCGCCCCCACATGCCCAATCACTGGGTTTGGCGATAACTCCGTTAATTTTGAAATACGCATATGGATAGAAGACCCTGCTAATGGTATTACTAATGTATCAAGTTTGGTCTATGAAGGGGTGTGGGATGCGTTCAAAAAACATAATATCGAGATTCCCTTCCCACAGCGTGATGTACATATACGTAATGTGCCCAAAGAGATGTATGTAACGCGTGGTTAGTTAATCCACAGTTTCTGACTCCCGGCACAACGATTTGCATAATATACTGAAACCACTTGAAGAGTGGTTTCAGTATAGTCCTTATTTTTGCGTTCCTGCTTTATGTATCTATAACCTCAGTTTTGGATAAGCAAAGCTTATCCAAAACTGAGGTTATATAGATTAACTATGTTAAAGAGGATATGGAATGCGTAAGGCGCACTCCCACAACAGGGAATGTTGCCAACTGCTAACAAACGTTAACTATTTTAATCAAATGCATCGAGAATTACAAGCATTTTTCTGCTTTGCGCCAGATAATTGTAAATATAAGCGACTAATACAACAATAACAAGCCTCTATCGCTGTGCCCCCTCCTTCGGCACCCAGAAAAGGAAGGTGCTGCCCGTAGTTGCCTGGTTGTTTTCGGCCCAGATTTGGCCGTGGTGGGCGGTGATGATGGTGCGGGCGATGGCGAGGCCGAGGCCGGTGCCGCCAGCTTTGGTGTTGGTGCGCGAGCTTTGGGTGAAGGCCTCGAAGATGCGTGTCTTCTCGCCTTCCGGGATACCTACGCCTTCATCCTTCACCGATACCACCACCGCCCTTACCTGCTTGCCATCTTCGCCCTGCATGATATTATTCTCAACAAGCAGTGTTACCGTGCCGTTGGCCGTATAGCGGCAGGCATTAGACAGCAGGTTACGGATCACCTGGCCAATCCGCATCCTGTCGCACAATACCACCGGCTCTTCAGCATGCATCTCAACCACCAGCTCCAGCCCCTTTTGCTGGTAGAGCGGGCGGCATTCCTCTGCCACTTCTTGCGCAATCAAGGCAATATCGTTTGGCTGCATATCATACACCATCTTGCCAGCATTGGATTTGGAAAGATCAAGCAGCGACGTCACTAACCCACAGACTTGCAAGGCATTACGCTGAATATCCTGAATCGACTCCTTCAGCTCCTCATGCTTGAATTCTTCCCACAACTCCATCAAAATATCCGACCTGGCATGAATAGAACTCACCGGCGTGCGTATCTCATGGCTGATATGGTTCAAAAAATCACTGCGCGCATTCAAAGCATCCTGCAACGACTCCGTACGCTCGGCAACACGTTGTTCAATTTCTTCCGTATATGAACTTATTTTAGCAAGCTGGCCCGCAAGTGTATTGATCTCATAATCCTTACTTTCAGGTAAAATGATATTTTTCTCTCCTTGGGATAAGCTATCGGCAGCCGCAGATAGCTGCAAAATCGGAGTAACAATATAACGCTTTGTAGTATAGAGTAATATGCCAAGGGCTGATGCAACAAAGAAAAAAACGCTAAGAGAAGAATATAACGTTGGCGGTTTCAAGGATGAAGTGCAACGGTTTGGTTTAGCATAGCATTTTTGGTAAT
>CAZXPG010000017.1:0-27275 GCA_964643145.1 uncultured Rickettsiales bacterium
TTTTTCAAATAGTTGACAGTTTTGGATAAGCACAGCTTTCCAAAACTGAGGTTAAATGGTGACAGAGGTGTTATGCAAACAACAATAGAATCTTACCCCATATCTCCTCTGTTGCGTTTATGGGGGCTGGGCGTGGTGTCGGTGAGTGTATGTGCCAACATTGCCTGGTATTATATGCATATCATGCCAATGCTTGTGGTTGTGCCTGTGTTGGTCTATGTGGCAACGGTGGTTATTGTGCTTGGCACATCCTTCTCTTCCAGCTACCACCGGTTGTTGCTTATCCATGCCTATGTCACCTTGCCGCTTACCCTGCCATTGTTGCTGCCGCTGCCTTCGGGGTTTTTTATCTATCTCTCCAGCCTGGTCGTGCTGTTTTTTAATGCGCTTATCACTCATGGCGAAATCAGAAGGTTGCGAGCGGAAGTGCCATCATGGCCACTGTATGGGGGAATGCTCATCGGGGGGGTGTTATCTGGTGGAGCCATTGCCTATTTTATTATAGGCCATACCGCCGTATCATACCTGCCGTTACTGCTCACGATTGCAGGTGGCTGTTTACTCAGACCACGCATTATCGAGCCGGTATTTCCTGAGGCACCGACAACGCCCTCCTTAGTGTCGCATCTGTTGGGACGGGTTGCGCAATGGAGAATGGCAGTTCCCGTATCGTTGATACGCTACCAGCAGTTGGCCGCACTGGTGGCTTTTGTGCTGCTGTTGTTATTGCTAGCGGCAAGCTATCGCCATATTATACCGCTGATTGGCACCATGCAGGTCTATAAGGTGAATATCTATATGATTGCCTACGGGGTAGTTATGGTAGGGGGGTGTTTTGCCTTTCGGGCTAAACCTCATTATTTCAGTGCAAGCATAATGGTATCGGTGTTAATAAGCGTGTTGTTTTTTACCCAGTCGGCGATGGTGATAGAAATTCCGGCACTAGGAGCAAGCCATTTAAGCGTTGAACGGGTAATGCTCATGTCGGCGATACTGCTTGCCTTTGGTGTGAAAAGCCCTGTGCTCTATAGTGTGCAGACACCGTATGGATTGCTACAGGTGCAGCATAACCGCCTGCAATCCAGGCTTGAATTAATCAATGATGCTATTATTCATGGTATACAATCTTACGATAACAATGAGCGGATGGTTCCTCATGCCTATTATGGTAGGCAAGGGCCATTTGGGCAGATATATAGTGCCTTTGCCCATGATCCTCGCACCCTCAATATAGCGGTGATAGGGCTAGGTGTAGGAACAGTGGCCGCGTATGGCAGGCCAGGCCAGAAGATGACATTCTATGAGGTTAATCCGGAAGTTGAGCATATTGCCTCTACCATGGGGTATTTCACTTATCTGGATGAAAGCCCTGCTGATATTACCATTGTGATTGGTGATGCCCGTGACAGCTTATCCCTGGCCGATGATGGTGCTTTTGGCATGATTATAGGCGATGCGTATAGTGGGAGGGCTACACCACGCCATTTGCTCACCCGTGAAGCTTTTGCGCTCTATAAGCAAAAGCTCCAGCCCGGTGGTATTATGCTGCTCAATGTGATAGGGATGCCAGTAGCAACACTCAGGCAGGTTGCCCTGGCGGCGGCAGCAGTGGGGCTACAGGGTTTTTCCCGTCACTATGTGCCTGCACATGATAATGGGGGGAGTGGTGCAGTGGTGCAGTCTGCAAAAGGAGGCTTGCTACCCGAAAAGAAGCCAGGGTTTGGTTATAGCGACCCTGTTGTCAAACACTGGATGACGATGTTGGAAAGGGGGCTGGCACAGATAGGTGTCCGTGAAGAACGTAAAGTGGATGATCTTTTCTCCCATTGGGCCGTGCTTGCCGAGAATAGTGAAACTATCACGGTAGCGATGCAGGATGCACGTTGGAAAAAATTACCCACCGCCTTACCCGAAACGACGATGCTTACCGATGAAGAGTGTGGGTATGATCGCTGGGATTCAATGTTGACTAAGCGGAGTTCACTGCGTTCATCGTGATGTTTACACCCCCACCCCTCCAAGGGGGAGGGGTAGCGAATGCCTTACTATAGTGCCTTTTGCCAGAGTTGCCAGGGCTTAGAGTTGCGTGAAGGGAAGGCCAGAGTGAAATCGCCACGCAATAGCCCCAGATTAGGGTTATAGTAGGGGTCATTATCAAGCGTATCTCCCCAGCGTTGGCGCATATAGGCAACTTCTTTCTTGAAACGGATAAATTTTTCGGGTGTGTCTTCATAACCGCGTGTTGCTGACTCGTGATGGTAGAGTTCGGCATAGGGTGTCCACAGAATACGATATCCTTTCTCACGCACCTTCAGGCATAAATCCACATCGTTAAAGGCAACGGTGAGATGCTTCTCTTCAAACCCTCCTGCTTCCAGAAATACATTCTTCCGCATCACCAGGCAGGCAGCAGTGACGGCAGCCAACGATTGCACCAGTTGCGCCCGACCGAAATAGCCAGGATCCTCTTTGGTTAGCCCGTGGAAGAGATGGGTGGCAACCGCACTTTCCGGCGCACCTGTACCCGTTACCACGCCACCATGCTGGATGGTATTGTTCGGATAATACAGCTTTGCCCCCACTGCCCCAATCTCTGGGCGGATGGCGTGTGATACCATTTCACGCAGCCAATCGGAATGGATAGCCTCAATATCGTTATTAATGAAAGCAATGAGCGGGCTGTCAGCCGCATTGACGGCAACATTATTCATGGAAGAGAAATTAAACGGTGCGTCATAATCTAGCACGCGCACTTTGGAACTATGCTGGGTCACTTCCTCAAAATAGGCCAGTGTTTCTGGGTCATCACTCTGGTTATTGATGATAAGAATGCTGTAATTATCATAGTCGGTGATATCCAGGATGCTATTCACGCAGGTGGAAAGCAGCGCGACAGCATTACGGGTGGGGATAATCAGGGTGATTTTTGGTTGTGGTAGCGGGAGGGGCCAATGCAGCCGATGATAGCCACCACCGCTGGCGGCATCGGTGATGGTAACGCCAGGGCTAACCGCGGTGAAATAATCCTGTAAGGCGTGACGCGATGCTAAAGCAGCATAGTCTTTGGCATCATTGGCCAGTGCTGTCGAACCGGCAATGGCGCGCCAATGGTAAAGAATATGGGGAACATGGCGGATTTTATCATGGCGTGAGGCCTTCACCGCCCGCAGGCAGAGGTCATAATCTTGGCTGCCTTCAAACCCTTTGCGGAAGCCACCAATGCTGTTGACAACACTGCGACGATATACCCCTAGATGGCTGAACATATTCTGGCCGTAGAATAAATCAGGGTTCCAGTCTGATTTAAAATAGGGGTCGTAGCGTTCGCCTTTTTCGTTGATCTTGTCTTCGTCTGAATAAAGGAGATCAGCCTCAGGGTGTTTATTAATAGCATAAGCTATATGGTAGAGCGCATGGGGGGAGAGTAGGTCGTCATGGTCAAGCAGGGCAATAAATTCCCCCGTAGCAAGAGCCAGGGCACTATTAGAACTTTCAGAAATATGCCCATTTTTCTCACGGAATACCAGCTTCACCCGCGTATCTTTTTTGGCATAGTCGCTAAGCATTTTGCGGATAGCAGGGTTTGTCGAGCAATCATCAGCAATGCATAGTTCCAGATGGGGGTAAAGTTGTGATAGTACCGAATCGATAGCCGCACGTAACCAGGCCACGTCCACATTATAAACCGGCATTATTACGGAAATAAGCGGCTTTGAGGGGAAATCCTGTATATGTTGGCGAATCGCTTTTTTATCCTCATCCGACAAGCTGTCATTCTCGGCAATCCAACGCTGGTAATCGGGAATAGTATAGGTGATATTACGGTTCAGATAATAGGCAATACCGCGCAATCCTTGTGTTCTCAACACCATCTGGGCTTTTTTGCATACTTTACGGAAGCCATAGCTACGGAGCACCTGTATAGCTCGCTGATACACGGCAGGGCGCAGCAGGAAGCGAGTAGCTTTTCGTACGAAGCGCATCAGCTCTTTGCTTGCTCGCAAGGGTGCTGTTATTTTCCAGGAGGTGGAATGTAGAAGCTGGGTGATAGACAGTTCCTTTTGCAAGAGTGCCGCTTCTAGTGCGCGGCATTTGGCGTTACCATGCTCTATCTGCTGAAGATAGTCATGAAAGCACGCAGAGGGCATCAGCCATAACGCTTCAGCGTTGCAGTCAGAAAGAGCCTGCTGCCACAGTGTAAAGACGCGATAATTACCGGAAGATACATTGACGGCAAGCACGGGCGAAAGGGCAAACTGCTCTTCAAGCAATAATGTCAATCTGGGGGGCGATATGTCTGGTTCATTCGCCACTAATGTGGCTTCATCAATGAAACATGCCTCTTTGGGAATAAGGGATGTGTCGAGTTTATCGGTGTCCAGGAGAAAAAAGATGCGTTTCTGGGTGGTGTTGGGGTAGGTATCGTGCATTTATGCGTAATATCAGTACGTTGCAGGGGGTGTGTGGAACGCTTGGCTGCTTTCTGCCTTGCTTGAAAGAATGGCTTGGAACTCTTCCATCACGGCAATATATAGCTTACGTTTGAAGGGCACAATAATCTCCAATAATTCATCCATAGTAGCCCAGCGCCATTGCATAAATTCGGCATGTTGAGTATGGATATTGATATCAGCATCATTGCCGAAAAATTGCAGGGCAAACCACTTTTGCTTCTGCCCACGGTATTTTCCTCCCCATAGCTTGGGGATCAGGTAATCAGGTAGGTCATAATAGAACCATTCACGGCTCTCAGCAATAACCCTGGCGGATTGAATGCCCGTCTCCTCCAATAATTCCCGCATGACGGCCTGGGTTGGGCTTTCATCATCATCAATGCCACCTTGCGGCATCTGCCATGCTTCACTACGTGTATCAATGCGCCTGCCCACAAACACCTCATTACGGGCGTTGAGGAGCATGATTCCTACGCCGGGGCGATAGGGAAGGGCGGTATATTTTCCTTTAGGTTGTTCCAATTTATTCTATTTTCCGCACCAAATCTGTCACGGGGACAAGCTTAAACCCGTTCTCGTTCAAGCTGGCGAGCCAGTTAGTGAGCACCAGGAATGCCGCCGGAGAGGGCGATTCTATGACAATAAGTGCCTGCCCATTCATACTGGCTGAAGTTTCGCTTTCTGCCAGCAAGGAGGAAATAGTGGGAAAATACTCCTCATTTATTACTAGGGTTGCTTCCAGGGCGGTAAGGGAAAGTGCATCAGTCTCTTGTTGCCAATCCTCATGCCCCTCATTATAATAAATGAATAATAGATTACGTGCTTTAACACTGTCAAGAAAGGCACTCATATTTTTCACAGAAAGCAGCGTTTTTACATGCGCCTGGGTATAAACACCCGTATAGTTGGCAAATGATGCGATTGCCTCTTCTTGCTGCTGGAACGTCTCACTATTGTCTATAGTTTCGGGAAGCTCAAGGAGAAGCGGGTGTGCGCTGGCAGCAGTGCCCCATTGATTCAGGTGAGGGGTATCGGGCAATAAGGCAAGTGCTACCGCTGCCGGAAGGCCAATAGCGGTTTGTAGCTGTTTGGTATCAGAGCCTAAATGGGTAATAAGAACAGCAATATGCGGAAGTGTGGTTTTGGTTGCTGGAGGGGTGGGCGGCGTTGCTGGCTTGCTTAAATCTGGCAACGCGTTTGCTGTTACCGGAATGGTAACGCTTTGCCCTGTTATCAATGCCTTCTCTGCCAGATGCAACCGGACGCGTTGCTGATACCATAGCGACAGCGCAGCGATCACCGCCAGAAAAGTGACAATTGCAAGCAGCCCCAGTATCGTATGACGTAAACGCATTGGCAGCTACCCCCTATTGGTTGGCGTTAAACACCGCCACCCCTTTTAAAAGATCAATAGCACGGGCAAGCTGATAGTCTTTGTTATAAAGGCTTTGCTCTTCCGCTTTGATACCAGCATCTTGTTTTTTCGTGGCTTTGCGCTCTTCTTGGGCAGCTTCATGCTTATCGGCCTTTTTCTCATCGCCTTTGGTCAGATGCTTGCGCAGGCTAGCCTCGGAATAGAATTTTTTGCTGTCTTTGGTATCAAATTCCAGCTTGGCAGGTTCTACCACAATATCCGGTGTAATGCCTTCGGCCTGGATAGAGCGGCCTGAGGGCGTATAGTAACGCGATGTGGTCAGGCGAATCGCCCCATGCCCCTGCAAGGGGATAACGGTCTGCACCGATCCTTTGCCAAAAGATTTGGTTCCCATAATAATAGCCCGTTTATGGTCTTGCAGTGCCCCTGCCACAATTTCAGAGGCAGAAGCCGAACCGCCATTAATCAGCACCGCGATAGGGAGGTTCTCGGCAATATCGCCTTTATGGGCATTAAAGCGGCTGCTGCTATCCTGCACGCGGCCACGGGTAGAAACAATTTCACCAGAATTCAGGAAATCATCGCTGACGGCCACTGCCTGGTCAAGCAGGCCACCAGGGTTATTACGTAAATCAAGCACCACGCCTTTTAACTTGTCGCCCACCTGCTCTTTCAACTTGTCCATTTCTGATTCAAGCAGTGAAGAGGTCTGTTCAGAAAAAGAGGTAATACGGATATAGGCAATATCCCCTTCAGCGTGGGAACGTACCGATTTAATTTTAATAATGTCACGGGTGATAGTGAATTCCAGCGGCTCATTCTGCCCTTCACGCAGTATGCTCAACCGTATTTTGGTGCCAGCCTTGCCACGCATTTTTTCTACTGCTTCCGCTAGTGTCATGCCCATCACGGCTTCATCGTCAATATAGCTGATAAAATCTCCAGCTTTAATACCAGCATCAAAGGCGGGCGTGTCATCAATCGGGGAAACCACCTTCACCAGGCCATTCTCAAGCGTTACTTCAATGCCTAAGCCACCAAACTCACCGCGTGTCTGGATTTTCATTTCATCAAAGGCTTTTTCATTTAAGTAGCTCGAATGCGGGTCAAGCGAGGTAAGCATACCATTTAGCGCCGATTCAATCAGTATTTGATCAGACACTTCTTCTACATAATCACGTTTTACCCGTTCAAAGACATCACCAAACAACCCCAACATTTTCAGCGTGTCTTTACTGGTTTCTTTCGCGGGTTTAGGGAGAGTGCTGGCAACAGCTAACGGGCTAGCCAGCATGAAGAGAGTCAGGGTAACAGAAAGAAAGGAAGCTGCGCGCATTATGGTGTGCCTTTTTTGATTAAGAAGCAAAACGAATTCAAAAGCTATTCTAGCTTTATACTAATCATCATTAAAAATCTACCCTCAGCAGAAGAAATTTGGCCCTCCGGCCTTTTTTAATAGTTCTCCTGCCTCGGTGCCAAGTAAGAAAGCCTCACCACTACTGCTATGACGCTCAATGCGGTGGATAGTACGCCCGTTAGTGGTGGCAATGAGTGCCTGTAAGTGGAGCGTAGTTCCTTCCAGCCTGGCTAGTGCCGCCATAGGGGTGCGGCAATTGCCTTCCAGCACGGCGAGAAAGGCGCGTTCAGCCTCAATGCAGAGGGCAGTATCCGGGTGGTTAAGGGGTTGCAGCAGGGCATGGGTATCGGCATCATCGTCGCGGCACTCCACCCCAATAGCCCCTTGCGCGACAGCGGGAAGCATAGTAGTGGTGGGGATAGTATTGGTGATTTCCTGTTCCATATGGATGCGCTTCAGGCCTGCTACCGCCAGGATAGTGGCATCAGCCAGTTTGCGGTGATGCAGTTTATCTAGCCGAGTTAACACATTGCCCCGGAAGGGAATAATGGATAGATCCGGCCGCAGGTGCAGCAATTGCGCCTGCCTCCGCGAGGAAGAGGTGCCTATCACCGCACCTTCGGGTAGATCATGAATCGAGCGGTAATGGCTGGAAAGAAAGGCGTCACGTGGGTCTTCCCGTTCAAGCAGCGCGGCAATACAGAGGCCACCAGGCAGCAGGGCAGGCATATCTTTCATCGAATGTACCGCCATGTGGATGCGCCGTTCCTGCAACGCCTCCTCTATTTCTTTGGTAAACAATCCCTTGCCACCAATCTCGGTGAGGTTTTTGTTGGTGATAGCATCACCCGTGGTAAGCATCGGCACAATGTCGATAGCCTCAGCAGTAAGATGGGGATGTGCCAGCATCAGGCGGTTTTTCACTTCGTCTGCTTGTGCCAGGGCCAGTTTGCTGCCACGTGTGCCAATACGGATGAGACTATGAGACATCGGAATATTATATCCCCCCTGTTACAGCATAAAGTGAGGGAGTATTGCCCAGAATCAGGGTTGTATCTGTACCAAAAGCTAGCGGGTGGTTTAATGTCCCATGACCAATGCCTGGGCAATGCAGCACAGGAAGTGTGGTGCTGGCGGCAAAACGGGCAATAGCTACCTGGCCTAACGAACGGCCGTCTTTTTCTTCATCGCCGATAATATCGCCAATAAGTACGGCTTCTACCCCGTCAAAAAGGCTGGCCTGGGTAAGATGCATCAACATGCGGTCAATGCGGTAGCCACGCTCTCCCACCTCTTCAATCAGCAGGATTTTTCCTTTGCTTTGCAATTGCCAGGCCGTGCCAATACTGGTTTGCAGCAAAGAAAGATTGCCGCCGGTGATGGTGCTGTGGATGGTGCGTGGCTCTTTTGCTGCATCATTTAACGGCAGGAGCGTTGGGAAGTGCAGTGTTTTTGTGGTGCCATGAAGAAGGGATAACATCGTTTGCACGGCATCATCATCGGGTGTTTTGTGGCAGAATGCGGTCAATATTCCAGCATGGAGTGTGGGCCAGCCGAAATGTTGGAGAAACAACAGATGCAGGGCAGTAATATCGCTGAAACCAATGAGCAGTTTCACCTGCTCCGGTGGAGCCATCTGTAGCAATGCAGGCAGGAGGCGGGCAGAACCATAGCCCCCTCGCAGGCACCAGATTGCCTTGGAACGGGGATTATTGAGGGCATTCATCACATGCTGCAACCGGGCCTCATCACTATGGGCAGAGAAGGGGTCTTCGCCCAGCAGCCCTTCTGGCATATGTGCGACAAGGCCAAGGGATGCCAGGAACGCTACAGCTTTTTGCAGCATCTCAGGCGCACAACCATAGCCAGGGGCTATGATATCTACCTCATCACCGTTCTGTAAAAAATGCCAATATGTGTTCATGCGGGCGAAGCTAGCACAGGATGATGTTGCAGGCAAGATCAATTACGCCAGCAACGTTATACTGCTCACAGTTCAAGAATTGGTTAGGTTGCAATGTGAGCAGTATATATCGTACTAATTATACTTTAATGGACGGCTTCCTATCATAGTGTAATAATATACTCAAAATAATGGTTCAAGCCGCCTTGAATCATTATTTTTCAAATAGTTGATAGTTTTGGATAAGCCGCGCTTATCCAAAACTGAGGTTACATAAGCAGGAACGCAAAAATAACGAATAGTCTAGAACCACTCTTCACGTGGTTGAAGAAGAAGATTGTAGAGCGGTTCCGATTGCTTCCAGCAGTAGGGCACGGTTATAGGGTTTGCGGATATGGCCATGCGCCCCATATTGCATGGCATTGCTGATTTCAGTATCACTCGCCACCCCAGACTGGATAATCACCGGAATATGCTGGAAACGCACATTCTGCTTTATGGCCACCAGCACTTCGGTGCCATATATATCCGGCATCATCATATCAAGCAGGATAATATCCACCCGCTCTTCGGTTGCCTCTAAATATTCCAGGGCTTTTGCCCCACCTTGTGCCTCAATAACATTATACCCCCCTCCTTCAAGGATGATACGCATACTCATCAGGCAATGTACTTCATCATCAACAGCCAGCACGTTAATAGGATGGTTTTTTTCTTGCATCGCGGGCCTCCTTGCCACAAGGTCGGTTAGTGTATGGTGAATAGGGATAATGAAGGTAAAAGCAGCACCCTTGCCTTGGGTGTTTTCCACGTAAATCAGCCCGTGATGTGCCATGATAATTTCAGCGCAGAGCGTCAGGCCAAGGCCAGTGCCACCTGCCCGTGTTTTGGTGCGGCTGCTCTGGGAAAAAGGCTCAAATACCTGTTCCCGTTCATTTTCCGGTATACCAGGCCCCTCATCGCGCACTGTCACCGCTACGGCATCGTTGCCGTTCAGCGTGTGGGTGGCAATGGTGAGGGTGATAGTGCCATAATCGGTAAATTTAATCGCATTGGAAAGCAGGTTGCGTATCACCTGCCCGATGCGTAGCTGATCAAACTCTGCCAGGGCCATAGGGGGGGCATCGAGTGCCAATAGCAGCTTCTTGCGCGCAGCCAGCGGTTCCATGGTTGCCATGTTGGCTTTTACTAACGCCACCATGTCGCTGCCTGGCATCAGCGCAAATTCCATTTTTCCAGCATTCATCCGTGAAAAATCAAGCAGGTTATTCACCAGGGAAAGCAGGCGCTCGCCGCTTTTATGCACCTCTTGTACATAGATAAATCGCCGCTCTTCAGCAATATGCTCCCAGTTTTCCACCAAGCCGCTCGAAATTACCGTGACTCCCTGCACAGGCGACCGGATTTCGTGGCTGATATTATCAATAAATTCGCTCTTCACTGCCAAGGCCCGCTCTAAAGCCTGGGTGCGTTCGATTACTTTCCGTTCCAATGAATCGTTGGCCCGCTGTGCCTCAGCATGAGCCAGAGTCAATGCTTCTTTAAAGCGTTGCTCGTTGGCAAGCAGGGTTTTGACATGTATAAGCGTTGTTTCAAGTGCCTGGGTACGTTCGCTGACTTTCTGTTCTAAGGCATCATTGGCTTGTTGTATGCTGGCATGGGCGGCCTCTAGTTCGGCTTTAAAGCGTTGCTCGCTGGCAAATAATGCTTTTACGCGTTCCAGTGCTTGTGCCAGCCTGTGCCCTTCCAGGTGGTGCATAACGGGGATGGCGATATCGCTCTTTCCTTCCGACATGGCCATGGCGGCATCGGAAAGGGTAATAATCGGTGTAACAATGCGCCGTTTCAGGAATAATGCGCCAAGGGTGAGGCAGGTGATAATTGCCATCATTGCCGGTAGGTAGGCAACAAGCAGTGCTCCCAGTTTGGCACGTGAGAGCGGGTTATTAGCACTTATCAGCATCACATAATTATAGCCAGGGATTTTATAATAGTAGTAGCTTGTTCCCCAGCCGAAATAGCCTATATGGCTGAAACGGTGTGTGTTACCTGGCGTGATGGCACTGTTGTCATCCCCAGGAAAGGGAATGGCCATAATCTTATCTTTAATCGGAACCGTATTAGAGATAAAATGGTTAGGGGCTTCAACCAGCACTTGGCCGGTCATATCCATTAATGCTACATTGAGAATAGGATTATCTAACAGTTGTTTAAATTTCTGTTGCAAGAAGCTTTGCTGGAAGCCAATAACCAGCGTTCCTATCCAGGTACCGTGCGGATCGGTTACCCCTACACCGGCGGGAATAATCCATTCGCCACTGGTAGAGCCTATAACCGGTTGGCCAAGCTTGATAGCCCAGGGCTGTTTGGCGGTTTCGTGGATATAATCGCGGCTGGAAAGATCAATGGGTTTATCCATAACGCGGTAGACACCATCAACAGTAGCCTGGAAATCCGTGGTGACCCAACCTACGATCGTGAAGGATAAGAAATCTTTAAGCGCAGAATCAATAGAAAAAGACTGGAATAAATTATCAATATAACGGAACTGCTCTTCCTGCGAGACGGGGGTATATTGTTGTATCCGTCGCCCCATATAGCGTAAACTGCTTTCAGTATAGACCACTCTCTCGGTGAAATAGTTCTCTACCCGTTCTGCCTGCGAGGCAAGCTGCCGCTCCATCGCCTCAGACTGGATGGTTTCAATACGGTATAATAAAGCACCCGCAACCATCATTATTATCACACCGATAAACAGGGTTACGTCACGCAGTAAAGAGTGTGGTTTACTTTGAAAGAACAATATCCTATACCTGATGCCTATTAGTTGAGGCTTATACCTGAAGGAGGTTGAAATGCCTTGCATTCCCTGCATCATGCGAGGATGCTTGCGCTTGCGCATATTCTGGACTATACAGAAACCAGAAGCAAAATAAAAGACCTATCCTGCTCTCCCATCCTATATTGATAGGGGGTGGCATCCTGTAATTGTGGCAGCAGAAACCTACCATGTCCTATCCCCCGTTATCACCACACCATACTGAGGAGATGAGGGCCTTCCTGCGGCAACTCCGTGAGAAGGCAAGCCGTATCAGCCTCGAGCATGTGGCATGGATAGAGGCCTTCGCTACTACCCGTGAAGGTGCCTCCCTGCTGCATATCTTAGCACATAACAGCCCGTATTTAAGCCATGTGCTGTTGAAGGAAACACTCTTTTTTCAACAGATGATGACGGAAGGTTTTGATAGCTGCTTTAGCCGTTTGATGGAAGAGTGCCGTGCGGTGCCGTTTTTGTGCCGGATGGAAGAGATGATGCATATGCTGCGCTTCTTCAAGCAGAAAACTGCCCTTCTGGTGGCCATCGCAGATATTATGGGGGTATGGGAACTTGAGAAAATTACCCGTTCGTTAAGTGTGTTTGCAGCAATTGCTGTTAATAATTGCGTGAATACATTACTCGGGATAGCCGCTAAAAATGGTGAAATACAGCCGGAGGATATAAGCAACCCCGCGGAGAATTCGGGGTTGATTGTGCTGGCTGTTGGCAAGCTTGGCTCATGGGAGCTGAACTATTCCAGCGATATTGATTTGGTGGTGTTTTTTGATAGTGAGAAAGCGCGCTATACTGGCCGCCAAACCATGCAGCATTTTTTCGTGCGGCTGGCGCGCGACCTGGTGCATATGATGCAGGACAGGAACAGCCATGGCTATGTGTTCCGTACCGACTTGCGCCTGCGCCCCGACCCAGGCTCTACCCCACTTGCGGTTTCCGTGCTGGCGGCGGAAAGCTATTATGAGAGCGTTGGCCAGAACTGGGAACGCGCCGCCATGATTAAAGCGCGCTTCATTGCGGGCGATATAGAAGCAGGGGAACGCTTCCTCTATAATACCATACGCCCATTTATCTGGCGGAAACACCTAGATTTTGCTGCAATTGAAGATATACGCTCAATTAAGCGCCAGATTGAAAGCCGAAACAACCAGACCACCGCTGACTTGGCAGGCTATAATATCAAGATTGGGCATGGAGGCATCCGTGAGATAGAGTTCTTTGTGCAAACGCAACAGCTTATCTGGGGAGGGCGCGACCGCAGCTTACGCGTTGCCCCCACCTGTGAGGTACTGCACGCACTGGCCTCTGCTAAACATATCACCCCTGAAACAGCCGATACACTCGCTGCTATCTACCGCTATTACCGCACCTTAGAGCACCGGCTGCAAATGGTGGCAGACCAGCAGACCCACTCCCTACCCACCACGGAAAGCGGGCTTTCTGATATTGCGATATTTATGGGGGCGGAAAGCCGTGATACCTTTCTACAGGATTTGCGGGAGAAACTCACTACGGTGAAGACCTATTATAGAGCACTCTACCCCTCTTCCCCTTCGCTTGGTGCCGATGGCCATAACCTGGTATTTACGGGCATTGAGAACGACCCCGAAACCGTGAAAGCCCTAATTGCCATGGGGTTTAGCGATGGCGAGATGGTGGCAAGCCTGATACGTGGCTGGCATCATGGGCGTTATAGCTCCACCAAAACCCAACGTGCCCGTGAGCTGATTACCGAACTGGTGCCGAAAATCCTGAAAGCCATGGCACGAACCGCCAATCCCGATATGGCGTTTCTGAAGTTCGATAATTTTCTTTCACGCCTGCCCGACAGTATTCCCCTCTTTTCCTTGTTCTATGCCAATGCACCGGTGCTCAATCTGGTGGCGGAACTGATGGGCAGCTATCCGTATCTGGCGGAAAATTTAAGCCGTAGGCCTGCATTGCTCGATTATGTGCTTTCCCCGGATTTTCTTGGGCCCCTCTCTTCCGTTACCCTGCTTAGAAGCGAGCTTGAACAGCAGATGGGTTATGCGGCCTCCTATGACGAAATGCTGGATATTGCCAGGTTGTGGACGCATGAGCACCAGTTCCAGGTGGGGGTGCAGTTAATCCAAAGGGTAATCCCACCCAAGCAGGCGCGCCTTGCCCTTTCCGATATTGCTGAAACGGTGCTGAATGTCTGCTTCCATAAAACGCAGGACGCATTTGCCCGCCAGCATGGCTATGTGGAAGGCGGACAGTTTGCTATTATCGCTATGGGCAAGCTGGGCAGCCGCAATCTAAGCTTCCGCTCCGATATTGATCTGGTGCTGGTTTATGACGTGCCAGAAGGGGAAAGCTATTCCAATGGCAAAGACCCGCTCAGTATCGTGCAATATTACACCCGCCTGAGCCGGAAATTTATCCATTCTTTCACCGCCCTCACCCCGGAAGGCACGCTCTATGCGGTGGATATGCGCCTCAGGCCCTCTGGTGATGATGGGGCGCTCTGCACCCGGTTCAAAACCCTTGATGGCTATTTTGATGGCACCGCCGCCACCTGGGAATATATGGCACTGACACGCGCCCGGGTGATAGTGGCGGAACCGGCCTTTGCCGCACGTATTAACCAGCTTATCCAGAGCAAACTCATCCGTACCCGCGAGCGTCATCGTCTTGCTGCCGATATTCTGGATGTGCGCCGCCGCATTGCCCAGACGCATATCCCTGCCAGCCGCTGGCGGGTGAAATATGCGCAAGGTGGCGTAATTGATGTAGAGTTTATTGCCCAGTTCCTGCAACTCGCCCATGCCAGCCATACACCGGAGATACTGAGCACTGATACGGTTGCCGTATTTGCAGCCTGCGGAGAGCACAGAATTCTTTCTGAAGAGGCTGCGCGTGATTTACAGGAAGCGGCCCTTTTTCTATTTGACATTCAATCTATCTTGCGCCTAGCTTATGAAGGTAAGCTCACCGATGGCGTGAAAGACGTGTTGACGGCCACCCTGAAACAGGAGAATGTTGCCGCCATTGAGGCGCGTCTATTATTTGTGCAAGAGCAGGTGAGGCGATATTTTATGTTAGTGATTAGTGGTTAGAGTTTAGAAAAAGCCACTAACCACTAAACTCTAGACTCTAACCACTAATCAGGAGCCCCCTATGTCTACAGCCCCAGAACCAACCACCCCCTCCAGCCCGCAGGTGAACGACACTGCACCGGATTTTACCCTACCGGCAGATGGAGGCCAAACGGTGATGCTTTCGGCATTGCGTGGCAAGAATGTCGTGTTGTATTTTTATCCAAAAGACGATACACCCGGCTGCACGGTGGAGGCGAAAGATTTTGCTGATATGATGGTGAATTTTACCGATGCCGATACAGTGATCGTTGGTATTTCCAAAGACAGCATCAAAAGTCATGAAAAATTCAAGGAAAAACACTGTCTGCCTTTCACTCTGGTGTCGGATACCGAAGGGGAGGTATGCGAAGCCTATGGCACCTGGGTGGAGAAATCCATGTATGGCAAAAAATACATGGGCATAGAGCGCGCTACCTTCTTGATCGACAAACAGGGCATTATCCGTCACATCTGGCGCAAAGTATCTGTCCCCGGTCATGTGAAGGATGTGCTGAAAGCAGCGGAGCAAGTGTAATTTTAGGAGTCTGGAGTCTAGACTACCATCATGCCTCATTCCCTTTTCAAACGCATCGCTCTCTGCCTGATGTTCCTGTGCCTTATTTCTCCGGCACGAGCAGGGGAGCCGTTGTCGGTTATACGGGATACGGAAATTGAAACCACCATCCGGGGCTTGGCCACTCCCATCTTCAAAGCGGCAGGGCTGAAGCCGGAGAATGTGCGGATTATTATTGTCAATGACCCGCAGATCAATGCCTTTGTGGCGGGGGGGATGAAGCTGTTTCTCTATACTGGGCTGTTGACGGAATTTAAGAGCGCCAATGTGCTGCAAGGGGTGATTGCCCATGAAACCGGCCATATTGCCGGTGGGCATTTGGCGCGAGGCAGTGAACGCTACCAGGATGCCGCCACCACCTCTACACTCGGCTATCTGCTTGGCGCGGCCGCGGCCGTCGGTGGTGCGCCACAGGCGGGCATGGCGATTATTGCCGGTAGCAGCCATGTCAACCAGCGGGAGGTGCTGCAATTCTCGCGGGAAAATGAGCAGGCCGCCGATCAGGCTGGGCTGAATTTCCTCGACCGCACCCATAGCTCTTCTGAGGGGCTGCTGGAGTTGCTGCAATTCTTGAGCCAGAAGGAAAACCAGCTTTACGGGGATATTAACCCCTATACCCTGACCCACCCTTTAAGCCGTGAGCGTGTGTCGCATATACGGAACCATCTCGAACATTCGCCCTATAGAACCAATCTGGGTAGCCCTGCGATAAAAGCCGCCTATAGGCGTATATATGTCAAGCTGCGCGCTTTCCTGCAAGCCCCTAATGCTACACTCGCCCGCTATCCGTTAAGTGATACAAGCCTGGAGGCGCGCTATGCACGCGCCATTGCTTATTATAAAATTCCTGACCTGCCAAAAGCCCTGGCGGAAATTGATAGCTTGATTGATGATTATCCGAAAGACCCCTATTTTTATGAACTGAAAGGCCAGATACTCTTTGAAAATAGTCGCGTTGTTGATGCCATTCTGCCATACAGCAAGGCCGTCGCGCTGATGCCAGACGCGCCGCTCATTCGGTTGGGGCTGGCAACAGCGCAAATTGCCAGCGCATCTGACGATGGCGAAGCAGAGGCTACGAAGCTACTTAGGGATGCTACCGAAGAATTGCAGGCAGCGCGGAAGCAAGAGCCTGATAATGGTGCGATTCTTGAGCAGCTGGTGATTGCCTATGGCAGGCAGGGGCAGCTTGGCCTCTCCTATCGCTATCAGGCCGAGCAGGCGATGCTGGCCAAAGATAAGAACCAGGCACGCCGCTATGCCGAGCTTGCCAAAAAATACCTCCCTCCTGATAGCCCGGATAGGGTGCGGATTAATGATATTATAAACAGCCTGGATAGCAAGAAAAAAACCAGCGCATGGCAGCGTGTGCTGGGCAATGATAAATGACGTTGAGGCACTATGACATTATGGGAAACTAGTAGGCAATGGGTAGATTACCCTGATGCTGTATGCCGGATGGAAGAACGGGTGGCTGCCATACGGGCAAAAGAAGCTGCTGAACTGGTATGGCTGCTTGAGCATCCGCCGCTTTACACCGCAGGAACCAGTGCCAAGAAAGAAGATTTACTGGCTCCGGCGACATTCCCCGTGTTTGCCAGCGGACGTGGTGGGCAATATACCTATCATGGCCCGGGCCAGCGCATTGCCTATGTGATGCTTGATCTTAAACAGCGCGCCCTGCCAGAAGAGCCCGATTTGCGGGCCTATGTGTTTTTGTTGGAGCAATGGCTCATTAACACGTTGGCGGTGCTGGGGGTGCAGGGAGAACGCCGCTCTGGCCGGGTGGGAATCTGGGTGGTGCGTGGGAACCGTGAGGATAAGATTGCTGCGCTTGGCATTCGTGTCAGGAAATGGGTTAGTTATCACGGGGTTGCACTGAATGTCATGCCTGATCTAAGCCATTTCGCTGGCATTGTGCCCTGCGGTATTCGGGAATATGGCGTAACATCCTTGGCCGATATAGGAGTTAATGCACCGCTTGCAGAGGTGGACATCGTGCTGAAACAAGAGTTTAATGCATTGTTCGGTTAAGCATTATTTATATAGGATATATGTTTTTAAACGCTACATCTTCCTGCTAATTATCACATCAAACGTCTCTACTATACAGCATTCTTAGCACATCTGTGCCAAGATGATGCGCAATGATATGCATTCTGCCGTGTGTGTCATTGCTATATCGTGCCAGGCGACTATTGGAACCACTCTATACATAACGCAGTGTATTCTTTTATGACGTGGACGATTGCTTTCTATAAACAGTAGAAGAGTATGGATACATGAACGCCTTCCTCATGTTGTTGCACTCTGGTAACATCAGTTCTGGATAGGATCTCCCTTCCAGAACTGATGTTATACTGCTTGCATATTCTTCGGCATATTTCCCCATTCTATTAATGTCCGTATATAAGGAGAACAACAATCCATGAATGCGCTAGATTATTCTGATAATTATGATTACGAAACACACTATGATACAGGATGGAAGAAATTTCATCATGCTGATAAAGGCCATTGTATGTATCCTCTGCCCACCGATGGGGGTGAAACACCCACTGATGGTGAAGAGCCTCCTACTGATGGCGGCGAAACACCCACCGATGGTGGCACTGCCAACGAAGGTACAGAGGGAGATGATTATCTGGTAGGTACGCCTGATGACGATACCTTAATTGGCTATGGTGGCAACGATACTATTGAAGGGCTGGAAGGGAACGACATCATCTATGGTGACGATGTAGACATTGATGGTAATGACTATATCGAAGGCGGCGATGGTGATGATTCTATCTATGGCGGCCTAGATAGCGATACGCTCTATGGCGGTAGCGGGGATGATTACATCGTTGCTGGTACGTCTGACTCCTATCTGGTAGGGGGTGAAGGTGCAGATACACTGATTGGTGCTGATGGTAACGACATCATCTATGGCGATGATGAAGATGTCGATGGTAATGACTATATCGAAGGCGGTGCGGGGGATGATACCCTCATTGGCGGCGTTGATGATGATACCATTCTGGGCGGTGACGGTAACGACCTGATCTTTGGTGATGACAATAATGTTGACGGTAATGATTCTGTTGATGGCGGTGCCGGCGATGACACCATCTATGGCGGTGAGGGTAATGACCTGCTGTTTGGTGGTGACGATAACGATGAAATCTACGGCTCCAATGATGATTCTACCTTGATCGGCGGCCATGGTGATGACACGCTCTATGGCGGTGATAGTGATGATGTTATCTATGGCGACGATACAAACGGTGTTGATGGCAACGATTTTATTGACGGTGGCGATGGTAACGACAGCATCTATGGTGGCGAAGATTATGACACGATTTCCGGCGGTGCAGGCGATGATTATGTAGAAGGATCGCACACCAGTTCTACCATTTCCGGCGGTGATGGTGATGATACCCTCATAGGCGGTGATGATGATGACATGCTCTTTGGCGATGAAGAAAGCATTGTTGATGATGGCATGGATTATATTGATGGTGGTGCTGGTGCCGATACGATTGTGGGTGGCCTCTATGATAACACCTTAATTGGTGGTGAGGGCGATGATCTGATCTGGGGTAATGACGGCAACGATCTTATCGTTGGAGATGATGGCATGGACGGTAATGACACCATCTTTGCCGGTGCAGGCGATGATACGGTTGACGCGGGTGAAGATGATGATGATATCACCGGCGGCAGTGATAATGGTAGTTTTACCTATACTGTCGAAGAGGATACTGTTGATGCCAGTGAAGACATGGGCGATAATGGTGATAATATGGCAGCCAGCGGCAATGCCTCTATTGCTGTTGAATATAGCGGCGGTGATGAGTTGACAGGGGGTATGGGTGCAGATGCTTTCTACATTGATAGCCTGTCTAATATCGACATTATCATGGATTTCGCTCCTGAAGAGGGTGACTTCATTGCCGTAAGCGATTTTACCGCTGAAGATGTGACTGGTTTTGGCAGCGCAGCCCTGGTGTTTGATAACGGCAGCGATGTTGTCTTGCTGGTGGCAGCCGATGGCTATCTATGGGCAGAAGCCGATATTACATTTGTGTAGGTAAGCGTGGTTAGAGTTTAGTGGTAGTGAACACTGCCACTAAACTCTAAAAAAAACTATACGGATCAATATCAATTTTTACCTGTACAGAGGAATGCAGGGGGGTGTGTGCCAGCCAGTGTTTCAGCAATTTCTGGATCTGGATATCTCTCTTGGTTTTCATTAGTAGCCGGTAGCGGAATTTTTTTCGGAGTTGGTAGAGCATGGCGGGGGCAGGCCCTAGTACCTCTACCCCTTCCATTATTGGTGCAGTGCGAGCCAAGGCTTTGGCGGTTGCCACTACATGCTGTTCGTTCTCGCCCGATAGTATCAGTGCCGCAAGCCGGGAAAAAGGTGGCATGGCACTGGCGTTGCGGTTGGCAATTTCATTTGCCATGAAACGGTCGCGTTCACCTGCCACTAAGGCCTGGATGATGCTGTTATCGGGCATATAGCTTTGTAGGATCACTTTTCCTTTCAACTGTTCCCGTCCTGCCCTGCCGCTTACCTGATGCAGTAGTTGGTAGGTGCGTTCGGCTGCGCGCAAATCACCTCCGGCCAGCCCCAGATCTGCATCCACTACCCCTACCAATGTCAGTGCCGGAAAATGATGCCCTTTTGCTACCATTTGTGTGCCGATGATAATATCCACCTGTTTGTCTAGAATAGACTGGATCACCTGTTCTGCGGCTTTGATGGTTTTTACTGTGTCACGTGTCATCAGCAAGAGGCGCGCCTGTGGCAGCAAGGACTGCACCTCCTCTGCAACACGCTCCACCCCTGGCCCACAGGCAACCAGCGTGCCTTCCTCCCCACATGCCGGGCATAAGCGTGGTATAGGATGGCGATAACCGCAATGGTGGCATTCCAGCCGCCTGGGGGTACGGTGCTCTACCATCCAACTGGAACAGGAGGGGCAGGCCATACGATGGCCGCATGTTCTGCAAAGCGTGAGCGGTGCATAGCCCCGGCGGTTCAGGTAAAGTAGCGATTGTTGTCCGTTTTCCAGTGTTTTTGCGAGGGCCGTGCGCAGTGATGGTGCAAGCCAATGCTGCTTTTCGCGTTTTGTCGTGCGCATATCCACCACTTCTATCACCGGCATGACCGCTTCCCCATAGCGGGAGGGCAAGGTAAGGCAGGTAAATTTACCGGCCTGAATATTCATAACCGTCTCAAGCGATGGCGTGGCAGAGGCAAGAATTACCGGAAACCCACCGAGATAGGCCCGCACCACCGCCATATCACGTGCATGGTATAACACGCCCTCTTCCTGCTTATAGGCACTCTCATGCTCTTCATCCACCACAATCAGGCGCAGCGAAGCAAAAGGCAGGAATAAAGCACTGCGCGCCCCCACCACCAGCCGTACCCGTCCTTCCAGCACCCCATGCCAGATATCACGCCGCGCTTTGTCGCTAATGTCGGAATGCCACTCAGCCGGACGGAAGCCAAAACGTGCTTCAAAGCGAGAAAGAAACTGTGAGGTCAGGGCAATTTCTGGCAGTAGGATCAATACCTGCCCTTCAGCCTGTTGCAATATATCGGCAATGGCAGTGAAATATACCTCGGTTTTCCCCGAACCCGTCACCCCGTCAATCACCGTAACGCTATAGCGTGCTGCTACTATCTGTGTATGCAGGTAGCGGGCCGCTTCCTGCTGTTGGCCTGAAAGCTGTGGTAGGTGGATCACTGGTTGATCTGGCGGGGGCGGGGCAGGGGTGAGCGTCACTTCCTTCAGCACCGCAAGCCGCTTTAAATTCTGCACCACACTGGCACTTACCTGGGTGGCTTTTTGTATCGCTGCCAGCGTCATGGGGGGGGTGTTGTGCAGGATGCCTATCACCCGTTCACGCTCACGCGTCATGCGGATATTGCGGTTGGCTCCCAGCGTATAGGCGGTGTGGGTTTTTGGTTCTGCGTTGCCAGGCGTAACCGGCATCACCATGCGCAACACGCTGCTATAAGAAAATACGCTATAGTCTGCTACCCAGCGGATAAAACGGAGTTGCTCAGCAGAAAGCGGAGGGAGATTAAGGCAGGCAAGCAGTGTTTTGATTTTAGCAGTGTCAAGGCATGTTGGTGCTGTGCCCCACACTACCCCTACCACTTCGCGGTTACGAAAAGGTACGGTAACAAAACTGCCAGGAGGCACCTCTATTCCCAAAGGAACCTGGTAATCAAACGGCTCGGTATGAGGTAAAGGCAACAGCACCTGAACGATAGGATCGGCACATGACATAGTGTGTTATATGCAAAAAGCCTGGGCACGTCTGCACCCAGGCTTTTTCGCAAGCAAGGTTACGATTAGTTGAACCGGATACGCAACTGGCAGGAAGGAGCCACGGCTTCCAGGTTATATACACCGCTTTTTGCTACCTGGCAACCGGTGCTGGTCTGGCCTGTGCCAGCTTTTTCACTTGCAGCTGACTCAAGCGTTGTACCACCACGTGCTTGTACGGCACCAGAAGTTGGGTTTGCATCATCCATCTTTTTATCGATATTGAAGGCTTCTTCAGGACGCAGGTTGTTCGCTGTTTTAATGGTAGTGCCACTAGCATTATCCAGACCAATCTGGTAGTAGTTGTTACCATCATTCATACCATAGGCAATAATACCGCCACGGTTAGATTTAGTGGATGGGAAGTTTGGCACCTGGCCACCTGTAGCAGACGCACTCAGGATAGTAGCTGTAGACAGACCGCTATAGTTACCGTCAATGAAACCGGCTTTAGCAAGCTGCTGCCAGAACCATACGATTTCGCTCTGAATCGAGGTTGGGGCTTTTGCTGGCATACCGGGAGTTGGCGCAAGCAGGCCGTTATTATCACCAGTTTTTACCAGGCTGGCAGTATCACCAGGAATCGGCGCATCCCCTGCAAGCACGCCATATTTCAACTTGAAGGTATTTACGGCGGTGTTATATTTTTCAATCTGGGAAATGATTGCGCGTGTTTCAGCGGCACGGATCAGGTCTTGCCCTACCAGCACACCGCCTACAATAAGGCCGATGATCACCAGCACAATGGATAGTTCCACCAGTGTGAAACCACCCTCAGAACTGCGCATTGCAGTGCTGTTTGTTGTTGAATACGTCATATAATGGAACTCCTTTAAACGGTTAATAGACTGCTTAGCTTGACACAAAAACACCTGTTTGCAAGCATTTTTTCATATTGGCTTAAAATAAAGAATCAATATTTTTCAGCCGTTGCCAGATTACATCTACTCTATTGTTACCGTAAAAAAGTAAAGAATTGGTTAAGGAGGAATTTTTACTTAAATTTGATGCGTAACTGGCATAGCTGGGCGGTGCTGGAAAGGTTATAAGTATCTTTCGTGGATGTTGCGCATTCGGTTGCTGCTGATTCAAGCACTGTGCCTCCACGCGCTTGCACAATTCCGCTATTAGCTAAACTGTCATCAATTTTTTTATCAATATTGTAGGCTTCCACAGGCCGTAGGCTATTGCCGGTTCGGACGGTGGTGCCGCTGTTATTTTGTAGCCCGATATGGAAGTAATTAAACCCATCCATCATGCCATAGGCAATAATCCCGCCATGATTGCCTTTGGTGGAAGGGAAATTGGGCACCTGTCCGTTCGTTACCGAGGCTGAAAGAATCGTGCCCCCATCCGTGCTGCCACTAAAGGCACTATCAATCACTTTCGCCACCGTCAATTGCTGCCAGAACCATACGAGTTCACCCTCAATGGTAGTGGGGGTGGCAGTAGGTGTGCCTTTGGATGAAAGCATCCCGTTGCCATCACCTTTGGCAATAGAACTGCTATCGCCTGGCATAGGTGCATCCCCTGGCAATACACCATATTTCAGCCGGAAGGTGTTCACCGCTGTGTTATATTTCTCAATCTGGGAAATAATAGAGCGCGTCTCCGCTGCCTGTATCAAGTCCTGTCCTACCAGCACACCGCCTACAATCAGGCCGATAATCACTAGAACTATTGACAGTTCCACCAGTGTGAAACCTTTTTCAGTATGTGATAGTATAGGGTGTTTCATTAGACAAGTTCCTCCCAGGATGGATGTTATAACTCCTCAGACATATGCTTTAACCCTGCCTGAAGATAGGCATAGCCGGTAAATAAGGTAAGAGCAGCCGCAAACCACAGTGCAATTTTTCCTATGAACTCGGTGGCTTCAATCCCTGACCCTTCAACCCCCAAGAGTAACAGGAAAATCGCTGTCATTTGCACGCCGGTTTTCAGTTTTGCCATGCGGCTGACCGGCATCCCGATGCGCAGTTCAGCGAGAAACTCGCGCAGTCCCGACACCAGAATTTCACGGCATATAATGGCTAGTGCTGGCACAATATGGGCATAACCTTTATCAACCAGAATCAGGATGCTTGCCCCCACCAGTAATTTATCGGCAATTGGGTCAAGGAACCGCCCCAGGCGTGATTGGATAGACCATGCCCTGGCGAGATAGCCATCAAAAAAATCAGTTACACTTGCCAGTAAGAATAGCCCTGCTGCAATTTTATGCGAGATAGGCCCGCCAATGTAGAAGGAACCTACAAGCAGCGGTATCACCATGATACGGGAAAGCGTAAGAATATTGGGCAAGTGTTTGAGCATGGCAACATAAACGAGTGAAACAGTAAGCGTGCGTCCTCCTTCTATCATACCCTCATTTTTCAGCGTGTAAAGTAGCATAGAGGGTTTCTGCTGTAATTTTATTAATTCCTTCTACTTTCGCTAAATCTTCTACTTGCGCCGCCTGGATATCTTTCACTGAACCAAAATGGTTGAGCAACGCCTTTTTGCGTTTAGCGCCAATGCCAGGGATTGCATCCAGTGCCGAAACAGTGAGTGCCATTGCACGCCTTTTTCGGTGAGAACCGATAGCATAACGGTGTGCCTCGTCGCGTAGCACCTGTAGATAGCGCATCACTGGGTCATCGCGGCTTAACGTAAAGGGGGCCTGTCCTGGCAGGAAAAACTGCTCACGCCCGGCATTGCGTTCGGGCCCTTTGGCAATCCCCACACAGGGGATGCTGCTGAGATGCAGTGTTTTAAGCACATCCAGTGCGATATTCAACTGTCCGGCACCGCCGTCAATCAACAGTAAATCCGGCCAGACGCCCTCGGTATAATGAGGGGCCTGTTCTAGTAATCGGGTGAGGCGACGGGTGAGCATGAAACGCAGCATGGCATAATCATCGCCGCCTGTTCGTTGTTTCGTTGCCACTTCTTCGCCCATATTAAAACGGCGGTAGGCTTGTTTGATAAACCCTTCTTCTCCGGCCACAATCATACCACCAATGGCATGTTGCCCCATAATATGGCTGTTATCATAGACTTCAATGCGCTTGAGTGGTTTGGCAATGGCAAATAACGCTTGCACCCCTTGCAGTAGTTTTTGTTCGGAAAGCACGCCTGCCAATTTGCGGCGTAAGGCATCTGCTGCATTGGCAATAGCGGCCTGTACCGCTTTATGTGCTTCACCGCTATCGGGAAAGAGCAGGCGCACCGTGGCATGGGAGAGTGTTGCCAGCGCCTGTTCCAGGGCAGATACGCCCTCTATAGGGTGGCTGAGGATAATCTTCTCTGGTGGTGGATGTGCCTGGTAAAACTGCCCGATAAAAGCCGAAAGGATTTCTGCATCGCTGCTCTCTGCGGTATGTAGCGGAAAATAGGATTTATTGCCGTAATTCTGCCCGGCACGAAAGAAGAAGATCTGGATGCAGCAGGCATCCCCTCCGCGATATAGGCCAATAACATCGGCATCTTTCAGGGAGGAGAGGTTAATATGCTGCTTAGCCTGAATATGGGTGAGGGCGCGAATACGGTCGCGGATCAGTGCTGCTTTCTCATATTCCATCTGCTGGCTGGCTTCTTCCATCTGTATAGCCAGCCGTTTCTGCACCTCCTGGCTTTTGCCGGAAAGAAAATCGCGTGCCTGTTTCACCAGTTCCCGATAGTCTTCTTCGCTAATTTTCCCGACACACGGCCCCGAACAGCGTTTGATCTGATATTCAAGGCAAGGGCGTTTGCGGCTGGCAAAAAAATCATCCGAACAGGGGCGCAAGCGGAAGATTTTCTGCAAATGGGCAATGGTTTCATTCACATCTCCAGCAGACGCAAACGGCCCGAAATATTCCGCTCCCCCCTCTTTTTTTCCTCGGTGTTTCATCACACGGCTGAAAGAATGGCCTTTGGTCAGAGCAATATAGGGGAAGGATTTATCATCTTTGAGCAGGATATTATAGCGCGGTTGCAGGCGTTTAATCAGGTTGGCTTCCAACAGAAGTGCCTCGGCTTCCGTGTTCGTTGTCACCACCTCCATTGAGGCCGTGTGCGATACCATCAGCCGGATGCGGGCACTCAACCGCTCTGGCTGGGTGTAGTTCACTATCCGCTTCGCCAGGTTCTTGGCCTTGCCCACATATAAGGGGCTGTTATGCTTATCCAGCATCCGGTACACGCCAGGGGAAGCAGGCATTGTTTGCAATGCCTGGCGGATGGCGGTGATGCCCTGCTCAAGAGAAGAGAAATCGGTCATATAGTCATTAATGTTTATTTTGCTGGTGTTTTACGTCAGCACCTGCCCACCCATGCCAAAGGATGTTATACTATGGTGAGGTGCATCCTCACTGTTGATCCCCACTAGCATGTTCTGTGAGGTATTTCCCGTGAGGGTCAGAATAGCATCCACCGGCCAGCCCAGCTTCCTTCGTGCCTGGTGCGCACCGCGTATATCGGTGGCTAGCGTATCGCCAATCATAGCGGTACGTGCCTGTTTGTTGATGCCAAACTGTGTTGTTAACAATGCTTGGGCATAGGCGTAGATTTCCGCATATGGTTTCCCCACCTCACGCACGCTAAGCCCTGCTGCCCGTAGCGTTGCTGCCACCGTCCCTTGACGAATCACCGGATGAATGGCCTGGGTGAGGTAACATTTCTCGGGGGCAATAGTATCGGGGTTAGCACTAAATACAGGTAACTTACGTGCAATAACGGGGGCAAGCAGGGAAGAAAAAGCCTCAATCTCGGTACTGTCCCATAAGGGTTCATTCTCTATCTGGCTAGCTGACATATAAAAAGGATAACGATGCTGGGTTAGTGTATCTTTCTGTTTATCGGTCAATTGCGGTACGCTGATATAGACGAATTCGGCTTTATCAAGAGAAACGTTATGATAATCAAGCCCTGCAAATAATGCGGCATTGGGCGTGCCAATACAGTAGTAACGGCGTAACTGCCCTGCCTCCAACACCAGGCCTTTTTCCAACTCACGGCGCGCTACTTCACCAGAGGTAATAAAGGCGTGATAATGCCTGCCTTCTTCTAGCCCGTGACGGCGGTATTTTTCAGCGGCAATGGCGGCACGCTGGGTGGTATTCGAGAGGATAAGCACGGTTTTTCCTTGTGCCACCAGCCGCTCTAACCGCTCAACCGTGCCTGGAATAAAACCGCTTCCATCCCAGAAAACACCATAAGCATCTACCAGAAACACGGAATAATGATCAAATAATGCAGATAATACCATATACTTAAAATAACCTCAGTTTTGGATAAGCTTTGCTTATCCAAAACTGGCATGATACTCTAAAATAATGTCAAAAAGCGTCGTTTTTGCCATTATTTTAAATTAATAATAACGTT
>CAZXPG010000018.1:0-27186 GCA_964643145.1 uncultured Rickettsiales bacterium
ATGATGCATTTTTTGCTGAGCTTCCCCCCCTTTCCCACGCCCATTTCACCGCCTTTGGCATGACGCGCAGGCCGTATAGCAGTGCTGAGAACGATCCTGGATTGAACGCGCTGATCAATAGTGGTGTTAAAACGCTTTGCCTTGTGGGGAAATCCTGGGATTTTCATGTCGATAACGCGCTGAATATTTCCCACGCCGAGAATATCGCCATGATTGGCGAAACTATCGCCTATGCGTCTAAAAAAGGCTGCGAAGTATTGTTTGATGCCGAGCATTTCTTCGATGGCTATAAAGCCAACCCCGAATTTGCACTGGAGTGCATTAAAACTGCCTATCACAATGGCGCACGTTGGGTGGTGTTGTGTGATACCAATGGTGGCTCATTGCCTCATGAAATCAGAGCTATTGTGCAGGAAGTGGTCAAGCATATTCCCGGTGACCATTTAGGCATTCACTGCCATAATGACACGGAAAATGCTGTGGCAAACAGTATTGCCGCTGTGCAGGCAGGCGTGCGACAAGTGCAGGGCACGCTGAACGGATTAGGGGAACGCTGTGGTAATGCTAATTTAATTGCACTTATCCCCACACTCATGCTGAAACTAGGATTTACGACAGGGATTACTGCTGAGGGGCTTACCCATTTAACCCGCGTCTCCCGTTTTCTCTATGACCGTTTGAATAAACAGCCAAACCCCTATGCTGCCTATGTTGGCAGTTCCGCTTTTGCCCATAAGGGGGGCTTGCATGTCTCTGCCATGGCGAAATCAACCAGTTCCTATGAGCATATTGATCCAGCCTGGGTAGGAAACAGCCGCCTTATTCTAGTGTCTGACCAGGCGGGAAAATCGAATATTGTTGCACGTTTGAAGGAAATTGGCCTGGAGTTTGATCCAAAAGACGATCGTATCATGCAACTGGTGGAAGAGGTGAAACAGCGGGAAAGTGAAGGCTATTCCTATGATAGTGCCGATGCCAGCTTTGCCTTGCTTGCCCGCCGCGTGCTTGGCACTGTGCCAGATTTTTTTACCTTGCAGAATTTCCGGGTGATTGATGAGCGGCGCTTTAATGCCAATGGCCAACTTCTTACCTTATCAGAAGCGACTATTAAATTGCATGTTGATGGCCGGGTAGTGATGAGTGTGGCGGAAGGTAATGGCCCGGTGAATGCGCTTGATAAGGCATTGCGGAAAGCCCTTTCCCGCCGTTATAAGCAACTGCGCGATATGACGCTAATTGATTATAAAGTACGCATTATCAATTCTGGCAAAGGCACAGAGGCCCTCACCCGTGTATTGATCGAAACGAGTGACTGTAGTGGCGAACGCTGGTCTACAGTGGGGGTGTCAACCAATATTATTGATGCGTCGTATAATGCGTTACATGACAGCATTACGTACCGTCTTTTAAAAGGGTAAAATGGCGATTCTTCCTCCTGTTGTCATTCTGGTAGAGCCGCAAATGGGCGAGAATATCGGTGCGGCGGCACGGGTGATGGCCAATTTTGCCCTCTCGGAATTGCGTCTTGTTGCCCCACGCGATGGCTGGCCCAACCCACAGGCGGAAGCGATGGCCGTCGGGGCGGTGGATACTGTGCGGAATGCAGCCGTGTTTGCCACCCTTGAAGAGGCACTTGCCGATGTGCATACCGCCTATGCGGCAACTGCCCGCCAGCGTTACATGGTGAAGCCGGTGCTTACAACCAAAGAATGGGCAGAGAATATCCAGCCACGCATAATGGCGGGTGAGTGTACGGCTATTATCTTTGGGCCAGAGCGTACAGGCCTCACCAACGACCATATCGCGTTGGCCAATTATTGTGTCACGGTGCCAGTCAACCCAGCGTTCCCCTCGTTAAACCTGGCGCAATCCGTAGCCATTTGTGCCTATGAATGGTTTGCCAGCCAGACGCTACTCTCTGCTATTGATAATACACCTGATATACCTCCTGTTGCCACGCATGGCGAGGTAATGGGGATGTTGCACCAGCTTGAAACACAGCTTGAAGCGCATGGTTTCTTTAAAACGCCTGAGAAAAAACCTGGTATGGTTCATAGTATCAGCACTATCTTCAAGCGTATTCCGCTCACGTCGCAAGATGTGCAGACGCTGCGTGGTATTATCCGTGCCCTAGCGGAGGGGCCTTCTATGTAAAAATACCACACTATCAAGATAGTGTCTCCTACATGCGCAAAAGAAGGGTGACAGAAGTAAAAAACTATACTATAGTGCGCGCTTATGAGTTATTGATACTCTCATTCAGGGAGCGGTACAGAAGTTTTACGCAGGATAGTGTTTCTTTTGCGTAAGGTTAATGCTCTTACTTTAAGAAGTTTACTGTTAATTATAAGGATGTTACTTATGCGTGCAAGAATATATATGCTAGCGATGGTATCCGTTGCAGCAGTGCCTCTATTGGCAGAGGCTCAAGTTCCTAACCCGCTTGAGGGTGTTATGAACTTGGCTCGGGGCTCTGAATTTTATGTAGGTGCAGCGGGTGGTTGGAATAATCAACCTAATTCCGACGTTGAAGGCAGTGGAATTAACAAGGAAGTAGAATTTGATGATGGCTGGGCCGCCCTTGGTACAATTGGCTATCGTGCGCCTTCTGGTTTCCGTGGTGAATTGGAGCTGGGTTACCGTACGAATGAAGTGGATAGCATCAGTGGTACACCAGCTACAACAGGCGGTAATTCTGGCGATGTACATGCCTGGACTATTATGGCTAACGTGCTCTATGATTTTGTGAATAAAACACCATTTACTCCATATTTAGGGGTGGGTATTGGTGCTGCTGCTATTGATTATGATGATGTGCGGACGATTGGTACTGGTGGTGCTGCTGTGATTAATGACAGCACTTGGGCACCTGCTGCACAAGGGATTGTTGGTGTTAATTACCAGGTGCATAATAATGTTGGTCTGTTTGCAAACTACCAATATTTACAAGCTTTTGCTAACCCACGGGTTAAGACGTCATCCGGTGTGAAAACTGATATTGATTATGAAAACCATACGGTGCTTGCGGGGTTGCGTGTATCTTTTGGTGCGCCAAAACCAGCTCCTGTAGAGCCAGCACCTGCACCAGAACCAGTTCCTGAGCCTACACCTGCACCACAGGAACCTGCAGAAGCAGCACCTGTAGCTCCGCTTTCTTACATGGTATTCTTTGACTTTGACAAGTCAGCTATCACGCCAGAAGCTCGCTCTGTGCTTGAAACTGCTGTGCAAAATGCAAAAGAAAACAACGTTGTCCGTATTGATGTGACCGGTCATGCTGATCGTGCCGGTAGTGATGAATACAATATGCGCTTGTCAAAGCGCCGTGCTGATGCGGTGAAGAAAGAACTGGTGAAGTTGGGTATCTCCGCTGCCGAGATTGCGACCGAAGCTAAGGGTGAAAGTGACCCACTCGTGCCAACCGATGATGGTGTGCGTGAGCCACAGAACCGCCGTGTAGAAATTATCTATACACAAGGCAATAGACAGCAATAAGTGATGTCGATAGCAGTAAGAGGGGGGGAGGCGTTGTGTCTCCCCTTTTTTTTGTGCGCGAGTTTTATATTAACGTTGCTATTACGTTGTAAGCTTGTCTATACTGGAACCACGCTTGGTGTACTGGTATGTCTAGAGGGAGAAGAATAAATGGCAAAAGAAAAAGCAGGTGCAGGTGCGGGTGGCACTGTAAGCTGGGAAAAATTTGTAAGCAACATAGAGGCGCGTGGTGATTATGAAAGAAAGGTAGTTTCGCGTGAAGCAAGGGAAGGGGGGATTCTTATTTGCAAGGACACAGTGTATAAGTGCTTTAGTTCCAGAGATCAGGCTGAAGCGGTGCTTGCCGATGCACAAGATGCCGACATAAGAGGGATTCCTTTAGGAAAGGAGTATAAGCTGTTACCTCCGTTGAAGAGCGAAGATGGTGCTGGTACCTTCCATGTAGTAAAAATGGGCAGAGCAACAGGGGAATTTATTCAGTGTTCTAAAGGCGGGGCAGAAAAGAAGTTTTCAAGGCTATTGCAGGAGATACACGATATTGACCAACTCGACAAATTACACAATATTTTTACATGTGCGTCTGAATTTAAAATGAGGGATTGCCAGTTTTTTATCCGCCCCGATGATCCTAAGGATCCTATCACCTTTATTGATGTGCATGCTGACCCGAAAGCAAAGGCGGCACCCGTGGTATTATCGACGATGTGCCTGGAAATTGAGAAGAGGAAGTATCAGGTGCTGGCCTTTCCGGTTGCGGCTGATCTTGCCAACGCACAAATGGATAACCAAAACATGGCAGGGGCACCGCTTGGCGCACCGGCACAGTCGCTTAGTCGTAGCCCATCACGTTAAGTAACCTCAGTTTTGGATAAGCACGGCTTTCCAAAACTGAGGTTAAGTAATATGCAGGCTCACCTGGGTAATGAGAGTACGCTATGCCAATAGAATGGTGGGTGTCGTTAAGTTTGGCAATGCTGGCTATTGCAGTTTCTCCTGGTAATGGAGCGGTGCTGGCCATGCGTTATGGGTTAAAGGGTGGGGTTTCCTATGCAAGCCCCGCCATTGCTGGGTTGCAGTTCGGGCTTCTTGGCGTCTATGGCATGGTGTTGATATCGCTGATGCTGACCACGCGCATTTCTCCTAACATATTGACAATAATAGCATTTGCTGGTGGTGGATATTTGCTGTATCTAGGGGCACGTGATATATGGAATGCCTGGAGGCACCCTGAACATGCCGCTAAGTTGCAGACAGGGCTACAGGCAGAAGCGCAATCCATACGGGAACCCTGGCTACAGCGTCTCGGCATTGGGGCAATCACTAACCTAACCAATCCCAAAGGCATCATATTTATGACAGCATTTTTCCCCCAATGGCTACGGGTGGATGCGCCCTGGCCTCTTGCGCAGCAAGCTGTTGCCATGGGTTGTGTGGCGGTATTGATTGATACGGTTATTATGCACGGTTATGCGAGCCTGGCCAGCATGATACGGCATCTATTGGTGAGGCCCTCATTTTTTTGCATTATGGAAACCATTTTAGGCACCGTGCTATGTGTGATGGGCGTTGCTATGATATGGGTACGGTTATAGCGGATGGTGCTGGCAGCGTTTTATGCCGCCAGTGCCATAATCGTTTTCAGCATAGCCCTCACCCCCTGCATACGGTTCCCATCCTTCTCCCAGTTCTCAATCAGCACTAGCTTATGGTCGGCGCGAATTTTTGCACTTTGGGGGTTTTTAGCAATGAATTCAATCAGCTTATCGGGTCGGGCAAAACTGTTATTGCGGAAGGTAATCACCGCACCTTTAGGCCCAGTATCAATTTTCTCAATACCACATTTCAGGCAGTGCTGTTTGATGCGCACAATATCCAGCAGATGCTGCGTTTCCTCTGGCATTGGGCCGAAGCGATCAATCAGTTCAGCGGCAAAGGCTTCCACCTGTTCATCAGTTGCAAGTTCTGCTACCCGGCGGTAAAGCCCCATGCGTAACGCCAGGTCAGGCACATAGGTTTCAGGGATTTGCACGGCCAGGCCAATATTAATTTGCGGGCTCCATTTATTGCTGCTTGTGTGTTCTGCATCATCTGGCTGTTCAAGTTTAGCGTTCTCAATCGCCTCTTGCAGCATTTCCTGATAAAGCTCAATCCCCACTTCACGTATATGGCCGGATTGCTCATCCCCCACCAGGTTACCAAAGCCGCGTATATCCATATCATGGCTGGCCAGTGAAAATCCTGCCCCCAGGGAATCGAGCTTTTCCATCACTTCCAGCCGCTTGATTGCCATTTTGGAAGGCACTTTGCGCGGCGGCAAGGTGAGATAGGCATAAGCGCGTGTTTTGCCCCGCCCGACCCGGCCACGCAGTTGGTAAAGCTGTGCCAGCCCCAGCATATCGGCACGGTGCAGGATAATAGTGTTGGCAGAAGGCACATCCAGCCCCGATTCTACAATGGTGGTAGAAAGCAGTAGGTCATATTTACCATCATAAAAGGCGTTCATGATGTCATCTAACTGGCTGGCTGGCATCTGCCCATGGGCAGTGACCAGCTTTACTTCCGGCACCAGGGCTTTCAGCGTTTTTTCCACCTCCGCTAAATCTTTAATGCGTGGACACACATAGAAACTGCGTCCACCCCGGTAGTGCTCACGCAAGATGGCCTCGCGTATCACCACCGGGTCAAACGGCATAACAAAAGTACGCACGGCCAGCCTATCAACGGGCGGAGTAGCGATCAGGCTGAGTTCACGGATCCCGACCAGCGACATCTGCAAGGTGCGCGGGATGGGGGTGGCGGAAAGGGTAAGGACATGAATATCGCTTTTCAGGTTTTTTAGTTGCTCTTTCTGTGCTACACCAAAATGCTGTTCTTCATCAACAATAAGTAGCCCCAGATTTTTGAAGCGGGTGCTTTTGGAAAGCACTGCATGGGTGCCAATGACAATATCGACTTCCCCGGCTTCCAGCAGCTTATGCGTTTCTGCAGCTTCTTTCGCCGTTACCAGCCGGGAAAGCTGCCGGATGCGCACCGGGAACCCGGCAAAGCGTTTGGTGAAGGTGGCATAATGTTGGCGGCAGAGCAGGGTGGTGGGGGCAACCACAGCCACCTGCATACGTGTGCCGCGCTCGTGGTTTTCTTCCGCCATCACGGCCATAAAGGCGGCCCGGAGTGCTATTTCTGTTTTGCCAAAGCCAACATCACCACAGATTAGTCGATCCATGGATTTTCCTGAAGCCAGGTCTTCTTGCACATCATCAATAGCGTTTAGCTGGTCTTCCGTTTCAGCATAAGGGAAGCGGGCGCAAAATTCATCATAGAGCCCTTTCAGCGGGGTCACAACAGTGCCAGAGCGCAGTGCCCGTTCTGCGGCAATTTTCAATAACCCTTCCGCCGCCAGCTTAATGCGTTGGTGAAGTTTGGCCTTACGGGCCTGCCAGGAGGCACTGCCCAGCTTATCCAGCCGCACGCCTTCTTCTTCATCGCCAAAACGGCTAACGGCGTCGATATTTTCTACCGGCACGTAAAGCTTATCACCGCCATCATAAAGAATGCGGATACAATCATGCGCCACGTCGGATACGGTGAGGGTTTCCAGCCCTTCAAAACGGCCAATCCCATGTTCTTTATGCACAACTAGCTCACCAGGCAGCAGGCTTGAGGCTTCCTTCAGGAAGTTCTCCAGGCGTTTTTTCGATTTCACCGGGCGGGCAATACGTTCACCCAGCAAATCCTGCTCAGTAATGATAGCGAAATCTTCCGTTTCAAAGCCGCTTTCCAGCCCCAGCACAATCAGCCCAATGGTTTTGCCGGACAGCGAAGAGAGATCCTGCCAGCGTTCAATCCGCATGGTGTGGAAATCATGCGATTGCAGCATGTGCTGTAAGCGGTCACGCGAGCCAGCGGAATAGCAGGAAATAAGGATTTTAGGGTTTTTCAGCCGCCGTTTGGCGTTAGCGGTGCGCGATTCTTGAAGATGTTTCTTCAGCAGTTCAAACACGCTAATGTTATCTTTAATACTATCCGTAGCAAAATGGCGTGTTGGCTTTAAGCCAAGCGCACTGCTGCCCACCTGTTCCAGCTTGAACGGGTGAAAACGGAAGCTCTGGCGGGTGCTATTATGCTTCTCCCATTCGTCTTTCCCTACATAAAGCAGATGGGGCGGGATAGGGTGATAAAGCGCCGTTTCGCCTAATGGTTTGCGCTCGGTTTCACGGCGTGCCTGGTAGTAATCTTCTATCAGCAGCAGCCGTTCCTGCCCGGCCTCCTGGGCTAAATGCTGGTAGGTGATAATGCTTTCCGGGATATAATCCCACAGGGTTTCCGTATGGCTGTAAAATAATGGCAGCCAATGCTCCATCCCAACATATTTGCGGCCTTCGGAAATACTATCATAGAGCAGGTCACTATTGCCGCTCACCCCAAACATGGTGCGATATGCGCCCCGGAAATGCTGGATAGTATCCGGCGTTAGGATGACCTCACTGGCCGGAAGCAGGGTAAATTTTTCCCGTTTTTCGGCACTGATTTGAGTGAGTGGGTCAAACAGGCGGATCGATTCCAATACATCACCAAAAAAATCCAGTCGCAGCCCATAATCGTTATCCTCGCTTTGCGTGGCGAAAATATCAATAATACTGCCCCGCACGGCAAATTCGCCCGGCTCGTTGACATTGCCGGTGCGGATATAGCCGTTTGTTACTAAAAATTCTGTTAGTGTATCACGGGAAAGCGTCATGCCCGCTTTAGCTTCAAAGGCTGATTGCTTGAGCACTGCCCGTGGCAGTACGCGTTGGAGCAAGGCGTTGATAGTGGCAATGATAATACGGGGTTTCGTGCCAGGCGTAGTAAGCAGGTAGAGGGTTTCGATGCGTTTACTTACCACTTTATTATGGGGAGAAACGCGGTCATAAGGCTGGCAGTCCCAGGCGGGTAGGGCAAGCACAGGGATGTTGGGTGCAAAAAACTGTAGCGTTTCCTGTGTTTCAGCCATGTGGGCATCATCACGTACTATATGAAGGAGTGTGGTGTTATATTTATGGTATAATTCTGATAATACAAACCCATCACTGCCTTCAGGCATAGAGGTGAAGGTGTTTATGTGTTCCGTTGCTGGTAAAATGTTTTTCATAAGGCATGAATTTTGGTTATCACCCCCCCCTGGTACTTGGCGGGAATAGCACGTTTTCCTGTCAGCCAGGCAAAAATATCCGCATCACTTTCTTCAATAAGCTGCTCATACTCATTAAGCTCTTCGGGGCCTAGCTGCGCAAGCGCAGTGTGCGCAAAACGGCCAAGCAGCAGATCAGTTTCTTTGCAACCACGGTTACAACTGCGGTACATTAGGCGTTTCAGGCGGGAGGTGGCGTGTGTATCGGCTATTGACATGGTAAATATTATTCTTAGGGGGGGCTGTTTTTAAGATAGGCATCTTAGCGTAAAATGTTCGCGTTGCAAAAGCGTTTTCTGGTTTGTATCCGCGCTGATTTCCAATTCATTCTTTCGAGAGCAAAAAGTCAATGGTTTTTTTTAAGCAAATAATAAAAAAGAAGGTTTACTCTTTTAACTATTATATGCAAATATGGTGTTCCTGGCCTCCTTTGCCTTGAATATCCTTTATTCATCTCTATCTTTACATGCAGCCTATGTATGATACAATTGCTCACCTCTATGCAGGTGAAATAATGCCGCGTCAGGCATTTGACTTTTTAGGAAATAATCCGGACGCGCGTCTGGTTGATGTGCGTACTATGCCGGAATGGAGTTTTGTGGGTTATCCTGATATTGGTGTATTTAGGCAGGAACTTATCCGTCTTTCCTGGCGTTTTTATCCAACAATGCAGCGGAATACAGCATTTGAGGAGCAGTTAGAGGCGATCGTGCCAGATAAGGCAGCCCCGTTGTTATTTATTTGCCGTACAGGTGGCCGCTCACTCGATGCTGCGATTGCCATGGCAGCGCGTGGCTATCGTGCCTGCTATAATGTAACAGGGGGGTTTGAAGGCGAGGTTGATGTGCATTGCCATCGTGGGTATGTGAATGGATGGAAAGCAGAACAATTGCCCTGGAGGCAGGAATAAGGGTGGCTACAGCAATGAGTGCAATGAATCATGGCATGGATGACATACAGACGGCCTGGTCTATTATCCGTGAACAACTGCGCCAGGAATATGGCGATGCTACCTATAAAAGTTGGATTGGCAAGTTGAATTTTGGTTCGCTCGGCGGAGGGAAGATTGTTCTTACTGCCCCAACACGCTTCATGCGTGAGTGGATACTTACCAACTATGCTGTCAGCATTAAATCATTATGGCAGGAGTATGATGAATCCATTGTGGTGCTGGAGATTATTGTAGCCGCTCCTTTGCAGGAAGCTGAGGTGGCGCCGTTGCCGGTTGTGGAGAGGCCCATCGCTACGGGCTATAATGATAACAATGTACTGGTTTCTGTGGAAGAAGGGTTGCTGGTGGGGCAGGAGGAAGATGCCGTCACTGCGTCACTTGACCCACGTTTTACCTTTGAGAATTTTGTGGTAGGCGGCCCCAATGAACTGGCGCATGCAGCGGCTAGGGCTGTGGCAGAATCGCCTAAAGTGCAGCCAGAATGTAACCCGTTGTTTCTCTATGGTGGGGTAGGGTTAGGGAAAACGCATCTAATGCACGCTATTGCCTGGCATATCCGTAAAAACGATCCAAAGCGTCGGGTGATCTATCTTTCTGCCGAGAAATTTATGTACCAGTTTGTGCGGGCACTGAGAAATAAGGATATTATGTCTTTTAAAGAGCAGTTCCGTTCTGTCGATGTGCTGATGATTGATGATGTGCAGTTTATTTGTGGAAAAGATAGTACCCAGGAAGAATTTTTTCATACCTTCAATACCTTAATTGATAATAACCGCCAGCTGGTTATTACCTGTGATCGTTCACCTTCTGATTTGGATGGAATGGAAGAGCGTATCCGTTCACGGTTGGGCTGGGGGCTGGTGGCCGATGTGCATACCACCACCTATGAATTACGCTTGGGAATCTTGCAGTCGAAAGTAGAACAGCTTGGAGTGCATGTGCCAGCGCGTGTAGTGGAATTTCTGGCCAGTAAAATCACCTCAAACGTACGTGAACTGGAAGGCGCGCTGAATAAAGTGGTCGCGCACTCAACCCTGGTAGGAAGGGAAATTACCTTGGAGAGCACCCAGGATATTTTGCAGGATTTATTGCGTTCCAACGAACGGATTATTACCGTGGAAGATATCCAGAAACGGGTGGCTGACCGTTACAATATTCGGGTATCGGATATGTCTTCCAGCCGTCGCCTCCGTACTGTTGCCAGGCCACGCCAGATTGCCATGTATCTGGCCAAACAACTAACACCGCGCAGCCTTTCTGAGATTGGCCGCAAATTTGGCGGCAAAGATCATACTACCGTAATGCACGCCGTGAAGAAGGTGGAAGAGCTGATGAAAACTGACAGTGAGTTTGCCGATGATATCAAGCTACTCACACGGATTTTGCAAAGTTAATTTAATGGAGAGAGTGAAAATGGATAGTTCTGCCTTTTTTGTAGCATCTACTATAGCTGAGAATAATAACGGTCTGGAAACGCTTGTCTTGGTGGTGGAGCGGGCGGATTTGCTGAAAGCCCTTTCCCATGTGCAAAGCGTGGTGGAAAGGCGCAATACACTTGCTATTCTTTCTAATGTCAAGTTGCAAGCGGCAAATGGTGAGCTAGGCCTGACTGCTACCGATATGGATGTAGCGGTGGTGGAAAAAATTGCCGCTCAGGTGAAGGTGGCGGGGGCCACCACCGTGCCTGCTCATATGCTTTATGATATTGTAAGGAAATTGCCAGATGGGGCGCAAGTGTCGCTCACCGTCGATAATAGTGGTTCCATGCGTATTGTTTGTGGCCAGTGCCGTTTCTCATTGCCATGCCTGCCGATTGAAGATTTCCCCGTGATGGATGAGGGGGAATTGCCGCATCATTTTGCATTAAATGTGGAAGAGTGCCGTATGCTGGTGGATAAAACCCGCTTTGCCATTTCCACCGAAGAAACTCGCTATTACCTGAACGGAATATATCTGCATGTCGTTGATAAGGAAGGAGAGAAAAGGCTGAGGGCAGCGGCAACCGATGGTCACCGCTTAGCCCGTATGGAAGTGGCAGTGCCGCAGGGAGCGGAAGCGATTGCAGGGGTGATTATCCCGCGTAAAACCGTTACAGAACTGCGCAAGTTGATTGAAGGCGGTGAGGGTGATGTGCAGGTGGCCCTTTCTGGCACTAAAGTGCGCTTTGCCTATAATAATATGGTGTTGCTCTCCAAATTGATTGATGGCAATTTCCCCGATTATGAAAAAGTGGTGCCAACGGCTAATGATCATATCATGGAAGTGGATGCGCACGCTTTTGGTAAGGCGGTGGATCGCGTGTCGATTATTGCCTCGGAAAAATCGCGTGCAGTTACCTTCAGTCTAGGGGAGGGGATATTAACACTCCATGCTACTGGAGAGGGAAGTGGGAGTGCCCGTGAAGAAATTGCCGTAAATTATGAAGGCGTTCCACTTAAAATAGGCTTTAATTTCCGCTATTTACTAGATGTAATGGCAGTGCTTGATGGGGAGGTGGCGCGCTTCCTGTTTGCTGACGGTGCTGCCCCGGCGATTATTCATGATATTGGCAACCCTGGTGCACTCTATGTGGTGATGCCAATGCGGGTATAACCGTTTAACACCGTATGGCTTCTCTTTCCATTGCCCGCCTGTATCTCCGTCATTTTCGTAATTACCCAGAGATGGAGTTGCAGCTACCAGCGTTGCCTGTGGTGCTGACAGGAGAAAATGGTGCAGGCAAAACCAATATACTAGAGGCTATTTCTTTTCTTTCTCCAGGGCGAGGCCTAAGAAATGCGCGCCTCAGCGAGGTGGGCTGCCAGTCAACCTCTGGCCCTTGGGCGGTGGCTACAACAGTGCGCACAGTGGAGGGGATACGGGATATTGGTACGGGGAAAGTATCGGGCAGTGATACGCGTGGTGAGAGCGATAAGCGTGCAGTAAAAATTGATGGGAAATTGCTCAAGAGCCATACCGCATTGTCAGAGATAATCAGCGTGATTTGGCTAACGCCGCAGATGGACGGACTTTTTCTAGGGAGTGCTTCGGCGCGCAGGCGTTTTCTTGACCGGTTAGTATATCATTTTGATAGTGGCCATGCCAGCTATATCCTCGCCTATGACTATGCGCGGGCAGAACGGGCAAAACTGTTGAAAGAACGGCGTGCTGACCCAGCCTGGCTGCTGGTGCTTGAACGCAAAATGGCTGAAACTGGTATTGCCATTGCTGCTGCCCGGGTGCAGGCAGTGGAATATGTGCAGCAGGCGATGAATAGTGCGATCACGCCGTTCCCGAAAGCCCAGCTTTCCATTCAGGGCGCAGTAGAAGAAGCACTTGCCAGCCAGCCCGCTTTGCAGGTGGAGGAAGCATTTTGTGCAGAACTGAAATCCAAGCGGCAACAGGATAGCATGACTGGGCGCACTAATGCTGGTATTCACCGCAGTGATCTGCTAATATGCCATCAGGGAAAACATTGTGAGGCAAGCAATTGTTCTACAGGTGAGCAGAAGGCACTGCTTCTTTCTATTATACTCGCTGAAGCACGGGCGCGGTTGGCCTGGCGGCAGTCTGTGCCGATAGTGCTGTTAGATGAGGTGGTGGCGCATTTAGACGCGGTGCGGCGTGAGGCATTATTTGCCGAAATTGAGCAACTTGGCGCACAGGTGTGGATGACAGGAACAGACGCGCTGCTCTTTGAGGGGATTAAAGGCCGGGCGGCCATGCTGAAGGTGGCAAATGGCAAGGTAGGAGTGGGGGAGTGATGTTTGCAGATTTTACAAAATTACCCTATGGTTCAGTGCTTAAGACCATTACGAATGCTGTAGCGGCATTACCTCAGGTGGAAGCGGTTATTTTATTTGGTTCACGTGCCAGGGGTGATAATATGTTGCGTGCCGATATTGACCTGGCGGTATCTTACCCTAAAAAGGATAGCATCCTTAGAAGTAAGATTGATGAAATCATTGAGGAAGCACCTACCCTGCTTCCTATAGACTGTGTGCATCTGGAGGAAGTATATTCTGACTTAAAAGAGAATATCTTCAGAGATGGTAAGTGGCTTTTTAAGAGGGAAGAAGTGCGTAAAGCAGATATATCGCTGGAGAAACTGGGAAGAGCATTGAAGCGTTTAAAAACATCATTAGATGCACCTTTGGATGAAGAAGGTATGATACGTGATAGTTGTATACAACGTTTTGAGTTTGTAATGGAGCTTTATTGGAAGACATTTAAACATTTGCTTGAAGAAGAGGGGGTAGAGATTGTTCTTCCAAAACAGGCGTTACAAAAAGCCTACCAGGCTAAGTGGATTGAGGATGAGAAACTATGGCTTAACATGCTTGTAGATAGAAACCAGACGTCACATAGCTATAATGAAGACATAGCCCAGGAAATTTATGAACATCTTCACTCCTATTATCCTGCGCTCAAGCAAACCTATGCACAACTGGTTGAGGTGCGATGAGGGCGTTAGTAATATTGGGGCTGTTGTTATACTCTTCGGTTGGCTATGCCGCTGATCCACCCTCCTATTTAGGTTATAATAACGGTAAGAATTATGTGCAGCTATTTTCTGACGATCACCGTGCCACTTATGCGCAAGGGTTTATTAATGGGATCACCATGCATAATCTCTTTAAAGACCAGGCAGTGTATAACGAATTTATGCGGTGCACCAGCCGCATGAAAGCCGGGCAGATTGGGGAAGTTATCAGGCAATATATCATTAATCACCCCGATCAGCAGAATTTAAGCTTGAATGTACTCTCCATTTATGCGCTGAATAACGTATGTAGTAAACATTAGGAAGTAATTAAAACGATAATGACAAAACAGACAATGACCACAGAGGAAACCATCGCGGCAGCAGCAGCAGAATATGGTGCCGATTCCATTAAAGTGCTGAAAGGGCTGGAGGCCGTGCGTAAACGGCCAGGTATGTATATTGGTGATACAGATGATGGTTCCGGGCTGCACCATATGGTGTATGAAGTGGTGGACAACGCCATTGACGAGGCACTGGCTGGGCATTGTGACCTGGTGCAGGTGATTATCAACGACAATGGCTCGGTCACTGTCAGCGATAATGGCCGTGGTATTCCGGTAGATATTCATGAGGAAGAAGGCATATCGGCAGCGGAAGTGATTATGACGCAGCTTCATGCTGGCGGGAAGTTTGACCAGAATTCCTATAAAGTGTCCGGCGGTTTGCATGGGGTAGGGGTGTCGGTAGTGAATGCCCTGTCTGAATGGCTGGAACTGCGCATCTGGCGGAATGGCAAGGAGTATTTTGTTGCCTTCCGGCATGGCGATTCCGTTGAGCCGCTCAAGCAGATAGGTGACGCGCCAGGAAAGAAAGGCACGCAAGTTACCTTCTTTCCCTCGAAAGAAACCTTCAGCAGTATTGAGTTTGACCTACCAACACTGGAGCACCGGCTACGTGAGCTGGCTTTCCTCAATTCCGGTGTGCGGATTGTGCTAAAAGATTTACGTTCAGAAGAGCCGATAGTAACTGAACTCTATTATGAAGGGGGGACAGAGGAATTTGTCCGCTATCTTGACCGCACGAAAGTAGCCACCCATCCGGTGATTACACTTTTTGGCGAACAGGATGGTATCACCACCGAGATTGCGCTGCAATGGAATGATTCCTACCATGAAAATATCCTTTGTTTCACCAATAATATTCGCCAGCGTGATGGTGGTACGCATTTAGCAGGCTTTAAAGCCGGGCTTACCCGTACTATCAATAACTATGCTACTGAGAAAGGGATTTTTAAGCGGGAAAAAGTCAATTTCACGGGGGATGATGCGCGTGAAGGGCTGACCTGTGTATTATCGGTGAAAGTGCCTGATCCGAAGTTTTCTTCCCAGACGAAAGATAAATTGGTGAGTTCTGAAGTGCGCCCCGTGGTGGAAAGCCTGGTAAATGACCGCTTAGGCCAATGGTTTGAGGAGCACCCGACAGAAGCCAAGCTGGTGGTTTCCAAGATTATTGAAGCAGCATCAGCGCGTGAAGCTGCCCGTAAAGCGCGAGAATTAACCCGCCGCAAAGGGGCTCTCGATATTGCCAACCTGCCGGGTAAGCTAGCGGATTGCCAGGAGAAAGATCCCGCTTTGAGTGAGTTATTCATTGTAGAGGGAGATTCAGCGGGAGGCTCTGCCAAGCAAGGCAGGAGCCGCGTATTCCAGGCGATTCTGCCGCTTAGAGGAAAAATTCTTAATGTGGAACGGGCGCGCTTTGATAAGATGCTGTCCTCACAGGAAATCGGTACATTGATTACGGCGATTGGTACGGGTGTAGGGCGTGATGATTTTAACATTGATAAGACGCGCTACCACAAAATTATTATCATGACAGATGCTGACGTAGATGGTTCGCATATCCGCACATTGCTGCTTACCTTCTTCTTCCGTCAAATGCGCGAGCTGATTGAGAAAGGTTATCTGTATATTGCCCAGCCGCCGCTCTATAAGGTGAAGCGTGGTAACAGTGAACTCTATCTTAAAAATGAAAAAGCCTTGCAGGATTATCTGGTCGATGCGGCACTTGATGGTGCAGTGTTGCAGTTACCCAGCGGGGAACAGCGAGTGGCTGCCGATTTGCGGGCATTGGTGAATCACGCTATCCGCTTTAATGATATTCTCCAGCATGTGGGGCGGCGTTTACCCCTGATGATCGTACAGGCAGCGGCACTAGCCGGTGCACTAGCGAAAGATGTTTACGCAGATAATAATCAGGTGCAAATAAAGGCAGAGGCGGTGGCGGTGAAGCTGAACAGCGCTGTTATCCAGGCCGGTGAAAAAGGCTGGCATGGTTATGCGGATGAAGCAGGCCGCATGGTGCTTGAGCGTGAAGTGCGTGGTGTTCTTGAGAAAAACCGTATTGACGCAGCATTCTGTGCCAGCCCGGAAGTGATAGAGCTTGATGCGCTTGGCCGGGAAATGGCAGAAGTGTTTGAGGCATCTGCAATCTTCTTACGCAGAGGCAATGAAACCGCTGTTACCACCCCGCTTGAGCTGCTGAACCTGGTGATGGAAACGGGCAAAAAAGGTATTTCCCTGCAACGCTTTAAGGGCCTGGGTGAAATGAACGCGGAACAATTATGGGAAACCACACTGAACCCTGATACGCGTACTCTTCTGCAAGTAAAAATACACCATGCAGATGATGCAGAAGAGGTATTTTCAACCCTGATGGGCGGGGTAGTTGAGCCTCGCCGTGATTTTATTCAGGCTAATGCTTTGAAAGTTGCTAATCTGGATGTGTAAGAAATGACGATAACCATAGGAAATATCCCGCTTTCTGACCCTGTCATCCTGGCGCCTATGTCGGGTGTTACTGATCTGCCTTTCCGTAAACTGGTGAAACGTTTTGGTGCCGGGTTGGTTGTATCAGAAATGATTGCCAGCCGTGCCATGATTATGGAAACACGGCAATCGCTGCAAAAATGTGCGACCTCTGAAGAAGAAGGCACCTTATCGGTGCAGTTGGCTGGCTGTGACCCGGAAGTCATGGGGGAAGCGGCCAAACTGAATGAAGATCTTGGCGCTGATATTATTGATATTAATTTTGGTTGTCCGGTAAAAAAAGTGGTGGGTGGTAATGCAGGGTCCGCCTTAATGAAGGATGAAGATACTGCCGGGAAAATTTTAGAAGCTACGGTGAAGGCGGTTGATATTCCTGTTACCATGAAAATGCGTACCGGCTGGGATGAGAAAAACCGCAATGCACCGCGTCTGGCCAAAATTGCCGAAGAGTGTGGCATTAAGATGCTAACCGTGCATGGCCGTACACGCTGTCAGTTTTATGAAGGCAGTGCCGACTGGAAATTTATCCGCCAGGTCAAAGAAGCGGTTAATATCCCGGTGATTGCCAATGGTGATATTAAAACGCTCGATGATGCAGAACGCTGCCTGGAAGAATCAGGAGCCGATGGTATTATGATCGGGCGTGGTGCTTATGGCAGGCCCTGGTTTGTGGGGCAGGTGTGCCACTATTTGCGTACAGGTGAGAAATTGCCAGATCCATCACTTAACGACCAGTTAGCCGTTATCCTTACTCATTTCAGTGACATGCTGGAGCATTATGGGGTGGAAGCAGGGGTACGTATGGCGCGCAAGCATATTGGCTGGTATAGCACTGGCTTATACGGCTCAGCAGAATTCCGCAGCCGTATCAATAAGTTGACTGATGCTGATGAAGTGCGCAGCCAGGTAGTGGCCTTTTATGAGCGGCAGATGGAGCATATGTGCACGGGTGAGGGCGTCTCTGCATGATAAAACGCATTGAAAAGGAAGAAGATTATTCCCTATGCAAGATGGTGGAAATTTACTTGCAGGAATATTTTGCTGCTCATCAGAATCATTTGCCTGAGTCAGGCCTGTATCAGCGAGTTATGCGGGAAATAGAACGGGTATTGATTAAACAGACGCTTGATTCTGTGAGCGGAAACCAGGTGAAAGCTGCCGGAATTTTAGGTATTAACCGTAATACCTTGCGGAAGAAAATACAGGATTTAGGGGTGGAGCTGTAGGGGATGGTTTGTTGCTATGTGATACGCTTTACGGCAGGAACTCCCTCCCCCTGGAGGGGGGAGGAAGCCTGCGGCGTAAAACTTAAACCATGTTTCCCCAGAGAGGGGCTTAAAGTGAGGGAAGCGTGTAGTGCATAGAACTGTTCCCCACTTCATTGCTGCACTTCAGCGTTTTATCCGCAAAACCCATCTTTTCGGCTATGTCTTCATTCTGTTGGTGGCTGCCGCCATTACGTCCGGTATTGGCACCTATCTTGCAATCAGCCATAGTTCTAAACGTTTTGGGCCTGACCCTTATACTGTGCTTGGTTTTCTGCTGGTAGACCTGGTGCTGTTCCTGATATTGGCGTTGATTGTATCACGCAAGCTGATAGGGGCATGGATGAAGTACCATAAGGGGATGGGCGGAACACGCCTGCAAACCCGGATTGTGCTGATGTTCAGCCTGGCCTGTAGCATTCCCACCATTATTGTGACAGTGTTTTCCGTGATGTTCTTTAATATCGGGATTGAGTCCTGGTTTGATTACCGGGTGAGTACGGCTATTGAGGAATCGGTAGCGGTAGCAGAAGCCTATTTGAGCGAACATAAAGAGGTAATCCGCGCTGATGTGTTGGCGATGGCTAATGATTTAAACCGTGAAGCCTATGACCTTATCAATAACCCCGAACTCTTCCATAAAGTGGTAATGGCACAGGCAGCACTTAGGTCGCTGACGGAAGCGGTGGTATTTCAACAGAATAAAATCCTGGCACAGACGGATTTAAGCTTTTCCTTTGCCTTCGAGCGTTTGCCGCCTGATATTATCGCCCAGGCGGCCAAGGGTGAAGTGGTGGTGCTCACGAGTGACCAGGATGATAAAGTACGCGCCTTGATTAAGCTGGATAATTATTTTGACACCTATTTGCTGGTAGGGCGGTTTGTCGATAACAAAGTGCTAGCCCATATGGAAACCACGCAGGGAGCCGCCAGCGAATATCAGCGATTAAAATCGCAAGTATATGATATACAGATTAAATTCGCAATCATATTTATTATTGTGGCGTTACTGTTGTTGCTTGCTGCCATCTGGTTCGGCATGTTGTTTGCGGGCGGGATTGCCAGGCCAATCAGCCGTATGGTGCAGGCCACCGAACGGGTAAAAGCGGGAGATTTAACCGCACGCGTGGAAGAAGGGCCAAAGAATGATGAAATCGCTACACTGGCTCGTGCGTTTAACCGGATGACCACACAGCTTGACCGCCAGCGTAGTGAGCTTATTGATGCTAACCGCCAGATTGATGCGCGGCGTTATTTCAGCGAAACGGTGCTCTCCGGCGTGTCGGCGGGGGTAATTGCACTGGATAGGAATAAAAAAATCAGCCTTGTCAACCCCTCTGCCCAGCTATTGCTTCGGGTGACGGCGGCGGGGTGGATAGGTAAGCAGTTTGAAGAGGTGCTGCCTGAGATGTATGCGCTATTGCTTCAGGCTGAACAAAGCCCTAACCATATTTTCCAGTCGGAAATCACCATGATGCGTGAGGGTCGCCGGTTAGTATTGTTGGTGCGGGTAACGGTAGAGAAACGGACGAAAGAAATAGAAGGCTATGTTGTGACTTTTGATGATATTACCGCGCTGGTTGCTGCGCAACGGTCAGCGGCCTGGGCAGATGTAGCGCGGCGTATTGCCCATGAAATTAAAAACCCACTCACTCCCATCCATTTAGCGGCCGAACGCTTAAAGCGAAAATATAGTAGGGAAGTGAAAGAATCGGAGATGTTTATCAAATATACGGATACTATTATTCGGCATGTCGGGGATATTGGCAGTATTGTTGAAGAATTTGTTGATTTTGCCCGTATGCCTGCACCGGTTTTTGCCAGTGCTGACCTGGTGGAACTGGTACGTGGGGTGGTGTTTTCACAACAATGTATTGGTACGGGGACGGAATATAGGTTGGAAGTCAGTTCTCCGGTAATTATGCTCTATTGTGATGCAAGCCAGATTATCCGTCTGGTAATTAACATATTGAAAAACGCCGAAGAATCTATAGAGGTGAAGCATAGTGAACATGCTGAAGAAACCTATAAGGGGATTATCAACATAACCATTAGAGCGGAAGGGGAGGGGCGTTGTCTGCTCACCATTGAAGATAATGGCCGTGGTTTTCCGGAAGAGTTGCTTGATAGACTCACCGAACCTTATGTTACTACGCGCATTAAAGGTACGGGCCTTGGTCTTGCCATCGTTAAAAAGATAATGGAAGAGCATAATGGGTCATTAAAGCTTAGCAACAAAGAGGGGTGGGCACATGTACAGTTGGAGTTTAATGTAGGTAATGAATAATAGCTTTCGACAACGCTCAATTTCTTATTGGAATAACACTATAGTACCGCTGTTCCACTGGTTATCTAAGACACATGGTTGGTGCTGGTTCCTAGGTGCTGGCATCGTGGTAATTAGCCTGTATTTCCGCTTAACGCTCTATATTGGGGCAGATCCCGCCTTTTATTTGATTACTGCTGAAAAACTATGGCATGGGGAGCGCTATTATTATGACTTTTTTGAGTCTAACTTTCCGCTGAATTTCTATATTTTTATTATCCCCGTATGGCTTTCGGCTGTGCTTGGGGTGAGTAAAATTATTGGGCTTGCGATATTTGCCACAGTGCTAGCAGTGGTTAGCATTATTTTCAGTAGTTGGCTGCTGAAGAAAACCACCGTTTATGCGAATGCTGCCCTTTACAACCTGCTTATTATCAGTTTCTTCTGGGGGCATTTCTTTCCTTTATGCACCTTTCCCACCAATGAAATAGGTACGAAAACGCTGCTTTTTCTAAGCTTTATTCTGCCGTATTTCTGTGGTTTCTTCTGTAAAATGGAAGAGAGGCCTTTGTCGTTGCCAGTCAATATCTTGCTTGGTGTGTTGGCTGGGCTGGCGGTAGCACTGAAGCCACATTATGCCGTGTTTCTCGTGATGATGGAGTTATACTATCTTCTGAAAAAACGTAATATCTTTCTTGCGTTCCGGGCAGAGAATTACGCCATCCTTGCTACTACTATTATCCACCTGTTATGGTTGGTTTTGTATGTGCCGGAATATGTGTTTAAGATTGTTCCAATGCTGACAGTGGCTTATAGGGGAATTCCGGAGAGTTTTATAAAGAATTTCTTTTTAAAGGCTATATTTCCACAGTTACCCATCATCGTCATTATTGGATTATTCCTAAAACGTGCTAAGCGTTCGTATCGGGATGAATTACTGGGGCTTGCTGTGGCGGCAACCATCATCATACGTGGCCTTGAAGGGCTCGTTTCGTGGGACCAAACCTCTATCCCAGCATTTTTTACGGGTATGATGCTGGTGAAAATTCTGTTGGATATAGTGCGAAGGAATGTAAGTTTTAGTTTTATAGAAACCGCTGTGGTCTCTCCTATGGTATTATTAGTTGTGATTATAGTTACGTTAAATCTTTTTCCCTATCAGCGGCATTTACTTCCGTTAAAAAACATGCTTTCTCTAACAGAAGAGCTTACTACTTCACAAGATGCAATTATGGTGATTGCCATAGAAATGTACGCCTATCCTGTTTTGATGTATAAAGATAGGAAATATCCGTATAAGCTGGTATCGCTTTCTTTTCTGGAGGGAACAGAAAATAGCCTGCTCCGCTATGCTAAAGGCAGCCCGGAAAAATTTGCTTTAGCTGAGAAAACAAAAGCCTATTTTATTGATACGGTGATTGATGGATTAAAAGCAAAGCCGAAATTGTTATTTATGAATAATAGAGGCTTTAACCTACATGATCGTTGTACTATTAGTTATAAGGAATATTTCATGCAGTTTCCTGCATTCCGCCAGGAATTTGCACATTATCAACTCTATGATCGCTATAAAGCAATAAGTCGCCGGAACCGTGTAAAGGCAGATATACTAGTATATATAAGAAAAGATACGGCATTCTAACCACAGCTTTAGTGTGTGGTGTTGTGATAAAAGATGTATAAAGGTTTTGTTTGGTGATTTATATTTTATTTGCAGCCTATAATGAAGAGCAGGTAATGCCATATTTCTTGAACAATATTCAACAGGAAATGGCAAAAACTGGCCTGCCCTATAAAGTGGTGGCCTGTACCGATGCCAGCACTGATAGTACGGCCGCTATTATTGAGGCGCATAAAAGCACAATGCCGATAGTGTTGCTAGAGCAGAAAAATGAACGTGGGCTGGGAGTAGCTTTCCATCATGCAATTGATGCTGTTTGTGATATTGCTGAAGATGATAACGATATAGTGATTTTTTTGGATGCCGATTGCACCCATGATCTCTGCTATAGTAAAAGCCTGGTTGGCGAAATTGCTAAAGGCTATGATGTGGTGATAGCCTCACGTTTTACCAGAACAAGCACCATTTCCGGCTTTCCGTTATACCGTATGGTTATCAGCATGGGTGCATCGTTGTTTTTCCGGCTACTCTTTCCAATTAAAGGGGTGAAAGATTATACCAGCGGTTATCGTGCTTATACCGTCAAGGTATTAAGGAAAGCCAAGCGGTACTATAAAGATCGTTTAATTGAAGAAAAAGATTTTTGCTGTTTGCCTGAATTGTTAATTAAAATGCGGGTGCTGAATGTGAGAATGAGGGAGATTCCTTTTACATATAATTATGGGCAGAAAATTGGGGAAAGTAAAATGAATATCCTGAACCTTATTAGGGCAACGTTGATAATGAGTATGCGCTTATTGGTCTCTCGTAAATTATCCTCCCCATGTGATGTAGGGGCGCAAGAATAAGCACTTTTTTATAGGAATAACCGTAGTGTTAGAACATCGGATTTTATTCAAAATAGAGTATAAGTAAAATATGGGCAAGAAAGTTTTAATTACAGGAATAACCGGGCAGGATGCTGCATATTTAGCCGAGCTATTGTTACATCATGGATATGAGGTATATGGTTCGCGGCGGCGTGGTTCATCTACAAACATGTGGAGACTGGAAGAATTAGGTGTTGCTGCCGACATCAAAATGTTGGAAATGGATTTAGTTGAATATTCGAATATTCTCCATGTAATCAAAGAACATCAGTTCGATGAAATCTATAATCTAGCTGCGCAGAGTTTTGTGAGTACGTCATTTATCCAGCCACTCTATACAGCGGAAGTCGATGGATTAGCGGTGTGTCGTCTTCTTGAGGCAATTAAAAGTTGCAGTCCGCATACGCGTTTTTATCAGGCCTCGACATCGGAAATGTTTGGTAAAGTGCGGGCATTGCCTCAAAAGGAAGATACGCCCTTTTACCCGCGCAGCCCCTATGGGGTAGCTAAGCTTTATGCACATTGGATCACCGTCAATTACCGGGAATCATATGGCGTTTATGCGGTATCTGGTCTTTTATTTAACCATGAGTCTCCTTTGCGAGGGCAGGAATTTGTTACGCGTAAAATAACGGTTGCGTTAGCGCGCATAAAATATGGGCAACAGGATTATCTTGCCCTTGGTAATTTGGAATCTGAGCGCGATTGGGGGTTTGCGGGTGATTATGTTCGTGGAATGTACCAGATGTTGCAACAGGCTAACCCAGAAGATTATGTGCTTGCCAGTGGAAAGACTTATAGTGTTCGTACCTTTGTAGAACATGCTGCCTATGTGGCAGGATATGATATTAGCTGGGAAGGAAGTGGAAAAGAGGAAGTTGGTATTGATAAAAAGACGGGTAAAAAGCTTATTGCTATTAATCCTGCTTTTTACCGTCCCAGTGAAGTTGATATTTTAATAGGTGATGCCAGCAAGGCCAAACAGCAACTTGGTTGGGAAACAACCGTTTCTTTTGAGCAACTGGTAGCAATGATGATGCAGCGGGAACTAGAACGAGTTAAAGAAGGAATATCATTGTATTAGACCTCTGTCAAAACTGAGGTTAATATACAATAGTCCAAAACCACTTGAAGACTGGTTTTGGACTATTCCTTATTTTTGCGTTCCGTCTCTTCATTCAAGAGCAGTATATAAAAATTTGTCCACCTAAATGACAAGCAAATTTCCTACCAGAATTTACGTTTTTACAGAGGTCTAGTAGATGGCATATGTGCATCCAGTTCTTACTCCGGTTATTCTTGCTGGTGGAAAAGGAGAACGGCTTTGGCCGTTATCCCGTAAACAATATCCGAAACAGATAGTGCCGTTGTTAACCGAAAAAAGCCTGTTGCAGGAAACGACTAGGCGGGTGGAAGTTCCGTCATTGTTCAGGCCACCCTTAGTTATTTGCGATGAAGACAGTCGTTTTATCATCCACGATCAACTGGAAGGCCGTCCGCTGAATAATGTAATTATTGAGCCTGTGGGCAGAAATACCGCGGCTGCCAGTGCGGTGGCGGCACTCTATCTACTTGAAGAGAATGCCGATGCGCTCATGCTGCTCTTGCCTTCTGACCATCATGTTGCTGATAATAAGGCGTTTATCCATGCCGTTGGCAAAGCGGTAGAGGTGGCGCGCTCAGGAAAATTAGTGACATTTGGCATAGTACCCGATAGGCCGGAGACAGGCTATGGCTATATTCTCCAAGGAGAGCCTTACAACGAAGAGGGTGACTGTTTTATTGTCGATGGTTTTAAGGAGAAACCTGATAAGGCACTCGCAGAAGAATATGTACAATCAGGCAATTATCTCTGGAACAGTGGGATATTCCTATTGCCTGCTACCTTATATTTGCAGGAACTAGAGCGTTTCTGCCCCGATACCCTTACGCAGGTGCGGGCAGCACTGGAAGGGGCTGAACAAGATTTGGGTTTTATCCGTTTGGCAAAAGCACCATTTGCCGCCTGTGAAGCAATTTCGATTGACTATGCGGTGATGGAAAACACTCAACATGCTGTGGTTGTTCCCGTATCAATGGGTTGGAGTGATTTGGGCGCGTGGGACGCGCTGCTTAGCGCAGACAATAAAGATAATCACGGTAATGCCTGTATAGGTGATGTTATTACCGTGGATTGCCATCACAATTATTTGCGGAGTGAAGGAAAACTGCTTGCCGCAGTTGGCTTAGAGCATATGATGGTGGTGAGTACTAGTGATGCCTTGCTGGTTGCGCCCCTATCAAAGTCTCAAGAGATTAAAAGTCTTACAAAGCAACTTATCCAAGAGGGGCGGAAAGAAGCCGAAAGCCATGTCACCGTATTCCGTCCATGGGGAAGCTATACGACATTGGTTACACAACCGCATTTCCAGGTGAAGCGTATCATTGTGAAGCAGGGTGGTAGGCTTTCATTACAAAGCCACTATCATCGTTCAGAACACTGGATTGTGGTAAAAGGTACGGCAAAGGTTACTTGTGGAGAAAAGACGTTTCTATTGCATGAAAGTGAATCTACTTATATACCTACAGCTATAAAGCATCGCTTGGAGAACCCTGGGAGAATTGCCCTCGAGCTTATTGAAGTGCAGTCGGGTTCCTATCTAGGTGAAGATGATATTATACGGTATGATGATGTTTATGGCAGGTAGAATGCCTGGCAATATTCCATCAGCTTAATTTTTAGCCACTAAATATATTATGTCCCGTGATATTCTGATTGTTGATGATGAAGCCGATATAAGAGAACTAATATCGGACATACTGAAAGACGAAGGGTATACTACCCGTATGGTTGCAGATAGTATGCATGCTCTTGAGGCTGTCGATGAACAACCTCCCACGGTCATGATTCTGGATATCTGGCTACAGGGGAGTGAACTCGATGGGCTAGGAGTGCTTGAGGTGGTGAAGCGTAAACACCCCTATCTGGCCGTTATTATGATCAGCGGGCATGGAACGGTGGAGACAGCCGTCAATGCCATTAAGCTTGGTGCCTATGACTATATCGAAAAACCTTTCACCGAAGATAAATTATGCGTGATGGTAAAACGTGCTGTTGAGGCAAGTAAGCTGCTGAGAGAAAATGCCGAACTCAAGCGGAAGGTGGAAGGAAAATTAGAGCTAGTTGGTTCATCGGCTAATATCGTCCAATTGCGTTTAGCTATTGATAAAGTGGCCTCGACCTCCAGCCGTGTAATGATTTTTGGCCAGGCGGGGTCGGGGAAAGAAACCATTGCCCGCTTGATTCATCAGAAATCAAAACGTGCGACAGAGCCATTTGTGTTATTGAATGCCTCGACTATTTCGCCAGATAAAGCAGAGATAGAATTATTTGGCAGTGAAGAAAATAGTGGTATGTTCAGCGAGGCGCGCAAGATTGGTGTGCTAGAGCGTGCCCATGGTGGAACGCTCTTTATTGACGAGGTGGGTGATCTTCCCATGATCGCGCAGAGCAAGTTATTGCGCTTTCTGCAAGATCAGAGTTTTGAACGGCCAGGAAGCAATAAGATGGTGCGGGCAGATGTACGTGTCATTTCTGCTTCTAGCCGTGATTTAAATGAAGAGATTCGGGCAGGGCGTTTCCGTGAAGATTTATTCTACCGCTTAAATGTAGTGCCGCTCAGGGTTGTTCCGTTGTCGGAACGGCGTGAAGATGTGCCACTTCTCTGCCAGTATTTTCTAACGCAGGCCGCCGAATTTTCTGGCTTACCACTTCGCATGATAGGAGAAGATGCGCTGGTTGCTATGCAAACCTATAGTTGGCCAGGCAATATTCGCCAGTTGCGTAATGTGATTGAATGGTTGCTTATTATGGCCCCAGGTGGCAAAGATACGGTGATACGTGCCACTATGTTGCCGCCAGAAATATTATCGGATGGGGTTAGCATCCAGACACCCGAAACCAATAGCGAAATTATGGCGATGGAACTTCGCGAGGCACGGGAATTATTTGAACGCCAATATTTGGCCGCGCAGATAAACCGCTTTAATGGCAATATTTCACGCACCTCAGCCTTTGTGGGGATGGAACGCTCTGCCTTGCATCGGAAGTTGAAGTCACTGAATATCAGTACCGTGGTAGCGAGCAATGATGAGGATTGACCCCTCTCATCTTATAGTGTTTATTGGTTTAGTAGTAACCTCAGTGTTGGGTAAGCGTTCCATTCCAAAACTGTCAACTATTTGAAAAATAATGATTCAAGGCGGCTTGAACCATTAT
>CAZXPG010000019.1:0-26966 GCA_964643145.1 uncultured Rickettsiales bacterium
AATGCCGCGCAATGCCTGCTTTATGCAGCATTGCTTGCACTGGGGCTAGTCTGCTTACATTGCAACCTAACCAATTCTTGAACTGTGAGCAGTATATAAAAAAGCCACCTGTACTAGATTTTAATGAACCCATGCAACAAATTGGTTTTGATACCTCGTGGGTGAGTATTATGGACTGCCGGAGTAATTGTTCCTAGCTGCCGTTGAAGGAGAGGTAAGGCTGCGCTTTACCCTGGCAATGTTTGGCTGATTTTGTTACTATAGGGCTCTATTCTTATTTCAGAAACACCTTATCTCAGAGGTAACTTATGGATACAGCAGCACTTATTCAGAAATTCCATCAAACCGGCGCATCCGATATCCATCTTTCGGTGGGGAACCCGCCTATTATGCGTATCCATGGGGAAGTGGAACGGTTGACGGAATTTCCAGTGCTTACAGCTGAAGATGTGATGGGTTTCCTAACGCCGATTATGAACCCCAAACAGCAGGAAGAATTTAAAGAAAATTGGGACTTGGATTTTGCCGTAGTGTTTCCTGGCGGTGGGCGTTTCAGGGTGAATGCGTTCTATACGCTACGTGGCCCGGCAACGGTGCTGCGCGGCATTCCCACCCAAGTGCGGACACTGGCGGAGTTGGGTGTGCCTGATGCTATTGTCAACCTAACCTCGCTGCATAAGGGGCTGGTGTTGGTGACAGGGCCAACGGGAAGCGGTAAATCCACCACAATGAGCGGCATTATCGATCATTTCAACCAGCATCATGCCAAGCATATCTTAACGATTGAAGATCCGGTGGAATTTGTCCATACTCCCAAAAAATCGCTCATCAACCAGCGTGAGGTAGGCGCACAGACCGCCTCATTTGCCCGTGCATTGAAAGGTTCGCTGCGTGAAGACCCCGATATTATTCTGCTTGGGGAGATGCGCGACCTCGAAACTATCCAGCTTGCTATTACCGCTGCTGAAACTGGCCATTTGGTGATCGGCACGTTGCATACCAGTTCGGCGGCCCAAACGGTAGACCGTATTATTGACGTGTTCCCTTCCGAAGATAAGCCGATGATCCGTACCATGCTTTCAAATTCGTTGGAAGCAGTAGTGTCGCAGCGTCTTATCAAGCGTAAAGATGGCAAAGGGCGTGTGGCAGCCTATGAGATACTGCTTGCCACTTCAGCGGTGCGTAACTTGATTCGTGAAGGCAAGATTGCTCAGATATTCTCGGTGATGCAGGTCAATTCACGGCTGGGAATGCGGGTGATGAAGGATAGTGTGGGTGAATATTTGCGGCAAGGTGTTATTACCCAGGAAGCTGCCAATGAAGCCCTCAATATTACTGATATGGGCGAAGGCGGTGGTGATATTGGTGGGGGCGGCAATAGCAGCCAGAGCAGCGCTCCTGCTCCACATGCTCCCAGCAGCGCACCTGCGCCACGAAGCGGTGGTGGGTTTGGTGGTGGTGGTTTTTAGCTGTGACCTCATTGTGTTGGATAAGCTTTGCTTATCCAACACTGAGGTCTATGGTAACAGGGTTCTATTATTTTTTGCATTTTGGTACACTGCTGCTTTGACTAATCGTTTTCCAGCGATTAGTATAGGTGCCTTCTTCCTACGATAACCTCAGTTTTGGATAAGTGCGGCTTATCTAAAAATGTCAACTATTTGAAAAATAATGATTCAAGGCGGCTTGAACCATTATTTTGAGTATATTATTACACTATGATAGGAAGCCTTTGGCTTCCTATCATAGAATTAACGTTATTATTAATTTAAAATAATGGCAAAAACGACGCTTTTTGATATTATTTTTCAATATCATGCCAGTTTTGGATAAGCAAAGCTTATCCAAAACTGAGGTTACGATAAACTTATAGATTAGTATGCAATTATGACGACGAAAGATACCACGCAGATTACCAGCAAAGAAGCCCTTGATTTTCATAAAAACGGTAAAGCCGGAAAGGTGGGTGTGCTTGCCACCAAACCCCTGATGACCCAACGTGACCTCTCGTTGGCCTATTCGCCTGGCGTGGCTATTCCGTGCCTTGAAATTCAGAAAGATCCGGCAACCGCCTATGATTATACCGCTAAAGGCAATTTCGTGGCGGTGATTTCCAACGGTACAGCGGTGCTTGGTTTGGGAGATCTGGGCGCGCTCGCCTCAAAACCAGTGATGGAAGGAAAGGCAGTGCTGTTTAAACGCTTTGCCGATATTGACGGAATTGATCTGGAAGTCGATACTAAAGACCCGGATGAATTCATCAACTGCGTGCGTTTCCTTGGCCCAAGCTGGGGCGGGATTAACCTGGAAGATATTAAAGCACCAGAGTGCTTCATCATTGAAGATAAATTGCGTGAAATTATGGATATTCCTGTATTTCATGATGATCAGCATGGTACGGCCATTATCACCGCTGCCGGGATGATTAACGCCGCGCATCTAACCGGCCGTCAGTTTAAAAACATGAAAGTGGTGGTGAATGGTGCAGGTGCGGCAGGGATTGCATGTCTTGAGTTGTTGAAATCTATGGGGATACGTGATGAGAATGCTATTCTCTGTGACACCAAAGGCGTTATTTATACAGGCCGTACCGATGGGATGAACCAGTGGAAATCGGCCCATGCAGTGGATACGGATGCCCGCACGCTTGCTGAAGCGTTGCAAGGTGCCGATGTATTCCTCGGGCTATCGGTGAAAGGGGCGGTAACACAGGAAATGGTGAAAAACATGGCCAATCAGCCGATTATTTTTGCCATGGCGAACCCCGATCCGGAAATTACCCCAGAAGAAGTGAAGGCCGTACGCCCGGATGCGATTGTGGCAACAGGCCGTTCCGACTATAATAACCAGGTGAATAATGTGATGGGGTTCCCCTATATTTTCCGTGGAGCATTGGATGTGCGGGCATCTACCATCAATGATGAAATGAAAATTGCCGCAGCGCAAGCCTTGGCGGCCTTAGCGCGTGAGCATGTGCCCGATGAAGTATTTGCCGCTTATTCTGGTCGCAAGATGCATTATGGCCCAGAATATATTATTCCGGTGCCATTTGACCCACGCTTGATAACCACTATCCCGCCAGCGGTAGCGCAAGCGGCGATGACTTCAGGTGTGGCGCGCAAGCCTATCATTGATATGAATGCCTATCGTCGTACATTAGGTGCGCGCCTTAACCCGACAGCCAACAGCATGAACCTGCTATTTGAGCGTATCAGTGATAATCCGCGACGGGTTATTTTCTCGGAAGGGGAGGAAGAACAAATTATCCGCACGGCACTTTTATGGCGGAATAATGGCTATGGTACGCCGGTGTTGGTGGGGCGCGAGCACCGTATCCGTGAAGCGATGGAACGGATGGCTATCCAGGAAATTGATGGGATCGAAATCCAGAATGCTGCCGTTAGTACGCGGGTGGAACATTATATCGAGTTCTTATATAAACGCCTGCAACGCCAGGGATATCTCTATCGTGATTGTGTTCGTTTGGTGAAAAATGACCGTAATATTTTTGCCTCCTGTATGCTTGCCTGTGGCGATGGTGACACGCTGATTACCGGCCTGACACGTGGCTATACCGGCACACTGCACGATGTAATGCAGGTGATTGATAAAAAAGCAAACCAGTTGGTATTTGGTGTATCACTCATGGTAGCCAATGGCCGCACAGTGTTTATTTCTGATACTACCGTGCATCAGTTGCCTTCTGCGGAAGAGTTGGCCGATATTGCCATCCAGACCGCTGAAAAAGCTCGCCAGATGGGGCATGAGCCACGTGTGGCACTCCTCTCTTTCTCTAATTTTGGCAACCCAATGCACGAAAAAGCCGAGCGTATCCGTGAAGCCGTGGCCATATTGGATAGGCGCAATGTGAATTTTGAGTATGATGGAGAGATGTCCGCCGATGTGGCGCTGAACCCAGAATTGATGAAGCTCTATCCGTTTTGCCGCCTCTCTGGCCCAGCCAATGTGCTGATTATGCCTGCGCTACATTCGGCTAATATTGCATCAAAATTGTTGCAGGAGCTAGGGGGTGGTTCATTGATTGGCCCATTCCTGACAGGGCTTGAAAAATCTGTGCAGATCATCCAGATGGGGGCAACCGTGTCGGAAATTCTCAATCTCACGGCGTTAGCAGCAGTGGAATCGATGGATATTAAAGAATATGCGTCTTCTGTGAAATGCGCTTGACAGTCAAGGAAATAAGGGTTAGGGTTCTAACCCTTATTTCCTGTAATTATAGTAAGGTCTAATTATGGCTCATCATCAGTCAGCAAAGAAATCTATTCGTCAAACCGTAAAGCGCACGGCAATCAATCGTGACCGTAAAAGCCGCATCCGTACTTTTTTAACAAAGGTAGAAGCAGCGATTGCTAGCGGTGATAAAGTTGCAGCCCAAGCTGCGCTCAGAGTGGCTGAGCCTGAACTTATGGCGGGTGTAACACGGAATATATTCAAGCTAAACACAGCGGCGCGTAAAATCAGCCGTCTGTCTGCGCGTATTAAAGCATTAGCTGCGTAAGTTATAAACTTCGTACGTAATCACATAAAAAGACCCCCTATTTCTCAAGAAGTAGGGGGTTTTTGTGTTGCCTTTCTGATAAAGATTCATTAATTTCCGTAAAAATATTAAGTAACCTCAGTTTTGGATAAGCTTTGCTTATCCAAAACTGAGGTTAATGTAGTGTTTGCAGGGTGGTGTTCACAGGCGCAACCTTATCGGGAAATGGGGCAACAACAGAGGGGGTTAACGGTGTATTGATGGGCAATAGCGGAACTGTTTCTGCTTCCTGCGTGTCTAATGTTGCGTTGGTGCTTGGCCCCCCTAGGCCGGTGGTGCTGAGGCCAATAGGGCGTTGATTGCGTTGTTTGCTCTTGGCTTGGCAATATTGTATGTTGAGGGGGGCAATTGATGATTGATCGTGCCATATATATTACACGTGTTAATTATACGTTAATATATTTCCTTGTATTAACTGTATATTAACATATGTTAATATATAAATTCAATAAGGGGTTATTTATGATAAGGGTGGAGTTTTTTTGCGGCATATTTTGAGGATAATATAGTGATAATATATTGATTATATTTGATAATAGGATTGTTGTTACTGCGATGCAAAAATACAATAAAATTTTTATTGCGCTTTATTAAAGATACGTAGTACACTAAAAAGGCAGCAGTTAGGAGCTGTCTTAACGGTGCTGAGAGTTAGGTTTAACGTATGAAATTATCTTTTTTGCATATCTAACTAATTTTTTAATACAATCAAGGAGAATTATTATGGCTAAAGTAGCAAATTCAACCGACTCTTCCAGTTTGGCAGAAGTTGTGGATCGTGTCTTGGATAAAGGTATCGTGATCGACGTTTGGGCAAAAGTTTCTCTGGTTGGTATCGAATTGCTTTCTATCGAAGCTCGCGTTGTTATCGCCTCTGTAGAAACATATCTGAAATATGCAGAAGCTATTGGCCTCACAGCAACTGCCGCACCTGCAGCATAGTCTGGTTGTCCTATAGGCTCTATGTTTGCCACCCTTGCATTGCTAGGGTGGCAAACGGCTTAGGCTTTAGAGTATTTTGCAATTGGTACATTGTTAATGTTAATTAATGTATAAGGAGGAGTTATGGGTATAGCAGCAGATATGGCGGCGTTACGCCATAGTATTGACACACTAAGTGATGCACGCAATCAATTGAACCAAGAACTGAAACGTTCTTCTCAGGAAAGAAGCCGGGATGTGCATAACAGCCTTGCTAAAAATAGGGAAGACAGGTTGTCAGCTGCCCAGGCGGCAGCGGCGAGGCGCCAAGCTTTTGTCAATGGTTTGCGCAACAGTGTGAATGCTACGTTGAGTGCCTACGCTAGCGAGTTGCAGCAGGCTGGTGCTGCGTTCCGTGGGGAAGCCGCTCAAAAAAAAAGTGACCCCATAGCGGTAACAGCTACATTCAGCAGCCCCACTTTCGATGTAGAAGAGGTTACCACTCCGTTACAGCACGAGGACGTGCAGCATGAGGAAGAACTAGCGTTAGTATTTCCAAACGGTAATGAAGTGCTCCCTATGTTCCAAAGTGAGGCTGTTGAAGAAGCAACCATACAGATAGATGAAAGGGTAATGGTTTCTGATGCTTCGCATGAATTATTGGGTTCCATGAGACGTGCGCCACACCATCCTAAAAAACGAAAAACAAAAAAATAATGTCCTGAAGCTATTTTGTTCCAGTGCGGGGTGTGTCTGCCGTGAGGTGGTTTCTACACCAAATAGCTGCTTTAGTGTAAATAATTGATGAGATAATAGAATGACTAATATCAAACATAGTAGTGCCTCACGTGTGTTGCCAGAAGTAGAAAAGCCTGTCAGTATTTCCTCGCATGAAGACAGTATTTCTATCGAAGCAAGTGATGAATTTGCTATTACTCCGCATATCCAGGATGTTACCGAACGAATGCTGACATATTTGAAAGTTGGTTATCCCGTTCATCTTTCAGGGCCAGCCGGGATAGGGAAAACAACCCTGGCATTGCATGTGGCGGCATTGCTGCATCGTCCGGTAATTCTTATCCACGGTGATGATGAGTTCAAGGGGTCGGATTTAATAGGAAAAGATTCAGGGTATAAACGGTCGCGCCTGGTTGATAACTATATCCATTCTGTTGTCAAAACCGAAGAGGAAATGACAGCGTTATGGATGGACAACCGCCTTACCACAGCCTGTGAAAAAGGCTATACGTTGATTTATGATGAGTTTAACCGTTCCAAAGCGGAGGCGAATAATGCCTTGCTAAGCGTGTTGTCGGAAGGCATATTGAACCTGCCAGGCCGTCGCCAGGTGGGGAAGGTGGGGTATCTTAATGTACATCCTGATTTTCGCGTTATTTTTACCTCTAATCCCGCTGAATATGTGGGGGTGCATCAGGCGCAGAATGCGTTGACAGATCGGTTCATTACGATTGAAATTGATTATCCTGACCGTGACACAGAAGTGCAGATTGTGGTGCAGAAATCAACTATTTCACGGCATAATGCGGAACGGATTGTTGATCTTGCCCGCAGGCTGAGATCTAAGAATAGGCACACTCCATCGCTTCGCGGTTGTATAGCCCTTGCCCGTGTCTTGCAGCATGCAAATGCTAATGTGGAATGGAGTGATCCTGTGTTCCAGTGGGCATCCCGTGATATTTTTGCAACCACTATAACAGAGGATATATTTAATCAGGTGACTACAGGGAATATCCAGGAATTGGCATTGGTATAATGTCTGTTATTCTAACATAATCTCGGTGTTGGATAAGCGTGGCTTGCTGGCACTGAGAGTAACAATGGGTTTATTATGAAAACAGTAAAGCGCAAAGACCTGCAAGATATTAAGACCACTACCGCACGTAATAAATCGTTGCGTCCGCATGAAGTGTTTATTCATGCAGCTTCATTAGCAAGAACAAAAGAGCGTTATACGTTAGAAATCAAAACATTAACGGATAGGCTGAAGGAGCTGGCTCAGAAATTAGAAGATATTACCCGTGAGGAAGCGGCTGTTCTTGGCTTGGTCAACCCCATGGTGGTAGCAAAACCCTCCGCACCGCGCTATACTAAACCACGTACAGACCATTCTTCGCCACATCTTGTTGCCGAAACTTTTAAAATACGCTATTGAGCATTGATTCTATGTCTACAGCAAAAACATCATCGAAATCAACGTCAGGACTATTCCTTTATGCTATTATTCCTGCTACTGCCCCGCAAACTTATGATTTTACTGGTGTTAGTGGTGCACCGCTTCATACGATAATAGTGGGGGATGTAGCTTTTCTGGTCAGTGCATTTAATGATAAAACGATTCGGCCGGAACGTCGGCATTTGTCGTTATTTCATGAGGTGCATAAGAAACTTTTTGAAATGACCTGCTTCCTTCCCATGCGTTTTGGTATCCTTACTAACAATAGCGCACAACTCCGAAAAATCCTTACACAGCATCAGGATGATTTTGTAGGGCAATTGCAGAAATTTTCTAATACGGTGGAAATGGGGGTTAAATTACAGTGGGATGTGCCCAATGTATTTGATTATCTGCTGACATTGCATCCTGGAATTAAGGAAGTTCGTGATGCGCTGTTAAACAATGAGGAGGCGAGCGTTAACGATAAGATCAAAGTAGGGCAACTTTTTAGTGAAACGTTGGAGGCAGAACGCAAGCAACAAGGGGATAAACTGCACGCTATTCTTTCTTCTGTGGCACTGGAACTGATTGTTAATCCTTGCCGTAAGGAGCAGGAAGTAGCGCATATCACATGCTTGGTCGAAAAGGAGAAATTAAAGGCATTTGAGGCTGGCATTGCTGAAGCTGGGGTGCAATTTAATGATGACTTCTTGATTTCCTATAGTGGCCCGTGGGTTCCGTATAGTTTTGTTAAAATCAATGTAACTGATATATAATAACCTCAGTTTTGGATAAGCGCGGCTTTCCAAAACTGGCATGTTACTCTAAAATAATAACGTTAATTCTATGATATGAAGCCAAAGGCTTCCTATCATAGTGTAATAATACACGCAAAATAATGGTTCAAGCCGCCTTGAATCATTATTTTTCAAATAGTTGATAGTTTTGGATAAGAAAAGCTTATCCAAAACTGAGGTTATAATAGGCTATGTTTTTAGTTGGGACGATTCTTTCTTCTCCTGTTAAGGGCCTTGTGCGGGTGTTTGAAGAAATTCGTAAAGCTGCCCGGGAAGAAAATACGCGGGAGAAGGCAGAAATTACAGAGAAATTACAGCATCTCTATCAACAGCTTGCTGCCGAGCAGATCACTGAAGAAGAGTTTGATACACAGGAGAAAGTCTTGTTAGATCGGCTCGATATAATAAATAAAAGCACGTTATGACGGATATCTTGAGTAAGAATAATAATACAGCATTGATTGCCAGTGAGAAACTGTCATTATGTGAGACGCTTGACAGGTTGCTTGCTAAGGGGGTAGTAGTATCAGGTGAGATTATGATTTCTGTAGCAGATGTTGACCTGTTATATCTTGATCTGCAATTGTTGCTGAGTTCTGTTAAACCCGTTCCACATTCAACCCATGATGCATAATGACAAGGTGCCTTGCCCAGAATTGGATGCGGCTATTCACGAATCATCCCTTACTATGCCCAAGATTGAATTGCACCCAGATGATGTGCAATCGGGTGTTGGCAAGTTGGTATTGGTATTGCTAAATTTGATCCATGAATTGCTTGAACGTCAGGCCTGTCGGCGCATTGAACAGGGTGATTTAAGTGAAGAGCAAATAGAAAAATTGGGTATCACGTTAAAACAGCAAGCTGAAGAAATTGATCGGATACGCACAATGTTGCATTTACAGCCAGATGATTTAAACCTAGATTTAGGCCCTCTTGGGAAATTACTATAGCTGCTATACTGCTCACAGTTCAAGAATTGGTTAGGTTGCAATGTGAGTAGTATATACTTGAGTGCAAGCAATGCTGCATAAAGCAGGCATTGCGCGGCATTTCCGCGTTCCTTGCAGAATGCAGGAACGCAAAAATAAGGACTATACTGCCTATTATAACCTCAGTTTTGGAAAAGCTTTGCTGATCCAAAACTGAGGTTATAATACATTAATATAACCTCAATTTTTGATAGGCGCACTGTTCTATCGCCAAGGTTAACGCATAGGAAAATTTTTAATGGTATCACACTCTCCTGCACATTCGGTCTCAAGTACAAATATTGCAGATTTGCTTGAGCGTATTTTGGATAAAGGTATTGTTATTGTTGGGGATATTAAAGTGAGCCTTGTACAGGTAGAGCTACTCAGCATTCATATCAGGCTGCTTATTTGTTCGGTTGACAAGGCAAAAGAAATTGGTGTTGACTGGTGGTCGCCTGAACGGGTACAAAATACCAGAGAGCAACATTCCCTGTTAACAGCCTTTACCCATTTAGAGGAACGACTAGCTAATATTGAGAAAGTGCTTGTCAATGAATCATCGCAATAACATCAGGACGCTATATTACTATCCTATTATTCACTCGGAAGTAGAAATGGGAAGTTTGCGTGGCTTATCACAAAAGCTTATCACTGAGACGGCCGAGGCGGTGGATATTGCCGTGCATACCGAGCAGATACAGCAGTTCTGGGAGGCGGTTAGAACGTCGATATATAGCCTGATATGGGGGGATGTTACGGTACGCATCTATCAGGACGGGTTGCCGCTTTGTAATCAGGAGTCGTTGATTGTCAAAGAGTTGGCAGAAAAAGGCAGTATTAACCATCAGCTTATTATGTATTTACAGCATAAGGGGGCTATATTGATGGGCACAGAATCACCAGCACTATTACTTCAAGAGTATCAGCTTATTAAGGATTTTTTGGTAGAATGTACCGACGTGCATTCTCCCCCAGATATAGTCCAGTTTAAACGGCGTGGTGAGGATATTCTGCAAGAACGTGACCAATTTATTGCTAACCGCATTAATACAACACTTCAGCCTGGCGAGGAAGGGGTGTTGTTTCTGGGGCAGCTTCATGATATCACCCCCTATCTGGCAGAGGATATTAGGGTGAAAAAACCGGCAATACAAGGCCCTGTTATGACACGAGGAGAATAGGATAATGAGTAAAAAAGAGCGTAATAATGGCGATAGCACTACAACTCCGCAACAAAAGATAGACGGTATTTTTTCAGGGCTTTCTGAAATTCTGGGAAAATTAGGGGATCTCGCCGAAAAGGCGGGCGACCAATTTTCCCAGGTGAATGAGATCACCCGTAATGATGGCAAGTCGATCAATGCTATTATGGGCTATAATGTAAAAATTGGCCTGAATGAAAAGGGCGAGAAAAAGGATTTCACTGTGGAGCCTTTCGGAAATATTGTGAAAGATACAGTATCGGGCAAGGCGACGGTGAAAGAAGTGCTTGAACCTATCACGGATGTTTTTGAAGAAGCGGATCATACGTTGGTGATTATTGAACTTCCTGGCATTGGTGGAGAGGATGTGGCAATGGAAGTGAAGGGGGATATTATTACTGTTACTGCGGAAAACACGGTAAAGAAATATTATAAAGAAGTGCTGTTACCACGCAATTATACCAATGAGCAGGTGCATATTAAAAGTTGTAACAATGGCATACTTGAAATTATATGCAGTAATTAACCTATGCGTCTCTTCCTGGCTATAGAGGTCTATTGATGCTAAAATTAAAAGTAACTGAAGCACTTCCTAAAGATGTGGGGCGCTCTTTTGCGCGTATATCCCCTGATGATATCAATGCCCTGGGTATTGCGGTAGGTGATATTGTTCAGGTAAAAGGTAAACGTGCCACGGCGTGTAAGGTTATGCTGGCGTTCCAGGATATGCGCGGCCAATCACGTATTCAACTGGATGGTGTAACGCGAGAGAATGCATCTATAGGGTTAGATGAAATGGTTGAGGTGCAGCCTATAGCATATCAGGTTGCTGAACAGGTTTTCCTCACCCCGTTGAACAGTTCGCCTACACAACGCGATATGCACTATATTGGCAGTTTGATGGATGGTGTCCCCACCATTGCTAATGACCGTATCAGGGCAACGTTATTTGGTAGTAGAACAGCAGATTTCAGGGTAGAAAAAACGGTTCCAGGTGGCCCTGTGCTTATCACTGCCACTACAGAACTTGTTATTGGAAAAATAAAGAATCACAATACTGCCAAAACAACGCTATATTCCTATGAGGATATTGGCGGGCTTAAATCCCAGGTGCGGCGTATCCGTGAGATGATTGAGCTGCCGTTGCGCTATCCTGAGGTGTTTGAGCGTTTAGGAGTGGATGCGCCGAAAGGGGTGATGCTGTATGGCCCACCGGGCTGTGGTAAAACATTGTTGGCCCGAATTATTGCCCAGGAAACGGAATCGGCTTTCTTTACCGTGAGCGGGCCAGAGATTGTGCATAAATTTTACGGTGAGAGCGAAGCGCATTTGCGTAAGATTTTTGAGGAAGCTAGCCGTAAAGCACCAAGCATCATTTTTATTGATGAAATTGATGCGATTGCACCCAAGCGTGACCAGGTGGTTGGTGAGGTAGAAAAACGTATTGTTGCGCAGCTTCTGGCACTTATGGATGGCTTAAACCGTCGTCAGCAGTTGATTGTTATTGCCGCTACAAACCTGCCAAATGCTGTTGATCCCGCATTGCGGCGGCCAGGGCGGTTTGATCGGGAAATATGCATTCCTATCCCTGATCGCCATAGCCGCTTAGAGATTCTAGATATTCACAGCCGTGGTATGCCGTTGGCGCATGATGTAGACATGGCCAAGCTCGCCGATATTACGCATGGGTTTGTAGGGGCTGATTTAGAGGCATTGTGCAAGGAGGCGGCGATGAGTTGTTTGCGCAACCTGATTCCTGATATTGATTTCAGTATGAATGCCATTCCCTATGAACAATTGGCAAAATTAGAAGTGGGCATGTCACATTTCCTGGATGGCTTATGTGAAATTGAACCTTCTGCCTTGCGCGAAGTGTTTGTAGAAATTCCCAATGTCACCTTCGACCATATTGGTGGCCATGCCCATATTAAGCAACGGTTGATAGAAGCAGTGGAATGGCCATTACGCTATGCTGAGCTGTTTAAACAAACGAAAAGCACCCCCTCTAAGGGAATTTTGCTTGTTGGCCCGCCAGGTTGCGGTAAGACGCTATTGGCAAAGGCTATTGCCAATCAAAGCAATGTTAATTTTATTGCGGTCAAAGGGCCTGAATTACTCTCTAAATATGTGGGTGAATCTGAGAAAGCGGTGCGTGAAATTTTCAGTAAGGCTAGGCACGCAGCACCCTGTATTATATTTTTTGATGAAATTGATGCGCTGATTTGTGCGCGTGGGGCAGCGAGTGCTTCCGGTAACCGTGTTGCTGAACAGGTGCTTAGTCAGTTTTTAGCGGAATTTGATGGTATTGAAGAGTTGAAAGGGGTGCTCGTGCTGGGGGCAACAAACCGGTTGGATATGTTGGATGTGGCGGTTGTCAGGCCAGGCCGTTTTGATGAGATCATTGAAATTGGGTTGCCTGATGAAACGCAGCGGCAAGAGATTTTCACCGTACATCTCAAAGGTAAGCCCTGTACAGCGCATGTGGATGCGGCAAAATTGGCGCAGGAAACAGAGGGTTTCTCTGGGGCGCAGATTGAGGCTGTTTGTAATAAGGCAGCATTATATGCCATCAGGCGGGCCATTGGTCAGGCATCGCATACAGAAGCTGTTGATAATGTAATAATTACCGTTGAGGATATCGCGCTTGCGTTGCGTGAGGTGAGGCGTTAATGGCTGCAGCGTTGTATGTATTTGGTTTGGCAAAAACAGCGATGGTACGGGCCTGGGATGGTGGAATCTATGCGGAGGATACTCCGCTGATGCTGCACGCATTTGGAGAGATTTCTGCCATTACGGCCACTGTAAATATAGAGGATTTTAGCGGCCCCTCTGCGGAAGAAAAATTCAAAGATACAGAGTGGTTGACCGCTAGGCTATTGCAGCATAATGATATTATTGTGCAAGCTATGCGACATTCCCCCCTATTGCCTATGCCGTTTGCTACGTTATTTGTATCGCCGGAAACCCTGGAGCAGCAGATAGCCCGTAATAGTGATTGTATCCTTGAGTATTTTAAGAAAGTGGATAAATGTCAGGAATGGGCGGTAAAAATTCTGCTCGTGCGTGATAAGGCCTATGAATATTTGTACCATAAAAACCTATTGGCTATCGCTGATATGATGCAGGAATTGCCACCAGGTGCACGGTATTTAAAAGAAAAGCAATTGCAGTCTTTAACAAAATCAGAAGTTTTAGTCTTTATCGAGGCATCCTGCCAAGATATCGTGCAGAAGTTGAATGACTATGCGATAGAGGGTAGAAAGCGTGCTATAAGCAGTGATGCAGATTATGATGGAAAAGAATTAATTGTAAATCTGGCATTTCTGCTTGATGATGATGATGTTGCAGCCTTTATACAGCAGGTGCAGCATGTAGATGCTTCTTCTTCTTCCTATGGCTTGCACCTTACCCTTTCCGGCCCCTGGCCAACCTATAGTTTTTGCCCCCGTTTGGCATAAAAGCTGAGGTTACTAATCATGCCAGTTTTGGATAAGCAAAGCTTATCCAAAACTGAGGTTAATATAATACATGATATCGCGTACAAGATGAAATCCCCCTTGAGGGGGGAGGGAGTGCGTCTGTCAACTGTTATATACTGCTCACAGTTCAAGAATTGGTTAGGTTGCAATGTGAGCAGACTATGCTTGAGTGCAAGCAATGCTGCATAATGCAGGAACGCAAAAATAAGGACTATACTGAAACCACTTTTCAAGTGGTTTCAGTATAGTAGCGGAGTAGTGGATATATTTCGTTATGCGTTTTTTTATGTGATGTGTACAACGGGTAGAAGATGTATAATGTAGTTTCAGGGCGTGCGCGTGTTGGCGTAATTGATATTGGTTCTAACTCCGTACGGTTGGTGGTGTATGATGCCTTAAAGCGTGTGCCGATACCGTTATTTAACGAGAAAATGCTCTGCGGATTGGCACTAGGGCTTGAGAAGACGGGGCGGTTGAGCCCGGAGGGGGTGGTGCTGGCCCATAAAACCCTGGCGCGTTTTATCCAACTTTCATCGGCCTTGAAAGTGAAAACGCTGCATGTCATTGCTACGGCTGCGGTGCGTGATGCTGAAGATGGGCCCAATTTTGTTGAGCAGATAGAACGGCTCCATGCTATTAAAGTACGTATTTTTTCGGGAGAAGAAGAAGCCAATTATGCTGCGCTTGGCATTATGGCTGGGATGCCCGATGCCGATGGTATTGTGGGCGATCTAGGGGGAGGCAGTCTTGAGCTAACCCACTTAAAAGCAGGGAAGGTGGAAGGGTCGCACTCCTTTCCTTTGGGGGTGTTGCGCCTGTTGACGGCGGCGGAAGGTGATAAAAACCGTGCGGGAGCGTTGATAGCGATGTATCTGGATAGTTTTCCCTTGTTTGATACGGTGCAGGGAGGGAATTTTTATGCAGTAGGCGGAGGGTTCCGTAACCTGGCGAAGATTTATATTGCTCTTACCCACTATCCTTTGCGTATCCTGCATCATTATAGTGTCCCTACCGTGAAGTTCCTGCCTATGCTTGAGAATATTTCCCGTATCCCTATCCAGAGGCTGGAAGCTATTGCGGGTATTTCTGGGCGGAGGGCGGAAACCTTGCCCTATACCGCCCAAATTATTGAACGTATCTTATGTATGGCGAAGCCTTCCCATATTGTATTCTCCGCCTATGGTATTCGGGAAGGGTTCCTTTATGGGCAGCTTTCCCGCAAAGAACAGCAGAAAGACCCGTTGCTTTCTGGCTGTACCGACCTTATCCGTCAGGTAGCGGAATTGCCAGAATATGGGGATGAGTTGTGCCAGTGGATGTCGGCGTTGTTTCTAGAAGAAACAGTGAAAGAAAAACGCCTGCGGCACGCTGCCTGTATGTTAAGTGGCCTGGCGCGCTATGAGCATACCGAATACCGTGCCGAAATTGCTTTTCGTCGATTCCTCGATTCCTCGATTGCCGGTATTGATCACGCTTCTCGCCTATTTATTGCCACGGCATTGTTTCACCGGTATAAAAGTGCCGTTGATAATGTGGTGTTACAGGCGGCATTATTGTTGCTAGAAGATGAAACGCTTCATACGGCTCGTATTGTTGGTTTGGCAATGCGGCTTGGGCACAATATCTCGGCCGGAATGCCTGGCATCCTGCCACATACGCGGCTTGTTCCTGCTGGCGGTAAACTAACGCTGTTTCTAGATCGACACACCACTCCACTTATGGGGGAAGCAGTGCAGAAGCGTCTGAACAAGCTGGCGCAAGTCATGCGGCTTGCACCGGTGGTGCGGCTAGGGGTGTGATGAAACCAGCCTATCCCGTGCCTGGTTAATTTTTGCCGCAAGATAGGAAGAACCGCCATGATCGGGGTGGTTTTTAATAATAAGTGTATGATATGCTGCCTTAATTTCCTTTATGCTTGCCGTTTTAGACACATTCAGGATAGCGCGTGCTTCCTCATCACTCATCGGGGGTGAAGAGGGAGGCGGTGGTTGCGTTTGATATTGGGGGCGGAAAAACCGTGCAGAACCATGGAGGGGCATATCATTCATGCGTTCAAGCAACGTAAGAAAAGCAACGATTGCCAGGGCAAGGGCAAGGATAAAGGGAATGCCCATATCATGCAACAGAAGCAACATGATCAAGGCTATTATCAGCGGTATGTAGTAGAACTGCGCAACTCCATCATGCCTCTTACGGTATGTCATAACAAAGCGCGGTATATAGCCTGCATATCCAGCAAGCAGCATGATGATCGCAAGGAGCCCCAGCATTGTATTCCCTCTATAGTGATTCCACATAGGTTCCCACGTCGTTACCTCGCGGGATTCATCATAAAAAGTTAGAAGATCCGTGCGCTCCCTCCCCCTCAGGGTGAGGGAACTTCCAGCTATACTGAAGCTTTGCTTATCCAAAACTGAGGTTGATTACATGGTCATTCCGTAATAATGCCTGGTTAACAATGCGAATGTTCAGTGCTTTTAGGAAATCTCGCAATTCTTGCCGTGCGGCAACATGGGAGAGGCTGATAGGTGTAGTGGCGTTATCCATCACATCTAACAAGGTTAAGCCTTGCAGGAATAACTCGCGAAAGATAACACGCTCACTAAACCCTGGAGCATGGCGAAAGCCGATACGTTGTGATAGTTTATCAAGCACCAATGCTACATTGCGTTTATTATGAGCAAATGTATTGCTCAGGCGGTTACGCATTACTACCCAGTCAATACTACCACGATCCCGTTTAGCACGTTGCATTTTTTGCTCCCACACCATCTGGCTATAGATGCCAGGACGCACAATCTTCAAGCTATCTGGCTCAACAGTAGCAAGCAGGTCAAGATCAACAAAACTATCGTTGATGGGGGTGATCACCGTATCTGCATAAGAATGTGCAAGCTGTGAAAGGATACTGTTATTACCCGGCGTATCAATGACAATAAAATCTTTGTGCAGCAGCATAGCCCGGAATACGGCCACAAGTCGTTCTTCCTCTTCCTGCTTTATCTCAGCAAGCGTGGGTTTAAGGCTGCGCTCAATAGCATAATGTTCTGGCATGGGAAGCGTCAGCCCTTTTGCTTTCATCGTGGCAGCACGGTTTTCCAAATAACGTGACAGGGAAAGCTGACGTACATCGACATCGACACTCCCTACATTGAATCCTAAGGATAACAGGCTGATAATCAGATGCATTGCAGACGTGGTTTTTCCTGCTCCGCCCTTTTCATTGCCAACCACAATGATGATAGCACGGGGAGGAGATAAAGAAGTATGCAGATCCATAGCAATAATATAAATTAAATATCACCATAGCAGTGTGTGGTGCGCTCAAGCCCCCGGCACTGGGAGCAGCGTACCCCTTCGTGCAAGGGGGAATGTTTGATATCATCAGTTGTTAAACTGCTTTGGCATGTTGGGCACAGCACATTGTTGCTAGGGTTAAGATTGCTGTCAACCATAGCGCGGTCGTCAAATACAAAACAATCACCCTGCCATTTTCCATTAACATTCTTGGTATCTTCAAAATATTGCAGGATACCGCCTTGTAGGTGATAAACATGCTTGAAACCGTTTTGCTTCAGATAGGCCGTCGATTTCTCACAGCGTATACCACCTGTGCAGTACATGGCAATTTTTTTCTCTTTACAATCTGCCAAATGCTCATCTACCCAGGCAGGAAACTGGCGGAAACTGGTAGTTCTCGGATCAATAGCTCCGGTGAACGTGCCGACACCCACCTCATAATAGTTGCGCGTATCAACCACGATAACATCAGGATTGCTGATAAACGCATCCCACTCTTGAGGAGGGATGTAATCGCCACGGTAATTGTCGGTGTCAAGATCATCTACCCCCATCGCTACAATTTCACGCTTTAGGCGCACCTTCATTTTCAGAAAAGGCTGTACTGCCGCAAAACTTTCTTTTGCCTGCAACCCTGCTAGCCGTGTGTCACTCCGCAGATAGGTATAGAGCGCGTCAATAGCTTCCCGCGAGCCAGAAATAGTGGAGTTGATACCTTCTTTCGCTAATAAAACCGTGCCTTTTAACCGATGCTCGTTGCAGAATGCCAGCAAGGGCTCTTTCATTTTCTCAAAATCAGGCAGATGGGCGAAATGATAAAAGGCCGCGATAACGATAGTATCGGTAGAATTTTCAGTCATATACTACTCATATAGGGGATGCGTGCTATGGGTATGGTGAAATAACGATGGCTCCTACACGGCTTCGATGAAATCATGTGGGATAAATGCAATAAAATGGCTAGTTTTATTTAGATTGTCAATAGTGTATACGTATCGCTCATCATGTATGGTGAGTTTTTGTATGCGGCCTGTGAGATAATGCTTGTATCCTTCAGGTATCTCGTTTATCTAAGTAACACCACTATCGCTGCGTACCCGTAGCTCAGCCGGATAGAGCAACGGATTTCTAATCCGTTGGTCGGGGGTTCGAATCCCTCCGGGTACGCCACGTTCTACTGTTTTTACTCCAGGCATTCCCGTATTCTGATGGAATATACCCTCTATTTTGTTGTGGCTTCTTTTGTGTTTGCTGCCCTCATGATGGCAGGCTTGGCCTGGCAGAGTGTTTGGCATGTGCTGCGGCAAAAAAAGATACTTGCTGCTTTGCAGGGGCACCATCATGGCACCTAAACACCAGCGGCTGCTATTGATTATTGTCGGCCTGTTGTGCCTGGCGGCGGGTATAGTGTTGGTGCTGTATAATTTTCGCAGCAATATGGTGTTTTTCTACAGCCCAACAGAACTGATGGCATTGCCTCCCTCGCATCCAGCACTAATCCGCATAGGGGGATTGGTAGAGACAGGGAGTGTCCGCACGGAAGCCGATGGCCTCTCTACGCATTTTGTGATTACTGATGGGAAAAATACCGTCCCAATATATTTCAAAGGGCTGCTACCTGCGCTTTTTCGTGAAGGCCAGGGAATGGTTGCCAAAGGCAGACTCGGGGCTGACCGTGTCTTTATCGCAGACGAATTACTTGCCAAACATGATGAAAATTATATGCCTAAAGAGGTGGTGGATGCGTTAAAGCAATCTGGCCATTGGCAGCATTAACAGGGCTTTGTTAACCTCAGTTTTGGATAAGCAAAGCTTATCCAAAACTGAGGTTTTGTTATATCCCAGGGATGACAATACTACCCTCCTGCTGTATCGCGGCCGCCAGTCGGATAATATCTTCTTCCGTGTGGTTACTGGTGAAGGCAAAGCGCAGCCGTGAGCTATGGGGAGGAACCGTGGGAGGGCGGATAGCAGCCACCCAGAAACCCTGCTGCCTGAGACGGTTGGCGGCAGCAAGTGCCGTTTCTTCCGCCCCTACTATCACTGGCACAATCGGGCTTTCCGCCGGTTGCAGCCCAAGCAGCGAGGTAAACAGCCTGGCATGTGCAAGCGGCTTGCGGGTGAGTGCCGCATCTTCGGTGATAACATCCAAAGCGGCAATAGCACTGGCAACCACCATAGGTGGTAGAGCGGTGGAAAATATCAGGCTGCGAGTGCTGTTCTTCAGATAGTCAATAAGCCCTGAAGAACCGCATACATAGCCGCCATAGCTTCCCGCCGCTTTCGAGAGTGTGCCCATCTGGATATCTGCCTTGTGCGACTCTGCCACGCCCAGCCCATGCGCATCATCGGTTAAAAGCCAGCTATCATACTGTTTAGCGAGTCTAGCAAGCGCCTCTATCGGGGCTTTATCGCCATCCATGCTGAAAATAGTTTCCGTTACCAGCAAACAATGGCGGTAATGATGGCGTTCCCGTGCCAGCAGTTTCTCACACATAGAGAGGCTGTTATGCGGGAAACGCCTGAGCGTGGCACCGGAAAGCTTCGCACCGTCAAGCAGGCAGGCATGGCTAAGCTTATCCGCTAGAATCAGGTCGCCCTCTGCCATTAATGCGGCAATCACCCCACTATTAGCCAGATAACCGCTGCCCAGCACACAAGCGCTTTCCGTACCTTTCAATGTGGCAAGTTTGGCCTCCAGTTCACTATAGAGCGGATGGTTACCCGTCACCATACGGGAAGCCCCCGCTCCTGAACCATAGTCCTGCACCGCCCGAATCGCTGCCTCTTTAACATGCGGATGGTGCGATAGCCCCAGATAGTCGTTACAGGCAAAGGAAAGATAGCGTTTTCCATCCACTTCCACATACGCCCCCTCAAGGCGGCGCACGGCTTGAGGCTGGCGGTAACGGCCTTTATTAATAATTTCTTGCAATGCGGCGTGCGTAAATTCTTCTAATGCTGGCATTTTATATTGATTTGCTATATGAGTAACAGGAGTGTCACTTCGTAATCACCACATTATCACGGGCCATTATGACAACAACACCCCTTCGCCATGACTGGACACTGCCTGAGATTATGGCGTTATTTTCACTGCCATTCAATGATTTATTGTTCAAGGCACACACAATTCACCGCCAGCATTTCAACAGCAATGAAGTGCAGATCAGCACCTTGCTCAGCATCAAAACCGGTGCCTGCCCAGAAGACTGTAAATATTGTCCGCAATCCGCCCATTATGATACTGGCCTTTCTAAACAGGCATTGCTGGATATTGAGCAGGTCGTCGTGGAGGCCAAAAAAGCCAAGGAGGCAGGCAGCAGCCGCTTCTGCATGGGGGCGGCATGGCGCAGCCTGCATGACCGTGACTTGCCGGCGGTCACCGCTATGATCCGCGAGGTGAAAACACTGGGTATGGAAACCTGCGTCACGCTTGGCATGTTGAACACCGAACAGGCGCATGCACTGAAAGACGCAGGGCTTGATTATTACAATCATAATATTGATACATCCGAACAATTCTACAGCGAAATCATCACTACCCGTACCTACCAAGACAGGCTGGATACGCTAGAGAATGTGCGTAGTGCCGGGATTAATGTCTGCTGTGGCGGCATTATTGGCATGGGCGAAACACAGGAAGACCGCGCCGGAATGCTGATGACGCTGGCCAACCTGCCCGAACATCCGCAATCCGTACCGATTAACCTGCTGGTACAGGTGGAAGGCACCCCGCTCATGCAAGCAGAGAAACCTGATATTTTCGATTTTATCCGCACTATTGCCGTGGCGCGCATCCTGATGCCAGCGTCGTTTGTACGGCTTTCCGCCGGACGTGAAGACATGCATGAAGAAGCCCAGGCACTCTGTTTCTTTGCTGGGGCAAACTCCATTTTCTACGGCGAGAAACTCCTCACCACCCCAAACCCGGCAATGAATAAAGACAAAACCCTCTTCACCCGATTGGGGATTCAGGCAATGGATGTGGTAGGAACCCTAGCATGAATGATAAACTAACCTCTCCTGATTGGTTCCACACCGGCGCTGCCCATATTTGGCATCCTTACACCCAGATGCAGACAGCACTACCCCCGTTGCAGGTGGTGGGCGGGGAAGGAAGCTATATTCACCTGGCTGATGGGCGCAGGCTGCTTGATGCTACCGCCTCCTGGTGGAGCATGTGCCATGGTTATCACCACCCACATATTGTGGATGCTGTAACAAAACAGCTTTCCACCCTGCCGCATGTGATGTTTGCCGGGCTTGCCCATGAACCGGCATACCGGCTTGCCTCGCGCCTGAGCAATATTGCTCCTGCTGGCCTAACCCGTGTGTTTTTCTCGGATTCCGGTTCGGTGGCAATGGAAGTGGCGATGAAAATGGCGGTGCAATACTGGCGCAACCGGGGAGATAAAAACAAAACCAAGTTCCTCAGTTTCCGGCATGGCTATCATGGCGATACGATGGGAGTCATGTCACTGGCTGACCCAGACGGAATGCACCATAGTTTCAATAACTATACGCCTAAACAATATCTCTGGGATATTCCGTTTGGCGAATATAGCTTCACTGAATTTGACCAGCTGGTGAAAGATATTCGCAAAAACACCGCCGCTATCGTCATTGAGCCGCTGGTGCAATGCGCAGGCGGGATGAAATTCCATTCGCCGGATGTGCTGGCAGAAATATACCGTATCTGCAAAAATCATGACATCCTCTTTATTGCCGATGAAATTGCCACCGGCTTTGGCCGCACCGGCCTGATGTTTGCCTGCGATGAAGCAGCCATCACCCCTGATATTATGTGTGTCGGCAAGGCACTCACCGGTGGGGTATTGCCGCTTGCCGCCACAATTGCCACCGAAGAGGTGTTTGCGGCATTTCTTTCTGACGATGCCGATAAAGCCTTCATGCACGGCCCCACGTTCATGGCCAACCCGCTAGCCTGTGCCGCTGCCAATGCCTCGCTTGACCTGTTCGAGCAGGAGCCGCGCTTAGCGCAGGTGGAAGCGATTGAAGCGCAACTGTGGGAAGGGTTAAGTGCCTGCCGCCGGAAGGACGGCGTACAGGATGTGCGGGTGAAAGGTGCGATTGGTGTGGTAGAAAAACCGATGACGCCGGTTGAGATTCTGCAACTACGTGCCCGTTTTGTGGAACAGAGCGTATGGCTACGCCCTTTTGGTAACGTCATCTACCTGATGCCTCCTTTCACCGTGAGTGAAACCGAGCTGGAAACCATGATAAAAGCGGTGTTAGATGTGATGTAACAGATGGATGTAATCCTTATCATCAATTCAGGTTCTTCCAGCATCAAATTCGCGCTATTTGCGCTGGAGCTGTCGCTTCCCCTTGTCTATCAGGGAAAAATCACCCAGATACGCACCTCGCCGTATTTTTCCCTCACGGATGCAGCAGGAGCTGCACTCCAGAATCATCCTCTTGATGACAGCGGCCATCCGGCAGCACTAGCAGCATTGCTTGGCTGGGTAACACAGCTTCCTTCCTCTATTGTGCTACGTGCCGCAGGCCACCGCGTCGTGCATGGTGGGCGGCATTATATCCGTCCGGTTGCCATAACGCCCGAAGTGATGAAGGATTTACGCGCACTCACACCGCTTGCCCCACTGCACCAGCCTGCTAATCTTGCAGCCATTAGCGCGTTGCAACACCGGTTTCCCGCCCTGTTGCAGGTGGCCTGTTTCGATACCGCCTTCCATGCCAGTGAAAGCCGGATCATGCGTCTCTATGCCCTGCCGCGTACACTGAGCGAGGAAGGGATCATACGTTACGGCTTTCATGGGCTATCCTATGAATATATTGCTAGCATCCTGCCCCATTATACGGGAACGCCGCTGCCTGCACGCGTGATTGTGGCGCATCTGGGTAATGGGGCGAGCATGTGTGCCATGAAAAATGGCCGCTCTTTTGCCACCAGCATGGGGTTCACTGCCCTGGATGGGCTGGTAATGGGTACGCGCTCTGGCAGTATTGATCCTGGTGTTATCCTCTATTTATTGCAAGAAAAACGCATGACCCCAAGCGAGATTGAAACACTCCTCTACCATGAATCGGGGCTGCTTGGTGTTTCTGGCATCTCTAATAACATGCAGGAATTATTGCAGAGCGCGGCTCCTGCGGCTAAGGAAGCTGTTGCTCTGTTCTGTAACCGCGCCACCCAGGAAATTGGGGCACTTGTGGCCCTGATGGGTGGGCTGGATATGCTGGTATTTACGGCAGGGATTGGCGAAAACGCCCCCGCCATCCGCGCACACATCACCGCCCCCTTACAATGGATGGGAATTCAGCTTGATGATGTGGCCAATAATGCCAACACACACCCTATTAGCAGCAGCCATAGCCCCGTTGCTGTGTATACTATTCCCACCAACGAAGAGCGGATGATTGCGCATCATACAGCAGCGATGCTTGGCAACGAAACTGCATGATAAGACTTGATTTCCGGTATAATACCGTGTTGAATGAACGTAACCCCTTTATCTGAATCTACCGGTTATCATGCGTTTGCCCGTTACCCTTTCTTTTTATATAGGCCGCCAATTTCTGATGGGGGTGGCCATTGTTTTTCTGGTTATCTCTTCCCTTATCCTTTTGACCGATACGCTGGAAACCATCCGGCGTTCTTACGGCAAAGAGGTTCCATTCGGCATTATCCTGGAAATGGTGTTGCTCAAATGGCCCTATCTTGTGCATCAGCTTATGCCTTTTGCTGTGATGCTTGGCGGGATCTTTACCTTCTCCAAGCTGACACGCACCTGCGAGTTGATTGTGGCGCGTGCTGCTGGTGTATCGGCCTGGCAATTTCTAATGCCTGCCATTATGGCCTCATTCATCATGGGGGTGGTGTTGGTAACAGTATTCAACCCGTTCTCGGCCGCTATGCTGACCCGTTTTGAACAGATTGAATCGAAATATGTGCATGGCAATGATAGTATGCTGGCCGTTTCTTCTTCTGGGGTTTGGTTGCGCGAGAAAAACAAGGATGCGGGAACCAGTATTATCCATGCGCTGCATGTCAATCAGAGTAATTTGCAACTCTACGATGTGACTTTATTTACCTTCACGCCTGAATATAAGCTGGTTTCGCGTATTGACGCGGAAGAAGCCGCTATCGCCGATAAGCAATGGTGGTTTAAACATGCCATGCTAACAGCACCAGGCAAGCTGGCACAGCAATATGAAACCTACGCCCTTCCCACGAATCTGGTTATCAGCCAGTTGCAAGATAGTTTTGCTTCGCCAGAGGCGATTTCATTCTGGGAACTTCCCAGTTTTATCCGCACCCTGAAAGCAGCAGGTTTCTCTGCCCTGCGTCACTCCCTCCACTGGCATTCATTGCTGGTAACGCCCTTTCTGCTATGTGCTATGGTGTTTATTGCGGCGGTATTCTCGCTGCGCCCCCCACGCAAAGGCCGCACAGGTTTGTTAATGAGCAGCGGCATTTTCGTAGGATTTGTGATCTACTTCACGTCCGACTTAGTGGCAGCACTTGGCCTTTCCGGCAGCATCCCTATTATTCTGGCCGCCTGGGCACCAGTAGCCATCAGCATCCTGACCGGTATGGGGTTAATGCTGCATCTCGAAGATGGGTAGAAAGGCGCGGCTTTTACAAAGCCATGCTTTTTACCCGTGCCATAATCGCTGTATACTGCTTGTCAAGCGTCTCCTCACTGGCGCGCAGTTTTTCTTCTTCCTCGGGCGTCATAGGCACGTGCCCAATATGCGATACTGCCCCTTCTTCAAACACTGCCAGCTTGCCAATAGCACGGTTGCCATCCCATACGGAGCAGGGCAAAGCCACCTGTTTCTGTGTTGCAATGGCGGTAATCATATGCATCACCGCATGGGCAGGCCCTACCACCGATGAAGCACCAGTCAGTTTGATAATATCATTACCGCGAATCACCGTACTGCGGAAAATTGCCTCAATTTGGGCACTGTTAGCAAAATCAGCAAGGGGCTGGCCGTTAATCTGTACATGGCTGATGAGCGGCACCATGCTTGGCCCATGCTCACCCAGTGCCAACCCTTCTACAACCGGCCGGGTGATATGCGGATGGTGTTCGCTCAAAAACTCCTTTACCGCATTCTTCAAACGCATTGTATCAATATAGGAAACCCCTATAATCTTGCGGCCAATTTCATCTTTGCTGCGCCCGCTACGCTGCGCCACTTCTTCCACCAGGCACTGGGTGAGTGAATCTACCGGATTAGAAACAATCATAATCAGGCTATCTGGGTTACGGGCAATAAAGGCTGCGTAGCCTTGCATAATAACAGCATTTTTACCGGCCAGCTCTTCCCGCGTTTCATCAATATGCGTACGTTTCGCTCCTGCCGTAATCACCACGGCAAAAGCACCGTCTAAATCTTCCAACTGATGGGTTAAGCGCACATCGCAGCACCCTGGAAGCTGCAATGAATCATTCATATCCATCACTGTTCCCAGCTTACTTAACCAATAAGGGCTTGGCTTGCCATCCACCTCATGATAACGGTTATGCACCACCACCTCATAGCCTTGCAATGCCAGCACTTCCGCCAAGTTAAACCCAATATCCCCAGCACCAATCACCCCAATTTTTGCTACAGCCATCATCTTCTCCTTATTATACTGATTCTATTGTGATGTATCCTAAAGCCTCAGCGCAATTTACGCCAGCAAAAAATTTATCGGAATCCTACAGGCTTCTTTTGACAAACCACGATACACCGTGTATAACTATCTCTCCTTCCTTGAGATAGAGGCCCCTGTGGTGAAATTGGTAGACGCGGTAGACTCAAAATCTACTGCCGCAAGGCGTGCTGGTTCGAGTCCGGCCAGGGGCACCATCCTTACTTTTCTATTTACTCCCTATAGCGTCCATTTTCTCCCTGTGGCTCCCGTTTCCTAGGATTTTTATGTTGTAATCTGTGCAATAATTCCCTACGACTCCCGTAATTTTACGACTAAATTGCGATTAATTTACGACAGGGAATATATGGCAGCACTACGGAAGCGTGGGAAAAAGTGGGTAGCAGAAGTTAGGATAAAAGGCAGCTACCGATCAAAAACCTTCAATACAAAAATTGAGGCTCAGGCTTGGGCACTTAATGCCGAGCAGCAGCTTGGCAAACATCCCGGTTTGTTGGCATCACATAGCTTGCGGGAAGCGATGCGCCGTTACGCTGAAGAAATTAGCCCAACAAAAAAAGGATGGAGATGGGAAGATATCAGGCTAAAAAACTGGGGCGTGACCCTGTAGCTGATATCATGCTGTGTGATCTGTGCTGTGAAGATTTGCAGGCGTGGATTGGCAGGCAGACTGTTAGTGCTGGAAGTATAAACCGGGAACTCACCCTTATCGGCTCGCTGTTAAAGGCTGCCCGTATCGAGTGGAACTGGATGGCTGAGAATCCCATGTTAGATTTGAAGAAACCCAAACAGCCCCCTGGCCGTGATCGTATTATCTCAGAAAAAGAGCTGGAACGCTTATTATTAGCATTAGGGCATGTCCTCAATTTAGCTGTCCCATATAAATCAGCTGTAAATTGAACA
>CAZXPG010000020.1:0-26943 GCA_964643145.1 uncultured Rickettsiales bacterium
TCAATATCATGCCAGTTTTGGATAAGCAAAGCTTATCCAAAACTGAGGTTACATATAATACAAAAATATTATTAGCTGTTAATTCTTTTGACCCCTAATATATCGCAGATTTTTGCTGAGAACCTACCAAACTGCATGACATTTTCTATACGGCGGTCAAGAAATTCCCAGGTTTCCTCATAGTTTTCTGACATATCATCCAACCAGAAGAGCAAGGTGGTGCTATACACACCCATCAATGTTAGGCGCTTGGTGTAATAGTTGTGATCCGTAGCATTATCGCCTATCGCATACCATATTCGATCCGCCGTGCGCCACATCACGCGTGATGCCCGCGCCATATGCTGCGGCATAGCATAGATAACCATTGCCCGACGGATGGCATTATGGTGTTTCTTCCCCTGCTCTAAGCGCAACCTTAGGGCTGCTGCAATCTTTTCCCGCACTTTCATTCTGCCAAGCGGCAATGATGCCACGGCCTCTTCCATGGCATGATCAGCCGTGTCGGCAAAGAAATCAATCACATCGACAACACCCCCTGGGAAGAGCATCGCTACCGTTACCGGGCTGATAGCCAAGGTTTTCGCAGCATTATTTAAGGTAGATTCCTGCCAGCCATCAAAGGGCACATGCAACAACATTTCCTGCAATAGCCTGGTTTTCATTTCATTTTCTAACATTTTACCCTCAAAGCCTATTTTAGGACTATACGCCCCCTAAATTATATGCTAGGTTATCCGACTTACACTAAATATTGCAAACCATTTGTTATGAAGGAAAGGGGGTAGAGAAACTGGTTCAAGTCGTTGTCCATTCTAATAATATAGAACAAGCTTTGCGGGCACTTAAAAAGAAGATGCAAAGGGAAGGCATTTTCCGTGAAATGAAAATGGGGCGTCACTTTGAAAAGCCGTCCGAGGCAAAAGTGCGCAAGAGTGCCGAATCCATTCGTAGAAGACGCAAGCTCGATCGCAAGCGCAATGCGGAATCGTAGGCTCTGCCTGTATTTTCCGTGAATAGGGTGGTTTTTTTGGTATTTACAACCTAAAAACCGCCCATTCACTTACAAACACTGCCCTCAACACCCCATAGCACAGTGCTATCCTATTGTTATGCACCACCGTCGCGGTTTAATGCTTGTTCTTTCCTCTCCTTCTGGGGCGGGGAAAACTACGCTCTCCCGTTTATTGCTTGAACAGGAAAGCGAGTTGGCACTCTCCATTTCCGTTACCACACGTGAACGTCGCCCTGGCGAAACCGAAGGAATACATTATTATTTCACTAGTCAACCCTACTTTGAGACTATGGTTCACAACGATGCGTTGCTGGAATATGCCACAGTTTTTGGTGCTTCCTATGGTACGCCGCGCAAAAAAGTGGAAGAGCAGCTAGCACAAGGCAGAGATGTGCTGTTTGATATAGACTGGCAAGGACGGCGTCAACTGGCCAAGCACGCCCCCGATGATGTTGTCAGCATTTTTATCCTCCCTCCTTCAATGGAAGAACTAGAACGCCGCTTACGTGGGCGTGGGCAAGATAGTGAAGCAACCATCAATGCCCGCATGGCTAAAGCTACCGCTGAAATCAGCCATTGGCACGAATATGACTATGTAATTGTGAATGATGATATTACCAGAAGCCTGGAACATATCCGTGCGATCTTGCAGGTGGAGCGGCTGAAAACGGTAAGGCAAACCACTCTTACTACTTTGGCCGAATCCATGCTTGCTACTTCAATTCGATAAGCCGCACCTCATTAAGCACCGTCTCGCCTTTACGTTTGAGGATTGCTCTACCCGTATAAGTGCCCTGCGCCCATGGCCCCTGTGGCCGCCGCTTTTTGCCGATATACTGGAAAAACACTGCCTTATAGCGTGGGATAATGCTGGTTTTCTCGGCTATCACCCCTCCCCCCGGATCAGCAATCACCAGTGTGATCTCATCTTCCGGCTGGATGCCAAATATCTCCACCCAAAAAATCAGCAGGTCAGTATAGATATTTGCATAGCTCGCTGTATATTTCCCTTCTCTTGCTGCTTCTGGCTCTGGGATAACAGGGGAAAACGCACTGTTTAACAGGCCAGTAGGAATATAACGGAGCATTGCGGCGGTGCGCGCATCCCATAGCGGATGCCACGCCTCCCCCTTTCCGTCTAACGGGTTGCCGGTGAACGGATCCACCTTCTGACCATCATCTAACACCCCAAAATGCACATGCGGAAACTCGGTTAAACCTGAGAGCCCAATATCGCCCAGCTTTTGGCCTTTTTTCACCTTCTGGCCTGGCTTAACAACAACACTGCCTTGTTTCATATGGCAATAGAAGCTACTGAACCCTTCTGCATGGCGCAGCACCACCGCATTACCACAGCCTTTCTTCATGACCGTATCTTTGCCGATCTGGTTGACATTGATATCTTTCATGCCATCCCGCACCCGCTCCACCACCCCATCTGCCGCCGCAATCACTGCAACGCCTTGCTGCATGGCACGATAATCCCGCAGGCGAAAATCGGTACCATCATGACCATCATAGGTTAAACGCCCATGCTGATAATCCTGCGCATCGCTACCCGGATCATTATCGGCATAATTCTGGATGAAACAGTCTTTGCCATAGTTGCAGGCAATAGGCATTCCCAGTTCGAAGGCAGAAGCACTTACTGGAAAGAGGAATAGACCTACCACAATAGCGATAAAAAACACTAGCAACCGCACAGGGTTTCTCCTTTATTGGGCGGGATCACACCTCTTAATACGGAAGTTCTGTCCGAGGCGTGGTGCGCGGTGTCGCCTGGCCATCCGCCGGGTTAAACCGCCCAACATTACCCAGTATCTGCCCCACAGCACCGGTATCACTTCCTTCAGTTGGCGTAACATCTTTCACAAACTGCACGTTATGGGCGTCACTCAACGCATAATGCTGCACAGCGGTAACCTTGCCAATCTCATTAAATTCGATACCAATTACATGCTGCTCAATGGTTTTCGCGTTCATGAAAGCAATTTTCTCGGCTTTAGACGAAATATAGAACCAGGTATCCTTGCCAAAATACGATTTTGAGGAAGGCGTACCCAACAACTGCAACACATCCTCTTTAGTGCTAAGCTGTGGCTGCACTTGCGCGACATTCACTTCCTCCAGCGTATAACCGCGTGATTCCACCGCCTTCAAGCAGGAGGCAAGCAGAAGTGGCAGAAGCAGGATAACAACCCTGGAAAAAACGCGTATAGAAGGCAAATATCTCACGGCGGTAAGGAGTCTCCCTAGAAAAAACGGGGTTTATGAAAATTGTTTTGCTATTCTTCTTATTTTAACTGGATTTAGTAAAAATTCTATATTATAAAGCAGCCTTTAAATCCAGTATTTTTTGGATCATTTCAATTGTTCGCGAGGTTAACATGGCCGTTCCTAAGAAAAAAACATCCAAGTCGAAGCGTAATATGCGCCGCTCCCATCATGCGCTAGGTGCCATCAATGTAGTGGTGGACGCAACAACGGGCGAGTATAAACTGTCACATCACATATCCTTGCCTGATGGATATTACAACAACCGCCAGGTATTTGCCAGTTCCGGCGATAGTGACACGGAAGAAGCGGCAAACGCATAGTTCCGTAGGTTCAATCTCAGACATGTAGTGTTGTGACCACGGCTTCCGATACGAAACTTATTATTGCGCTAGATGCAATGGGTGGAGATAACGCTCCTCATGCAGTGCTGGCCGGAGCAGAAAATGCACATGCAGCCTACCCTGATGTGCAATTCTTGCTTTATGGCGATGAAGCTACGCTGGCTGCGTTGTTGCCTGGCTATCCCAAGTTACAGTCCGTCAGCCGTATCATGCATGCCGAAGCGGTGGTTTCCCCGGATGACAAACCCTCTACGGCACTGCGCCAGGGCAAGCGTTCCAGTATGCGCTTAGCGATTGACGCAGTCAATAGTGGGGAAGCGGCCGCAATGGTTTCCGCTGGCAATACCGGCGCGCTTATGGCGATGTCGAAGATTGTACTAAAAACCCTACCTGGTATTGACCGTCCGGCAATCTGCACCATTATGCCTACTATACGTGGCAAAACAGTGATGCTGGATTTAGGGGCGAATGTTGATTGCAACTCTGACAACCTTTTCCAGTTTGCACTGATGGGGAATGCGTTTGCACGCGTGATGCTGAAGGTCGAGTCGCCTACGATTGGCTTGCTTAACATTGGTTCTGAAGATGTCAAAGGCAATGAGGTGGTGAAGTCAGCAGCAGCACTCCTCAAGGAAACAGCAGTTCCTCTGAATTTTATTGGCTATGTAGAAGGCAATGATATCGCCGAAGGCACTGCCGATGTTGTGGTTACTGATGGGTTTTCTGGCAATATTGCCCTAAAAACTGCCGAGGGAACGGCTAAAATTTGCCGTGATTTTATGAAACAGGCATTTAGAAGTTCGCTACTTGCCCGTATCGGCTGCCTGCTTGCTCGCCCTGCCCTCACCAAATTCTTCAGCCGTATTGACCACCGTTTTTATAATGGTGCAATGCTAGTGGGCTTAAATGGCATTATTGTTAAAAGCCATGGCGGTGCCGATGCGCTTGGCCTTTCCAGTGCTATATGCGTGGCTATTGAACTGGCAGCCCATACCATTAATAATAAAATTATTGACGAGGTTGCCCATTCACACCAGGTGGCTTCTCCGCTGCTAATGGAAGCCCCGTAACCCAGGAAAGGAACGAACACAATGGCATCCATATCTTACATTGCCGGAGTAGGTGCTTATTTACCGGAAAACATTATCAGCAATCACGAACTTGCCACGCGTGTTGACACCAGCGATGAGTGGATTGTCAGCCGCACCGGTATCCGTCAGCGTCACATTATTTCTCCGCGTCAACTCACTTCCGATATGGCCGCCGAGGCTGCAAGGCAGGCGATACAATCCGCAGGCATTGAAGCAATTGCTATTGACCTAGTGATTGTCGCCACTACCACACCCGACAACAGCTTTCCTTCCACTGCCACGAAAGTGCAGGCATTGCTAGGCATAAAGCACGGAGCAGCATTTGATCTCCAGGCCGTATGCGCCGGATTTATTTATGCACTAGCAACTGCCGATAATTTTATCAAATGCGGACAGGCAAAAACGGCCCTGGTGATTGGTGCAGATGCAATGTCACGCCTGGTAGATTGGGAAGACCGCGCTAGCTGCGTATTATTTGGCGATGGTGCCGGGGCTGTTATCCTGCAAGCAGGCGATAGTGATCATCACACCAGCCAAGTGCTTTCCACCCATCTCTATGCCGATGGCACCTATGGCAACCTGCTGTATACTGATGGTGGCGTTGCATCCACGGGCACTGCGGGCAAACTGCGTATGGTGGGCCAGGAAGTATTTAAACATGCGGTCGAAAAAATCAGTGATAGCGTCCTGGCGGCACTTGCTGCCAACCATCTAACTACCAACGATATTGACCTATTTATTCCACACCAGGCGAACATCCGTATCTTAACTTCTGTAGCCAAACGGTTGCAACTTCCTATTGAAAAAGTTGCCCTCACTCTGGGGGAACATGCCAATACATCGGCTGCATCCATTCCGCTGGCACTGGAACGGATGGTGCAGGGAAACGCGATCCATAAGGGGGATCTGGTTGTAATGGGGGCAATTGGCGGCGGCCTGTGCTGGGGAACGGCCATCGCCAGATGGTGATATAAGCGATTGTTGTTTGTTTCCTAAAGTAAGAATAAAACATTACTTGACTCATACCCCTACACCCGTTAGTTAAGTAGTATTCGAGGAGAATTATGATGGATGATACAGAGAAAAATACCGTTACCCGTGCCTATCTTGCCGATATTATTTACCGCGAGATTGGCCTTTCTTTCGCCGAATCATCAGAGTTGGTAGATTCGTTGTTTGAAGAAATTATTACCGCCTTAGAGGCGGAAGACATCGTCAAGATTTCGTCTTTTGGCAGTTTTCAGGTGCGACGCAAAAAGGAACGTGTTGGACGCAATCCCAAAACCAAAGAGGAAGCAAGCATTCTCCCGCGTAATGTCGTGAGTTTTTATGCCTCCAATATCGTGAAAAAACGTATTAACCATCTGAATACGGATGAGAATTAATATAACCAGGCAGTATGAAACCACCATCCCGTGCTGATTCTAAAACGTCTGACGCACTTCGTACTATTGGTGAAGTGGCAGAGCAACTTGATGTACCGCATTATGTATTGCGTTTCTGGGAAACAAAATTTCCACAAATTACACCAGAGAAGCATCGGGGAAGGCGCTATTATCGCCCACAGGATATTGTTGTTTTACAGCAAATAAAAACGTTATTGTATAACAAAAAATACACTATCAAAGGGGTGCAAGCGGTGCTGGCTTCTATACGCCCCGCTTCTGGATTAATGGATAGCTTGCAACCTGGCCTTCCCACAGAGACCTCCTCCCATCATCAAGACAACGATATATCGGCATCTCCATCAATTAATACACAGAATATCCAAGGAATCCTTGACAATTTGCGCATATCGCGTAATCTGCTGCAAGCATGTTTACAAACAAGCGGTAAGGACTATACTCGATAGCCTAAACACCACATGTAACGGAGCGTAGCGCAGCCTGGTAGCGCACTAGACTGGGGGTCTAGGGGTCGCAGGTTCAAATCCTGTCGTTCCGACCATTTTATCAATAGGTTAGTGCCGTTCATTCTGTGCCCTCTTTGTTATTCTGCGGATTTTGTGCAGATAATTGTTTTTCCATTGCCGTTCTAAGATCTTTTCTTGTCACATGCACATAGTGCCGTGTAGTGGCCACATCATGGTGCCCGAGCAGTTCCTGCACAGTGGCAATATCTCCCCCTTCTTGCGCTTTATCCCGGCCTTTTCTATAGCTGTATACCCTCATTGGATAAGCTACGTTTATCTAAAACGCAGGGATTCCACCACACAGTGAGCGCAAATATGCGCAGTCACAGGGTTAATAAACCCTATTATCGTTTTTATTGCATAAGGGCGCCCCTAAAAATATTAAAAAATTATTATAATATTTAATAATTATTAATTGATATTAACTTTATTGTCGTGTACATTGGGTATATATATTAATTTTTATTAACAAATAGACGAAAGAATAGCTCCATGCCAAAACGCGCTCTCAACGAAACTACTACTTCAACTACTACTTCAACTACCACTGAGCAGAACGAAAATATTCTGCCAAATATACCAGAATCCCAGTGGCAATATACCACTCCAGACCAGCCCACAAATAAAAATCTACCTGCTCTTGATAGAAGCGGCAGGTCTTCACTCCTTAGCGATTTTAACGAAGAATCCACACCAACAGGAGGACTTGCAGCACTATTAACAGGAACATCGCCTATTGCTCTTCACGATACACCTGAAACAATACCGACATTCTCGCCTACTTCCCTTGTTAATAGCAGTTCCCATCAAGGCACGGCAAAGCGTTTGCGTAAGGATGGCCCTACCCGTTAATTTTCGTTAGCGGATGACAGTATACTGCTCACAGTTCAAGAATTGGTTAGGTTGCAATGTGAGCAGACTATGCTTGAGTGCAAGCAATGCTGCATAAAGCAGGCATTGCGCGGCATTTCCCCCTGCAATACATCTTTAGATGTATCTAAAGATACATAATGCAGGAACGCAAAAATAAGGAACCTCAGTTTTGGATAAGTTTTGCTTATCCAAAACTGAGGTTAGCTAGCATTGAAAAGTCACCACTTTCCAACAGTTGTAGGAAGCATAAATTTACTATAGATGCTTGAGACAAAAGGAAATTTATAGTATAATTAAGCGGTAACTTTTTGTAAGGATGGAAATTATGAGTGCAGCATTAGAAAATGACATAAAGCTTAAAGAAAGCCAATTACAGGCGGAACGCGAAAAGCCTGAAATGGCGCGAGACGAAGGGCTCATTGCCTCTCTCCAACAGAGCATTAAGCTTTCCACTGAACAACTCAAGGAGGAAGAAAAAGCCGAGAAGGACATGCGAGAGCACAGCCGAACACCGATTAGCCAGGAAATGAAAGATGAGATAACGGTTGCTGCTGCATTGAAGTCTGCATCGCTATTCCTGAAGACAGCAGAGGTCAGGCAAATGAGAAGTGTATCTCAAGCATTGAGTGGCAATGGCCAGATTATTGATGAAGATGGTAATAAACATAATATTACAAGCAAAGATATAGATCAAATGCATGCAAATGCCCATGAAATTGTGAATAACGACCACAATCAGGCAGCACATAAGCAACGTCAGGAAGCTGCCAAACTCTTAAAAGAGCAGCTAGAGCGTACCGATTTATCACCAGAAGAACGGGAAAAGAAAGCCAAAGCACACGAAACTATTGTTGAAGCCATCGGTGAGTTCAAGGGTGCAGAAGCGAAGGTACAGCGTCAGGAAGTATTACAAGAATTACGGCAAGGAAAACCTGCACTACAGAAAGTGGATCAGGTGCTTACAACTGAACAGGAACATGCCAGGAAAAAAGAGCTATTCCGCTTGGAACAGGAACTTGAAAAAGGAAAAATTTCTCCTGAAGAATATCTGCAAGCGGTAGAAAAAACCACTAACGCCACACTATCAAACGAGCGTCGCAATCTTACTATACGCGCACAGGTGGGGGAAACATTAGGCCTTTCAGGAAATGCGGGTGACGTCACCGACGAACAACGCAAGATAGCACAAGTGACCAGCAAAGCACTAAATAGCGGCATTGGTGCTAGTTTGCGCTCCGCTGGGATGCAAGGAGGGCAAGAGGCTAAAGGGGCACAAGCAACAGCGGGGATGCCAGCACAACAGCAATCAGCTTCCAAGGGAGCAGAGCGCTGAGGAGAGAGGATATAACCCCATTTCAGTTCAAGAAAGCTGGGATTTTAGCCTCATATTGTTGGCTTTCCAAACGCACCCTTCCGGTCTAAAGTCCCAACTCTTGAACTGAAATGAAGTTACTGACCACAGGGTAGAAATTTTTCTATCTCGTATAAAGTTTTCATAAAAAATCACTTGTGATTTACAGCATTCTGCTCTCTACTCTGAAGTTAAGTTTAACCTAGTGGAGCAGCCTATGAAAATCGTCATATTATCGCGCAACCCAAAGCTTTATTCCCATCGTCGGCTGGTAGAAGCGGGGGAAGCACGTGGCCATGAAGTGCGTGTAATTAATACTCTTCATTGCTACATGAATATTGCCTCTTCCAAACCAGAGGTACATTATCGTGGCGGCGAGGTATTGCAAGGCATTGATGCAGTAATTCCACGTATTGGTGCCTCCATTACATTCTATGGCACGGCCGTGGTGCGACAGTTTGAGATGATGGGGGTCTATTCCTTAAATGAGTCTATGGCCATTTCCCGTTCGCGTGACAAATTACGCTCCCTGCAATTGCTCGCACGTAAGGGCGTTAACCTCCCTGTTACTGGCTTTGCCCATTCCCCTTCCGAGACAGGGCACCTGATTGAACTGGTGGGGGGAGCACCACTGGTGGTAAAGCTACTGGAGGGAACGCAGGGAATCGGAGTGGTGCTAGCGGAAACCCACAAGGCAGCAGAAAGTGTGATCAATGCCTTCAAAGGGTTAGATGCCAATATTCTGGTGCAAGAATTCATCAAAGAGGCTGGCGGCATGGATATACGCTGCCTGGTGGTGGGTGATAAGGTGGTGGGAGCAATGAAACGCCAGGCCAAAGAAGGAGAGTTCCGCTCTAATCTACATTGCGGCGGCAAAGCAAGTGCGATAAAAATTACTCCCGAAGAACGGGCACTGGCAGTACGTGCAACGAAAATTCTGGGGTTAAATGTAGCGGGGGTGGATATTGTTCGTTCCGAACGGGGGCCTATGGTACTTGAAGTGAATTCGAGCCCAGGGCTTGAAGGCATCGAAACGGTTACCCGCAAAGATATCGCCGGAATGATTATTGAATTTATTGAAAAAAACGCCAAACCACATCACACCAAAACACGTGGAAAAGGCTAGAGCCTATTCACCCCGCAGGAGAGGAAAGAAAGATGTCTTCCTTCTCCTGCATTGATTTTGGGAGAAATACGCATCGTTATAGTATAGTAGTTAAGCTTAGTTGAAGAATACAGGCTGAGTTACATAGGCAGTTTCCCTGCGTATAGCCGCTTTTTGTTGCACCATGCAATCGGCAAAATACCTGTCAATTAAATCATATTGGTCCCGCAAGTTCATTTCATCAGAATTATCATCCCGAATCAGACGGCTCACGGAATAATCTGTACAATACTCAGCCAAATATTCCTGGTTTGCAGCATAGGCTGAGCCTTGGGCTAGTAACGCAGAGGCAAATGTTATGGCAACACATAACCTCCCATATAATGTATAATGTTCCATGATACTACTCCTGTCATAAGTGTGCTCGTTTAGAAAATTGTTTTCATGATACTACTTGGACGAGGGGGTACTGTACGCCTAAAAGGTAAATAAAAGGTAAATTTTTGGAATTATTTTCTATAAAAAGTCATTTACACAGAAAACAACGCAACTTCAAATATATAAATCGCACTTTTTTAATAGGTGTATAATTTTAGATACACGCAATTCTTGGTAATGGTTTGTATATTGTATGCATTTATCGTTATAGTTGCAACACCAAGAGAAGTATCCTAAATGTAATTTTTCTAGTCGTTATTGTATCTTTCTGCTTGACAGGTGTGGGAGTTTTTTTTAGCCTCCACCTTCAGTTTGCCGATATAATTTTAAGCCAAAACTATAACACTTAAGAAGCGTTGCCCCTTTCAGCAAACAGCAGCGCTCGTTTCGTGCACCTGAATATTCTACTATGACCTCTACTTCAACAATAGTCCTTCCTTCGCATAGCAATGCGCTCCTTCTTCTTGCAGATCATTCACTTTTCTTTGGTAAAGGAATCGGTGTGCAGGGTATTACAACTGGAGAAATCTGCTTTAACACCGCCATGACAGGCTATCAGGAGGTGTTAACCGACCCTTCCTATGCTGGCCAGATTATCACCTTTACCTTTCCGCATATTGGCAATGTGGGCACAAACGACGAGGATATTGAAGCCTTCCTCCCCCATGCACGTGGCCTGATCCTGCGAGAAGATATCACTAACCCTGCCAATTTCCGACATAATAGCCACTTACATGATTGGCTATGTAAGCACCAGCTCACTGGTATTGCTGGCCTAGATACGCGGGCACTTACCCGTCATATCCGCACAAATGGAGCGCAAAATGCACTGATTCTCCATACCACGTTTGGTGCTGAAATAGATGTGCAGGCGTTGCAAGCGCAACTTGCCGCTATGCCTGATTTTAATGGTATCGAACTGGCCAAAACGGTTACATCCCCCGTTGCTGCCGGATGGGAGCAGCCGGAATGGCAATTGGAATCAGGGTTTTGCACTACGGCAACTCCACACCATAAAGTAGTGGCGATAGATTTTGGTGCTAAGCAGAATATTTTACGTTGCCTAGTCAGCAGTGGCTGTGAGGTAGTGACGGTGCCAGCAACCGCCTCTTATAACGAGATTATGCGCCACCAGCCTGATGGAGTGTTCCTCTCCAACGGCCCGGGTGACCCAGCAGCAACGGGCGAATATGCCGTGACGGTGATACGACAGTTGGTGGATAGTGGGCTGCCACTATTTGGTATTTGCCTAGGGCACCAGTTGCTTGCACTCGCACTAGGGGCTAGAACTGAGAAAATGCACCAGGGGCATCGTGGTGCCAACCATCCCGTGCAAGATTTAACCACGGGGAAGGTGGAAATCACCTCACAGAACCACGGTTTCACGGTGATTGCCAGTTCACTTCCCCAAAACGCCAGGGTCAGCCATATATCACTGTTTGATGGCACCGTCGAAGGGCTGGAAATGCTGGATAAGCCGGTATTTTCCGTGCAATACCACCCTGAAAGTTCTCCTGGCCCTCATGATAGCCACTATCTCTTTGATAAATTCGTGGGCTTCATGCAAGCCACCAGCGAGGCCAAAAGCGCCAGTAAAGTGGGGGCATAACATGCTGAAAACGCTTACCATCGACAATTTTCGTGGGATCAAACACCTCACCATTAAGGATGTTGCCCGGGTAAATCTGGTGGTAGGCGGGAATAACAGCGGTAAGACCAGCGTGCTTGAGGCTTTGGTATTAGCCACAAATCTTCACAACTTACAGTCATGCTTTTTTATCACGAGGCTCATCCGTACGATAAATTCACGGATTGATGACGAACATCTTTTAGATGGCCTATGGCGGTCTTTTTTTTATCAACTTTTGATAGAAAATACTATCGCTATTAACGTGCAATTTTCTGATAACACCAATCGCCTGGTGAACATTAAACCTTTACGTCAGAAAAATGAAGAGATTCAGGATGCCTTAAAGATACATGATATTAATCAATCTTTTAACACCATTAAAGGATTGGATTACACTGTTAGTACCAACATCGAACACTCTCCCCTTAAAGCATCACTTTCCTCATTCATCACTTCGGATAAAAAGGTTCAGCTACAGATCGAAGGTAACGAAATCTATCAAAATTATCCCCCTGCCCATACGGCTCTAATGATAGCTCCTACAAGAGGTTTACAATTAGGCTATGAGCAATTGCAGATTATTTTCAATAATCCAGCACTAGAGAAAAGGATAAGGGATGCTTTACGCATATTTATACCTGCACTGCAAAATCTTTATATTAATGGAGATCAAGTCTATCTCGATACTGGCTTTGGGCGAATGAATATTAATTTCTTTGGGGATGGTGTGCGAAATATTTTTGCGTTTATTGCGCTTATCGTATCGTCACCCAACACCATCATTGCTATTGATGAAATTGATACTGGTCTGCACTATTCTTTTCAAAAAGAAATGTGGAAGGCGGTGCTTTTAGCGGCGAAGGAAAACAATGTCCAACTTTTCGCTACCACTCATTCTGATGAATGTATTGCTGCACTGAGTGAGGCTTATCAGGAGGTATGGAAAGGCAAAGAAGAGGATGAAATAAGGCTGTTCCGCATTGAGAAAGAGGGAGACGGAACCTCGCATGCAGCAACCTATGCACCAGATATTCTGGCTATGGCCTTAGAACGGCATCGAGAGGTGCGTTAATGGGTAACAACCGCTCCCTATCCTCTACCACCACAACCTTATTATGTGTTGAAGGTGATGACGACCGTTATATGCTGAAGCATTTTTGCCGTCACCTTCAAATGCAGCATGTGGAGATATGGGAGGTGGATACTAAAAGTTCTAAATCCTACCAGAAGGAATTACAATTGCTTAAAAACGAGCCAAATTTCAGGAATGTCAGGCGGCTTGCACTTATGTGTGATGCAGATGGCTGTAACGGGGAAGCCCAAACGCTATTACGTGCCGCCCTTGAGAGTGAAGGGCTGCCCGCTCCGGCCATAAATGAGATATATGCTGAGAATGACACTCTGCGTACTGGCATCTATGTCATGTCTGGTGCAGATGGCAATGGTGCGATAGAAGAACTTTTCTTTGAAACCTTAGATAACGATCCCATTATGGCATGTGTGGATGGGTATTTTGCCTGTTTAACGCAGAAGTCTATGCCATTGCCAAAGCGCGTATCAAAAGCTAGAATCCAGGTATATCTTGCAGGAGCAGCGGGGAATAGGGATATAGTCCGAACCCTGGGGCTTGCCGCCCGTGATGGATACTGGAATTTTGCCCATCCCAAACTTAACCGTTTACGAAACTTTTTACTTGAACTTTAATACACGATTATGCCTAAACGTACAGACATCCATTCCATTCTCATTATTGGTGCAGGCCCGATTGTGATCGGGCAGGCGTGTGAATTTGATTATTCCGGCACTCAGGCCTGTAAGGCACTGAAAGAAGAAGGGTACCGCGTGACGCTGGTGAACTCGAATCCGGCTACTATTATGACTGATCCTGATCTGGCCGATGCCACCTATGTGGAGCCGATTACCCCTGCCATGGTAGAAAAAATCATTGAGAAAGAACGCCCCGATGCCATCCTGCCCACGGTGGGGGGGCAAACCGCGCTTAACTGCGCACTTAATTTGGCAGAATCCGGGGTGCTCGAAAAATATGGTGTGGAACTGATTGGAGCAAAGGCAGAGGCCATTGAAAAGGCCGAAAACCGCCAGCTTTTCAAGGAGGCCATGGCGCGTATCGGCCTGGAATGCCCGCGTAACGTGGTGGTGCATTCGGTGGAAGAGGCACTGGAGCATCTGGATTATGTCGGCCTTCCCTCTATTATCCGCCCGTCATTTACGCTAGGTGGTTCCGGTGGTGGCATTGCCCGTACTAAAGAGGAATTTGTTGCCATTGTCGCCAGTGGCCTGGAAGCTTCCCCCACCCATGAAGTGCAGATTGATGAATCGGTGATTGGCTGGAAAGAATATGAGATGGAAGTGATCCGTGACAAGGCGGATAACTGCATTATCGTCTGCTCGATTGAAAATATCGACCCGATGGGCGTGCATACCGGGGATAGCATCACCGTAGCACCGGCACTCACCCTAACCGACAAAGAATATCAGCTGATGCGGGATGCCTCTATGGCCGTGCTGCGTGAAATTGGCGTGGAAACGGGCGGCTCCAATGTGCAGTTTGCTGTAAACCCCCACACCGGCCGTTTACTGGTGATTGAAATGAATCCACGCGTATCGCGTTCCTCGGCACTGGCATCGAAAGCAACCGGCTTCCCGATTGCCAAAGTGGCGGCCAAGCTGGCGGTGGGCTATACGCTAGATGAAATTAAGAATGACTGCACAAAAGTAACGCCTGCCAGCTTTGAACCAGTGATTGACTATGTGGTGACTAAAATCCCACGCTTTACCTTCGAGAAATTTGCTGGTACGAAAAAAGAACTCTCCAGTTCCATGAAATCGGTAGGGGAAGCAATGGCGATTGGCCGCAATTTTGCCGAGTCGTTGCAAAAAGCCCTGCGCTCAATGGAAACCGGCCTGACAGGCTTAAATGACATTGATTTTGCAGGAAAAAGTAAAGAAAGCCTCAAACAGAAGCTTGCAGCACTTACCCCCGACAGGCTGTTATTAATTGCGGAGGCCTTCCGTCAGGGCATAAGCCTGGAAGAAATTCAGGCAATTACCGCCTATGATAGCTGGTTCCTGCATCAGATTGCAGCACTGGTTCAGGCAGAAGCGCAGGTGAAAAAGCACGGACTCCCAAACGATAAGGCAGGGTTGTTTGCGTTAAAACGCCAGGGCTTTTCCGACAGCAGGCTGGCGGAACTTGCAGGGCTAAAAGAAGCAGAAGTGACAGCGCGTAGGCTTGGGCTTGGCATTCATCCGGTGTATAAGCGGGTGGATACCTGTGCGGCCGAGTTTGCATCGGGAACACCCTATATGTATTCTACCTATGAGGGAAATAGCGAACAAGCAGCCGAATGTGAAGCCGCCCCTAGCGATAGAAAAAAGGTGATTATTCTGGGCAGTGGCCCCAACCGTATTGGCCAGGGGGTAGAGTTCGATTATGCCTGTGTGCATGCCGCTTATGCGCTAAAAGAGGCAGGCTACGAAACCATCATGATTAACTGCAACCCAGAGACAGTATCAACCGATTATGATACCTCTGACCGGCTCTATTTTGAACCGCTCACTGCTGAAAATGTGATTGATATTGTCGAGGTGGAGCGGAGGAACGGTACGCTAGTTGGGGTGAATGTCCAATTTGGTGGCCAGACCCCGCTCAAACTTGCACGCCCGCTTGAAGTAGCGAATGTGCCGATTATCGGCACATCCCCCGATGCGATTGACCTGGCAGAGGATCGCGAGCGTTTCCAGCAATTGTTGCATAAGCTGGGCTTACGTCAGCCTGCCAACTTCATTTGCTATAGTGCCAGTGAAGTAGAAGAAAAAGCCCGTACCATCGGCTTCCCCGTGGTGGTGCGTCCTTCCTACGTGCTGGGAGGCCGTGCCATGGCCATTGTGCATGACGCGCTCGCACTGAAGGACTATCTTACGGAATATAACGAATTATTTTCCACTGGCCCATTGCTTGTTGATAATTTCCTGAGTGATGCTGTTGAGGTGGATGTCGACGCGCTCTCTGATGGAAAAGAGGTGTTTGTAGCCGGAATTATGGAGCATATTGAAGAGGCTGGTATCCATTCTGGTGATTCCGCCTGTTCACTCCCCCCCTATAATTTGAGTGCTTCGGTGATTGAAGACATTACCGCGCAGACGAAAGCACTGGCGTTAGCACTGAATGTCGTAGGGCTGATGAATGTACAATATGCCATTAAGGACGACATTGTCTATGTGCTGGAAGTCAATCCGCGCTCCAGCCGTACCGTGCCCTTTGTAGCGAAAGCGACAGGCATCCCAATTGCCAAAATTGCCGCCAGGGTGATGGCAGGGGAGTCGCTTGCCAGCTTCAACCTATCAAAGAAGGCGCGCCGGATGGAGCATATTGCCGTCAAAGAAGCGGTCTTCCCGTTTGCGCGCTTTGCGGAAGCCGATATTATTTTGGGGCCGGAAATGAAATCCACGGGTGAGGCAATGGGCATTGATAACAGCTTTGGCCGCGCCTTTGCCAAAGCCCAGCTTGCCAGCGGCACGGTGATTCCTGTGGGCGGCCAGGTGTTTATTTCAGTGAAAGACAGCGATAAGAAATATGTGATACCGATTGCTGAATCATTGATCCGCTTGGGCTTTACCGTTCTGGCTACTAAAGGCACTGCCGCCAGCCTGCACGCTGCAGGGATTGCCGTGACGCCTGTGAAAAAAGTGCAGGAAGGTAGTGGCCATATTGTGGATATGATGAAAGCCGGAGACGTTAGCCTGGTCATTAACACCACGGAAGGCCAACAGGCAATTGTTGATAGTTTCAGCTTGCGCCGGACAGCACTCTTGAGTAAAATTCCTTATAGTACCACGGTCGCAGGTGCCAAAGCACTGGTCCAGGCTATTAAATCTGTCAAAGAAGACCAGGGATTGCAGGTATGCTCCTTGCAGGCCTATTTTGGGGGAGACTAAACGAAGTTTTTGATGTATGGTACAGCGATAGCACTCGTTTTTTTAAGTAATTGTTAAGCATTGTGAGCAAAGAAGATGGATAAATTTCCGATAACGGCATCTGGCCTTTCCAAGTTGGAAGAGGAATTGAAGAACCTGAAAACTGTAGAGCGTCCTGCTGTTATCCAGGCTATTGCCTCGGCACGGGAATTAGGGGATTTATCAGAAAACGCAGAATATCACGCCGCCCGTGAACGACAGAGCTTTATTGAAGGCAAGATTATTGAGCTGGAAGATAAGATGGCACGGGCGGAAGTGATTGATGTCAGCAAACTTTCTGGCAAAACCATCAAATTTGGGGCCACGGTCACCTTGCTTGATGAAGATACCGACAAAGAAAGCACCTACCAGATTGTGGGTGAATATGAAGCCGATATCAATAAGGGGTTGATTTCTATCGTATCGCCCTTGGCGCGTGCCCTGATTGGCAAAAATGAAGGCGATTACATTGAAGTAATCATTCCCAAAGGCACCAAAGCCTATGAAATTATGCAGGTGATCTATCAATGATGAAGCGTGGGTGGGAGAAAATACGCCTGATCGTTATGCTCTCCCCCCAGAAGCTGGCGTTGCTGGTGTTTATCATTGCGTCAGTGATTTCATTGCTCTTTCAAATCACTACTGCCCTGCTTTCCCCTTCCTACCAGGAACCCTCTTCCTGTATCACGATGAAAGCCACGATTCTAGCGGATATTGCCAGACAAGACACGTGCAAGCAGGATGCTGATTGCCTACCGCTCAATGCCCATTGTCCGTTTAGCTGCATGGCCGTGCACCAGGAAGCGGTTACAGCAGTTACGGCTAAGATCCAGGCTTATACTAGCGAATGTGGCTTATGTCTAAGCAACACGTGTAGCGCAACGGTTCTGTCACAGGCACGATGTATAGACCAACATTGTATAATAGTGCCCTCACCTTGAGCCCTCTCCCAAAGGGAGAGGGCCGTTCCACCACAATTCCCCCTTGGGAGAGGACATTATGGTGAGGCGATGTACTACATAGTGCGCGCCTGTCTACCTTGTGGTGCCAATACGTTATGCAACTTGGACACAGTTTTTTCATGATAGTTTGCGCGTTTCAACAGCAAATAGGTGGTAGCATTGTCATTAGCTGACTGTGCTTCCTGGATTGCTTGCTGGCACTGCTCAGCTAATTGCTGGTGGCTGTTCTGCAAGTCCTGGATAATTTCCTGCCAACTTCCTGGTACGTTATTCTGTTCAACAATCTGTTGTAGATTATTAGATTGACGCAGGTTCAGTTGAGAATCAGGGGAAATCGCACGGATACGGTTACCAATAGTATTTGCCGATTTCGTCAAGCTTTTATACTGGCTGCCGAGACGTGAATAGAGCGTATAGAAGGTAGGGCCTTCAATATTCCAACGGCAAAGCTGTGTTTTGAATGCAAGTTTATAGGTTTCAGCCAATAATTCGGTAAGAGACTGTACAACATCCTGGCTGGATTGCTGTCCGGCACGTTGTTGCTGCTGTTGTTGCTGTTGCTGCTGTGCAGAGGCAGAAGAAGACTGGCTACGAGATGCTTGAACCATACGATACTCCATACAATAAAATATAATAAAAAGTGATGGAGAGGATTATAGGTGGGAAGGAGTAAAACCTATGTAGGGAAAACAACGTAGAAAGTTAAAGAAAAAAGAAGGGCACAGTAGACACTGTGCCCCCCGGCATATTACACGCTATAGTAGAGAGAATATTCCAGCGGATGGGGTGTATGTTCCCATGCATAGACTTCTTCCATTTTAAGCGCGATATAGGCATCAATCTGGTCATCAGAGAATACATCGCCTTTCTTCAAAAAGTCACGGTCAGCAGAAAGCGCATTCAGTGCCTCACGCAGCGAACCACTCACGGTTGCTACATCGCGCAGTTCTTCTGGTGGGAGATCATAAAGATTCTTATCCATCGCATCGCCAGGATGGATTTTATTCTCAATACCATCTAACCCTGCCATCAACATGGCTGCAAAAGCATAGTAGGGGTTAGCAGAAGGATCGGAGAAGCGTACTTCAATCCGCTTTCCTTTCGGGCCTGCCACATAGGGGATGCGGATCGAGGCAGAGCGGTTACGGGCGGAGTAAGCCAGTAGTACTGGGGCTTCAAAACCTGGAATCAGGCGTTTATAGCTGTTGGTTGAAGGGTTGGTAAAGGCATTCAGTGCTTTAGCATGTTTGATAATACCGCCAATATAATATAAGCAGGTTTCAGACAGATCAGCATAGCCATTACCTGCAAAGAGTGGCGTCTTATCCTTCCAGATAGACTGGTGCACATGCATACCAGAGCCATTATCGCCATAAATAGGTTTAGGCATGAAGGTGGCAGTTTTGCCATAGGAATGCGCCACATTATGTACAACATATTTATATTTCTGCACATTATCTGCGGTTTTGATCATCGTGTCAAAATCAAAGCCCAGTTCACATTGTGCAGGAGCAACCTCATGGTGATGGATCACCGGGGAAAGACCCACGGCTTTCAGCATAATCAGCATTTCTGCACGCAGATCGTTTAAAGAATCAACAGGCTGCACGGGGAAATAGCCGCCTTTCACAGCCGGACGGTGGCCGGTATTGCCAGCTTCATAACGCTTGCCGGAATTGGCAGGGCTTTCTTCAGAATCAATCTTCACGAAGGTTTCATTCATGGATGTTTTAAAGCGGACATCATCAAATACAAAAAATTCCAGTTCAGGGCCAAAGAAGGCCTTATTGCCGATACCAGAATAGGCGAGATAGGCTTCAGCGCGGCGAGCGGTGGAACGTGGGTCACGGCTATAAGGTTGGCCGGTATTTGGTTCAATAATATCGCAGAAAACCACCAGCGTAGGCTGTGCGGTGAAAGGATCAATAAAGGCGGTGCTAGGGTCTGGCATGAGAATCATATCAGATTCATTGATGGCTTTCCATCCGGCAATAGAAGAACCATCAAACATCACGCCTTCCGTGAAAGTGGCTTCATCGACTTTGGCAGCATAATAGCTGGTGTGGTGACACTTGCCACGTGGATCGGTAAAACGGAAATCGACAAATTCAATTTCATGTTCGTTAATTAAGTTAAGTACATCCTTTATTGCTTCGGCTCCAGACATCTTGCTCCTCGTTTATCCTGCTTAATATAGTGTAACCTCTGGCTGGATAAGTAAAGCTTATCCAAAACTGCGGTTAGTTTAGTGCCACATATTCAAAGGAGATATGACAACGCCTGAACATACTGCAAAGCCAAAATCTTTGCAATAGCAGAAGTGATGTATGTGCGTTATACTGTCTGCAACACAACCTCAGTTCTGGATAAGCTGTGCCCATCCAAAAACTGAGGTCAACAATGATAAGAAACCTTATTGGTAGCAGAAGTCTATGCCAGCTTCTGCAAAAGGCCATTCAGGCGACGTGAGAAGGCGGAGGCATCGCTAATTGGCTCACCTTCCATGATACAGGCCTGATCAAACAGCATCCGCACAATATCCTCAACCACCGCGTTACTACCTTCGACTTTGAGCCTTTCAGCAACACGCTGGATAACGGGGTGTTTCGGGTTGATTTCTAGCACCTTAGCAGAACGGCTTGCCAGTTGTTTCTGGTCAATCAGGAAACGTTCCATACGGATATCCATCGCCCCTTCTTTCACCCCTAAACATACTGGGCTATCGGTCAGTTTGGCAGAGGTACGCACATCGGCAATCTGCCCGGCAAGGGTAGTTTTGATGAAAGCAACCAGCGTGTCAATTTCGCTATTATCCACCTCCTGCTGCTCTTCTGCCTTTGCGTCCTCTTCCTTAGGGAGGGCAATTTTATCGAGGTCAATACCGGAACGCGTAACGGATTTCAGTTCTTTGTCTTTATAATCCGCCACCACATTCACCCAGAAATCATCCACCGTATCGGTGAAGAGCAGCACGTCAATACCGCGGCTGATAAAGCCTTCCAATTGCGGGCTGGTTTTCAGCTTTTCCACACTCTCGCCGGTCAGGTAGAAAATCTCGGCCTGGCCTTCTTTCATGTGCTCAATATATTCATCCAGACTAATCAGCCTGCCCTGCAACACACTATAGAAACGGCATACTTCCAGAATCTGCTCGCGGCCTTCTAAGCCCTCACACAGCCCTTCTTTCAGCACTGCACCAAAATTCTCCCAGAATTCCAGATAATTGACCGGTTCTTTCTCCGCCCGTTTTTTCAGCTCTGACAGTACACGCTTCACCAGTGAACGGCGGATTTTATCAATCACCGGATTGGCCTGCAACGTTTCACGGCTGATATTCAGCGGCAGATCCTGCGAATCCACCACCCCACGCATAAAGCGCATATAGGCAGGCACCAGTTCCAGCCCTTCATCGGTGATATACACACGCTTCACATAAAGCTTCACGCGGGTTTTCCGGTCTGGGTGGAATAAGTCAAACGGCTTGCGGGAAGGAATGAATAACAGGTTAGTATATTCCAGCGTACCTTCATTTTTATTATGCAATGTCATCCATGGTTCATCAGGGGAATGGGATACATGCTTGTAGAACTGCTTGTAATCTTCTGGGGCAATCTCTGATTTCTGGCGTGTCCAGAGGGCAGAAGCACTATTGACCACCTCCGTTTCTCCCTCTTCATCCACCAGTTCAATTGGGATAGCGATATGGTCGGAATAGGTGGTAATAATATGCTGCAAGCGGAATTTATCGAGATAGTTATCTTCTTCTTTCCTGAGTGTGAGTGTAATACGGGTGCCACGCGGTGCCGGGTTCTCAGCCTCACCCACCGTAAACTCGCCTGTTCCTTCCGAACTCCATGTATAGGCCTGCTCTTCACCGGCTTTGCGGCTGGTGACTTCCACCTTCTCCGCCACCATGAACGAGGAATAAAAACCAACACCAAACTGGCCGATTAACTGCATATCCTTCTTGGTATCACCGGTATATTGCGCCAGGAAATGCTCGGTACCGGAACGAGCGATAGTACCAAGATGGGCGATCAACTCCTCACGGTTCATGCCAATACCGTTATCACGAATCGTCACCGTACGGTCTTCCACCTTAAACGACACCTGCACTTTCAGCTCTGGGTCGTCTTTCAACAAGCTGCTATCGGTCACTGCCAGGTAACGCAGCTTATCACAAGCATCAGAGGCGTTAGAGATAAGCTCACGCAGGAAAATATCCTTATTAGTATAAAGTGAGTGAATCATCAATTGGAGGATTTTCCCCACCTCCGCATCAAATTTCCTTACTTCAGTATCGGTCATAATCGTGTTCTTTTCCTTATTGTTAGATTGTAGATGTTAGATGTTAGAGAGTAAGAACTTCTGCTATCTAACATCTAACCTCAAATTTCAAGGTATCGGGCATAAAATTTTTATACCGGATCTTGATGGATCAGCACTTCCGCTTCCGGAAATTCGTGGATAATCCACTGTTCAATTTCATCGGCTATATTATGGGCTTCACGCAAGGTAATGCTTCCATCCAGCTCTAAATCAAATTGGATGAAGGGTTTGCCACCGGAAGAGCGGGTTTTCAGGCGGTGCCAGCCTTTCACGGCAGGATGCCGTGCAATGAGTTCTTTAATACGCTGGCGTGACTCTTCCTTAAACTCCCGGTCCATTAAGTCGTGAAATGCACTCACCCCAATATCCCAAGCACCAAAAATAATATAAAAAGCAATTAAAAAGGCAAAAAAAGCATCAATCCACGGCAGATCAAGCCAGGGGGCACTGACCAGCGAAAAAATCACCACCCCATTCATCAGAATATCATTCATATAATGCAGGCTGTCGGCCTCAATCACAGGCGACTTGGTGCGCGCAATAACATAACGCTGAAACGCTACAAGCAGCAACGTGACCACAGTAGAGAATAGCATCACCCCAATACCAAGCAGGGTATGGGCAGCCTCTTCGGGGAAAACGAAACGCTTCACCGCCTGGATTCCCACCAGAATCCCCGACACCACAATAAAGCTGGCCTGGGCAAATGCCGCCAGGTCTTCTGCCTTGCCATGGCCAAAACGGTGTTCTTTATCAGGTGGTTGCATGGCATAGCGCACCGCCATGAAGTTAATTGCCGATACAATCACATCCAGCACTGAATCAACCAACGAAGCAAGCAAGCTGACCGACCCTGTTAGCCACCAAGCCAGGGTTTTTCCCACAATAATTGACGAGGCCGCCACCACCGAAGCCAGTGTTGCATAACGGATAAGCCGCTGTTTCTCTGAAGTAGCAAGTGCAACTGTCATTTTATGTACATTTTGTTCTTATATATCATCCTACCCACTGTGATCTTATAGGGGATATGCTGGAATAGGAAGCAATTTTATCCTCAGTTTTTTGATAAGCGCGGCTTATAAAAAAACTGAGGTTCATTTTATGACAGGTTCCGCTATGAAAGTACAGCTTCCCTTCTATTACTTCCTATTATTTGCCTTACTTGCATCCTGTGCAGAACAAGGCGGCCCGCTTAGCAAACAGCAGGTTGGCACCGTGCTGGGCGGTATTGGGGGTGCTGCTGCTGGTTCCCAGTTTGGCAAAGGCACTGGCCATGTTGCAGCTATTGCCACTGGCACATTACTTGGTGCAGCACTTGGCAGTTCACTTGGCGCATCACTGGATAAAAACGATATGAATTACTATAACCACACCTCCCAGAACACCCTTGAAACGGCACCAACTGGGCATACTTCCGAATGGCACAACCCCGATAGCGGCAATTACGGCACTATTACTCCCGTACGCACCTATACCGAGCAAGGCCGTTACTGCCGCGAATACCGCCAGCACATTGTCGTAAACGGCAAAACCGAACAAGCCTATGGCAAAGCCTGCAGGCAAGCGGATGGTACGTGGCGGATTGTGGAGTAAATAATGAGGGGAGTCTGGAGCCCTCATACTTCAGACTCTACACTCTGACCACCACCTCCAACCTCTTCCTTTCTAGTGCCAAGCAACTTTCGTGGTTACAAGGCTGCCATTCGATGAGTGTGGTAATCTCCACCTGCTCAGCAAGCAGCAGCGGTGCTTCCAGCACCAGCTCTGCCTCAATCAGCACCTCGCCCTGATACACATAGTGTTTCTCTGCTGATAATACTGGCTGATATAGCTGACCAGCGGGATAGTGAATATGCTGCACTTTCACCGCTGCTTCGCTGGAGAATGCTATATGGGTAGGGGTTAGATGGCCGTGCTGCTCTTGCGCTGCATAGATATGCCAACCTTCGTCAACCACGAGCTTGAGGGCGATACTGAACGGTATACCCACCTCCACCTTCTCCGGCTGCGATACAATAGAAGCCCGCACCCTACCCGAAGCATGCGAAGCTCCATAATGCTTATGAAATGGCGTGAGTTGCACGATTCCGCTTATCATATGCGTATAGCTGATAGGAGAGCGTTGTATATCCGCATGAAAAGCGGCAATCAGTGCCTCAGCCCGGCCATACCAGAAAGAATCCCCGGTAATAGCAAGCAGCTTCACCATATTATGTAACATTACGGCATTGGCGGAAGGAAAAGCAGAATCGTCGCCCTCTTTGATACGAACGAGGGTTTCCTGCCCCTGTTCGGTAAAGAAAAATCCACCTTCTTCGCTATCTTCAAATAATTCCAGTGTTTTTTCTGCCAGTTGTAGTGCCTGTACACGCCAATAGCTTTTCTCCCCCGCTTCATAGAGTGACAGAAATGCTTGCAGGCAATAGCTGTAATCCTCCAGGAACCCATAGAGTGGCGGTGTCTCACCTCTTGTTGCCACACGTAATAACCTACCATCTGGCTGTAACAATCTGGTTATCACATAATCAGCACCCCTCTCTGCTGCCTGCCTATAATCTTCCCGCCCAAAGGCCTGTGCCGCCTCTACCAGCGCGGCTATTATCATACTGTGCCAGCTAGTAATTACCTTCGCATCTATTAACGGCAATGGGCGCAATGCCCGTTCCTTCTTCAGTTTCATCAAAATAGGTAATAGCTGCGCCTGATACTCTTGCCGTTTAGCCAGATCATGCACATATAACACGCCACCGCTTGGCTGCTTATGCCCTTCAAAATGCGGGATTTCCGCTAAACGGAAACAGCGATGCAAACAATGCTCTTCCTCATGCGAAAGCACCCTTCCCAGGCTAAGGGCATTCCAGACATAATATTCCCCTTCTATCTCGTCTGTTTCCGCATCAAGGGCAGAATAATATTGGCCCTCTTCCCCTTGCAGGGTGGATAGCACAAAATCGAGCGTGCTTTCTGCCACAAAACGGTAATATGGGTCTTCTGTTAGCCTGTAAGCCTCGCTATAACAGCGGGCAAGCCAGGCCTGGTTATAGAGCATCTTCTCAAAATGTGGCACTTTCCACTCTTCATCCACTGCATAACGGTGGAAACCGCCCCCCACATGGTCATAGAGCCCGCCTGCCACCATCGCATCCAGCGCGCTCGTCACGATATCCAGTGCCTCCTGTGTTTTCGTATCGCGTTCATAGCCCAGCAAAAACAGCAGATAAGCTTCCTGTGGGAATTTCGGGGAATGGAAGAAGCCACCATTTGTCTTATCAGCATAGTGAAGCAATTGCTCAAACAAGCTACGGGGCAATAGGCGATCAGCGCCTGTATCGGTAGCATAATCACGTTTTTCCGTGAGTAGCTGGGCTTCCAGATAACGCGTGACTTCTTCCGCGCTGGCCAGCACCATTTCACGGCGGTTGTTCCACGCATCCGCCAGTGAGAACACCACCTCGCCAAAACCCGGTTTGCCATAACGCCTATCCACCGCAAAGGTGCCACCGGCAAAAAATGGCTTGCATTCCGGTGTCAGCACCACGTTATTGGGCCATCCCCCTTCGCGCGTCATCAACTGCCGCGCTGCCATATAAAGCATATCCAGGTCAGGCCGTTCTTCCCTATCAATTTTAATATTGATAAAATAGCGGTTCATCAATTCCGCCATGGCCGGGTCGCAGAAAATCTGTCGTTCCATCACATGGCACCAATAGCAGGTGGCATAGCCAATACTGACCAATATCGGCTTATCTTCAGCCTTCGCACGTTGCAGCGCCTCTTCGCCCCACGGATACCAGTCCACCGGATTATGGGCATGTTGTAACAAATAGGGGCTGGTGGAATGAATCAACTTATTGGTATATTTCCACGTACCATCACTATGCTGTAAATGCAGGTGGCTATCCATGATGCGGCTCCTGTATGATAAAGAAAAACACCAAAATATGCGAATATTGCTCACTATTCAATTAGAAAGAGTGTAGCATAGATAATAAGCGCATTGCAATTTCTTCTTAAAAACTTTACAGTTCCCCTATGATGACACGTTTTCTTTACAGCATTCTGGTATTATTGCTCTGTTCCTGCACGTTCTATACCGAGCCAGGCAGTTCTTCTGCCAGCTTTGAGCCGCCTGTTGTTCCACGCCAGTGGCAGGTGAAGCATTATCAAGCAGATAAAAGCGGCCAGCTATGCAGCATCACAGCCGGGCATAATGCCATTGAAATTGTAATGAAAAGAACTACAGATGGCCAGATCAGGCAAGCCGTGCACAGCACCAGGGCACTTGCTCCAGGCACGCTGTTCCATGTGCGTGTTGGTGGGCATAACTACCAGACCAGCTCCGCTTATTTCCCCACAGATATATCACGTGCCTTAATCACTGACCTTAAAACCGGCAATACCGCCTATTTTGAATGGAACGAACGCGCCAGCAGCCTGCGCGGCCAGTCCAGCATTTTCCATAATATGGCGTCACTAGCAGGATTTAACGCCAAATATAACGAATGTAGCCAGACACTTGGCAGGTAGCTTGTTGCTACAAAATAGCAGTTGATATAATTTAACCTCAGTTTTGGATAAGCTACGCTTTTCCAAAACTGTCAACTATTTGAAAAATAATGATTCAAGGCGGCTTGAACCATTA
>CAZXPG010000021.1:0-26625 GCA_964643145.1 uncultured Rickettsiales bacterium
ATTATTTTGAGTATATTATTACACTATGATAGGAAGCCTTTGGCTTCATATCATATAATTAACGTTATTATTAATTTAAAATAATGGCAAAAACGACGCTTTTTGACATTATTTTTCAATATCATGCCAGTTTTGGATAAGCAAAGCTTATCCAAAACTGAGGTTACGATAGTTCCAGCATCTTCGTGAGCGATGCCTTGGCAGGCTCACGGAGATGCGGTGGGATATCAATAGTAGGGCTTTGGTTTTTCATGCAGAGATAGAGCTTCTCCAGCGTGTTCAGCTTCATATAGGGGCAGCTATTACACGAGGCGCAAGCACCATCGGAAATGCCAGGCACTTCATGGAAGATGCTTTCAGGCGATTTCTGCCGCATCTGGTGGATAATACCAGGTTCGGTGAGTACGATAAACTCTGTCCCTGGGTGTTGTGTCACAAATTGCAGCAGGGATGAGGTTGAGCCGATATGATAGGCATGGCGTAGTAGCGTTTCCGGGCATTCTGGGTGGGCAATCACATGGGCGTGTGGGTGGAGGGTTTTCAGTTTAATCAGTGCCCGTTCAGAAAATTGCTCATGGACAATACAGCTTCCATCCCATAGTAACATTTTTCGCCCAGTTTTTTTCTGTAAATAGGCTCCCAAATGTTTATCCGGTGAAAATAAAATTGGCCTATCTGCTGGAATCTGGCGGATAATACGTTCAGCGTTAGAGGAAGTAACAATAATATCAGATAGTGCCTTCACTTCCGCAGAACAATTAATATAGGTCAGTGCCAGATGATCGGGGTGTTGTTCGCGGAAACGCCTAAAAGCTTCTGGTTTACACGAACTCTCCAGTGAACAGCCTGCCTGCATATCGGGTAGTAATACCAATTTTTCGGGGCTGAGGATTTTGGCAACTTCCGCCATAAATTTGACACCACAAAAGACAATTACATCCGCGTCGGTTGCAGCCGCTTTACGGGAAAGATCAAGCGAATCTCCTACAAAATCGGCAATATCCTGCAACTCTGCATCCTGATAATAATGTGCCAGGATAACAGCATTCATATGTTGCTTCAAATGCCTGATTTCCTGCTCAAGGTTAACAGGCAAGGAGTGTGGGTGGGGGCGCGATGAAGAGGCAGCCACGTCCAGTGATGAATCGTTCATTCGGGTCATTAACTATAGTATTAATAAATTAACTATATCGTACACTAAACACTCATACATACCAGAACCATAACAAGAAAGCAATCCTGATTCCACAAAAGGGGCGATTAGACGGTAATTTAACCGTACTGAACTATACGCTGCCCCCACCCAACAGTGTGGTTCAATTAAACAAAATAGTGGATAGAGGATAACAGGCTTTTCACCAGCACTATAATAGCCGTTGAAATAATGCTGGTAGCCATTATGCCTGCAATAATGCCCATGATAATCACCAGCCCATCACCTTCCACCAAGCCAAGCGCAATAATACACAGGGAAATACCTGGCAGAAAATTGCCAAAAGGAATGGGCATGGCAAGAATCCAGCCGAGTATCATAAAGGCTAAGCCAATAAAGCGTTCAGCCAAAGGAGATAACATAAACGAGAAGCGCGGTTTTACGAAGAACTCTATTTTCCGTAGAATTGGAATCGTCTTTTTCAGGATAAAGGCCAGTTTTTTCTGCGAGAAGCGATAGCTAGATATTTTCTGTGGCAGCCAGGGGGTGCGTTGCCCCAGCATCATTTGCAGGCCAAAAATAATGATGGGGGCACCGGTGATGGAGGAAAATCCTGGAATGCCAGGAAGAGGCAGTGAATTGGGCAAGGCAAAAAGCAGTACTGCCAGGCCAAACACGCGTTCACCCAATGTGTGGATAAACTCGCCTATGGTAACATTGTCATTGGTTTCTGCATTATGAATGATGGTGTTAATAATATCTGTCGTACGTTTTTTGACGGGGCGCATACTAATAGCAATCCTTCTGTTCGTAAAGGGCTATGATAGCTGCTGTTGCCTTGTTTAGCAATAACCCTTTCCAGAAGTTTTGTATTCACTGCCCAGCCAACGCTTCCATCAACAAGGTTATATACAAGTTTTATACAGTTCCGTGTAAGGAGTGATACAGTATCTATACGGCAAAGATTTTATCACTCTATTGCTGCCTGAGTTCATGCTTGCAGAGTGGTTTTGTCTGATACCATGCTATGGTTTTCCTGATGCGAAAACAGGAGGAAAACCATAGTACTACATGCTGGATGGCAGTAATTTCTAAGGTTTAAGCAAAAGCTGTTAACATTGAGTTAACAGCTTTCGTAAGGGTAGTATCGGCTTATGTTACAGACACCACAGTATCTATCACCAGGTGATAGTGCTCCCGCCTTTATGGGAAAAGACCAGGCAGGTAATGACTGTATCCTCTATGGTATGGCAGGCACACCGGTGATGCTGCTGTTTTTTCCTAATATACATATTGAGAAATATCGGGAGTTGCTGATAGCAATGACGGCGCGCTATGCAGCTTTCACGCAGGCAGGGGCAGAGATTATGGCGATTACTCTGAATACTCATGACGAGATGGTTGCCTTTGCCACACAGCATATGATACCTTTTCCATTGTTATCGGTAACACAGCTTGTCAGCCGCCAGGGAAAAGAACTACATGTACTGCGCGAATATAACATCATCCAGCCTGCAATAACCGACACCGGCAAATGGCATTTTATCCCCACTATTATGCTGATAGATTATAATTCCCGTATTCGCAAATATTATTCCTTGGCAATGTCTTTTCCTACAGTCGATGGCCTGCTTGCTGATATTAATAGCCTGATGCCGCGTCGTGAAACCCGTGTAGTGCATTCGCAGGCACCGGTGCTTTTTATTGATAATGTGCTTAGCAACGAGGAATGTCAGACACTGATACATGTATGGGATGAGCAGGGGAATGTAGATTCGGGTTCAATGAAAACCATTGATGGAAAGACCGTAGGTGTATATAATTATGATACTAAAATCCGGCGTGACCATTTTATTAAAGACACGGCACTGCTCCAGTCGCTTGATGTTATTATGCGCCGCCGTATATTTCCGCAGATTAAAAAGGCCTTCAATTTTGAATGTACCCGAAGGGAAGACTATAAAATAGCCTGTTATGATGCCGGGCGTGGGGGCTATTTCCGTAAGCACCGTGATAATACCACGGCAGGGACAGCGCATCGTATATGGGCAATGTCGCTTAATTTGAACGCGGATGCATATGAAGGGGGATATGTGCGCTTCCCTGAATATAGCGACTATTGTTATAAGCCCCACACAGGCTCGGCGTTAATTTTTTCTGGCAGCATGATGCATGAGGCCACCGATGTATATAATGGCAAACGTTTTGTGTTGCTGCAATTTTTCTACGGGGAAGCGCAGGCCAGGGTTCGGCGGGAGAACAGCCATTTACTGGTGGGATAAGCCATGTTTGTAAGTTCTGGCCACAGCGTTAATAGAAGGTGGGCAGAGTGGTTGCCGTTCCTGCATAGCGCATGGGGTTTCTGCATTACGACATTGTTTTCAACCTTCGCCGGAATGGTTGTCTATGTTTTAGAGAAAATCACCTATGAGAATTTCTCCAATTTATCGGTCGTATTTCTTATCCCCATTCTGTATAGTGCCATTTATTATGGTACGGTGCTGGCTATCTATAGCAGTATCATTTCCTGTTTTGTGTTTGATTATTTTTTTATCCCTCCTTTCTTCACGCTCACGCAAGGTGTAGATAATTTTATCAAATTCTGTGTGTTCCTGATTGCTGCTGTTATCACCAGCCTGCTGGCGGGGAAAGTGCGTTCTTATGCGTTGGCACTCAAAGAGAAAGAGCGGAAGATATCCCTGCTCTATGAACTCGGTGAGTTATTGGCAGCCGCTTCCACTACAAGGCAGGTGGTGGAAAGTGCCAGGCAGTTTATCAGCGATTCACTCCATCTTAATATCCAGATTATTATGGTGGAGGAGGCAGACAGGCAATGGCCCGTAGATTTGGCAGGTGATGATAAGGCTGCTTTGCACCATGCGTTGGCGCATGGGGTGGCAACAGGTAGGTTCATGCCATTGTTTGATATGGTGCCAGCAACCTATATTCCGCTCAAAACCGGTGCTACCCTGTGGGGAGTAATGCGGGTTATGAACCTGAGCCGTAAGACATTAGAAACTTATATGGATAGTGTGGCAGCCCAACTGGCCGTGGGGATAGAACGGATGTGCCTCTATGAAGCCAAAGAAAAGGTGATGATTGAGAAGGAACGGGAAGCGTTGCGCTCGGCCCTGCTTTCCTCTATTTCACATGATCTCAAAACCCCACTTGCTGCCATTATGGGAGCGGCTTCCATGTTGAAACTGCGCGATATTCAACTGCCCCAGGCGCATTACATCATGCTGGTGAATACCATTGAAGATGAATCGGCGCGCCTGCACCGTTTTATTGTCAATTTGCTTGAAATTACCAAGCTGGAATCGGGCAATATCCTGCCAAGTTGTGAGCCGGTGAATCTTGATGATATTGTTGATGCTACCTTAAAACGTTTGCGGGTGCGTCTGGAGCATCACGTGGTTCAGCTTGAAATTCCTGAACGATTGCCGCTGGTTAATCTCGATTCCTCATTAATGCAGCATGTATTTATGAATTTACTGGATAATGCCGTTAAATATTCGGAAGCGGGTAGTACTATTATTATCCGTGGTTATATAGATGACGGTAATATGGTGATTGAAGTTGAAGATGAAGGGCAGGGCGTGTCCGCAACTGATCTTGAGAAAGTATTTGATAAGTTTTATCGCGTCTATCGCCAGGATAGCCAGGCCGCAGGCACAGGGCTTGGGCTTGCTATTTGTCAGAGTATTGTGAATGTGCATGAAGGGCGGATTTTCCTACAGGATACCACGAAAGGGCGAGGTGTGAAAGCCTGTATCCTGTTTCCGATAAGTCGTCTTTCCCGGCCCGTTATGGAGGAATGTGCATGAATAAGATTGCCACAAAAGTGTTGGTGGTGGATGATGAACCCCAATTACGGAAAATGCTCGCTATTGGCTTAACCAGCTATGACTACCAGCCGATTGAAGCCGTAAATGGCAAAGAGGCACTGAAAATGGCCGTGGTTGCTAGGCCAGATATCATCATTCTGGATTTAGGCTTGCCGGATATAGCAGGAACTGAGGTTATCAGGCAGATTCGCGAATGGTCTAAAATACCCATTATCGTGTTATCAGTACGTGCGGATGAATCCGATAAAATTGAAGCCTTTGATTGTGGTGCCAATGATTATGTCACCAAACCTTTTGGCGTGGGGGAACTGATGGCACGGATACGCGCTTCACTACGTGATCATATCGCTGCTGAAACGGCAAGCCCTGTGTTTTCCGTCGGCGATTTACGAGTGGATGTGCTGAAACATGAGGTAACATTGCGTGGTAAACGTATTAAGCTCTCACCCAAAGAATATACGTTGCTACGCGTGTTGATTACTAATGCTGGACGCGTCATTACCCATAAGCAATTGATGAAAGAGGTCTGGGGGCAGGCCTATAGTGATAGTGATAACCAGTATCTACGTATTTATATCCGCCAACTGCGCCAGAAGCTGGAAATTGACCGCCAGCGTGACCAGTATATCCATAACGAGCAAGGAATAGGCTACCGTTTAGAGGAACCGTATAGTAGCTGATCCTGGTGCTGACTAGGCCACTTCCCTTACAAACCTGCCACTTCTTGACTGCGTTTCTTCGATTTTTTCTGAGCCGTGCTATAGGTTTTTGCTTTTTTACCTTTATGCTTATCGTTGTTGGCCACCTGCTTATAAGATTTTATTTTAAGCCGTTGTTTTTTGCTAACTTTATGGATGGGTGTGGCCTCCTTTGCAGTGGCAATCTCTTCATTAGAAGCAGATTTTCCCAGGAAACGGTCGAGTAGTTTGACCATTTGTGCATCGCGAGACCTGGCCGTTTCGCCCCCCATCACAACAGCAACAAGTTTAGTATCACCACGCACGACAGAACTGACCAGATTGAACCCTGAAGCGTTGACAAAGCCGGTTTTTAAGCCATCACAGCCAGGATAGTTGCTGGTCAGGCGGTTATGCCCCTGGTAGGTACGGCCTTGGTAGGTGAAGCTGGTACGGGAAAAAAGTGGGTAATATTCAGGGTAGTCACGCCGCAAGGCAATCGCCAAGCGAGCAAGATCATAGGCGGTGGTCTTCTGTTCGCTGTTCGGAAGGCCAGAAGCATTGCGGAATATGGTATGTGCCATGCCTAACTGTTTGGCGCGTAATGTCATTTTATCAGCAAAGGCAGATTCACTTCCACCCACTTCTTCCGCAAGAGCTACGGCTGAATCATTCGCAGAACGGACAATCAGGCTTAAAATAGCTTCGCGCACGGAAATTTTTTGCCCTTTGCGGAAACCCATATTCATACGTGGTTGGGAAGCCGCAAAAGCGGAGACGGTAATAATATCATCCATATGCAGCCTACCCTGTTTGATGGCCTCAAAAGTGAGATATAGCGTCATCATTTTGGTTAAGGAAGCGGGATAGCGATATTTATCGGCATTTTCCTGATGGAGGACATTGCCCGTTTCGGCATTAACCACCAGTGCCGCATAGCGAGGATTTGATGCAGCACCTTTAGCAAAAGCAGCCGGTGCCAGCCCCATACATAGGGCAACACAGAGGTACAGATAGAAAAAAACATTGGTGTGAAGGGTAATAAAACCTTTTCTGCTTTGTTCCATGGCCGTTACCTCCTCGTTGATTGCGGCAATATTTGTCAATATTGTAACTAAAAGGAAAATGTATAACGGACTTATCTAAAAAAACAAGGCTTAAAGGCATTATTTTTAGGATCATACCGTGTTTTTAATCGGCGGCAGTTTTACATAATCGCAGTTTTACATAAAACACAACTACCCATTATCCATAATGGTGCATAATAATGAATAAATCATTAATAGCCTCACCTAAGAGGCTATTTTTCCGGATGTGGCTGGACAAGGTGAGATATCTCTGGAGTACAGAGTACCACATAGCTATTGAAATTGCTAGGTTTTTTGGATGGATTTGGACGTAGTTGTCCTGTAGTTTTGGTGACCCCTACGGAATCAAAACTGGTGATATAGTGCATTGATATATAACAATTATTACAAGCATCATGCCTAAACATGCTGTCATCCATGCTGCCAAAAAACGCGGTTGCAGGCGGTTATCCACGGTTATAGGCGAACACAAAATACCACGCTGCAATGTGGTGACGGATTCAGGACTCCAACTGGTGTTGGCACATTCAGGCCTTGTTCCCATTAGGCCATATCCGATTTTACCCGATTCTGCCCGATTATATCCGATTCTCTACGATAGCGCATGATGCATAGGAAAGGGCTTTATGCATCATGGTTAAACGAACCAAAAACCTAACTTTCTCCAAAATGCTTCCTAACAATCTCAATGACCGCCTTTTCCATTTGTACGGCGTTGCCACCAGTAGCCTTTTTCAATTTTTCATATAGCGGCGTAGGGAAGTTGATGCGAGTGCTGGCACTGAAATTCTCTGGGAATGCCCATGAGCAAGAAAGGCAATCATCATTACACCCCTCACATGCACGGCGTTTAACCACATTACACTCGTTACAGATAGCCTGCCAATTTGCAAAATCATGTGAGCCACGGCGAATAAGAGGAACTTTATGGTCTGCCTGCAACCCTTTAACTCCGGGATTGGTATGCTTTCCACAAATTTGGCAGCAGTATTTGGCGCTCTCAAAAAGCATCCTTTTTTGGGAGGCTGTTAAATATGCCCTTGGGTTTATTGTCGCAAGAGAGGGGGATTTTAGTCTGTAACAATGCTCGCCATCAACGTGCTGGATTTCTATGTCGCACCCAACCTCGTCACGCAATTCTCTTGTGCGCCTGTCAAAGTATTTTTGCCCTGTTTCTGTTAGTAGATGAGAGCTTCTAACCCAAGCTTTTGGAAAAGCTGAACCGGAATCCCAAAGAATTTTTAGGATTTTTTGTTTCACTGGACTCAGCTTAGAGTCAATGCCAGATATGTAGTCAGAAAATTCCATCAAAAGGCCGTTTCAATATAGGTGATACTGTGTATAATGCCTCTGTAATGATATTTGTTTCTCAGCAATTTACAAGGCATACATGGCTCTAACGGTTTTTGAAATTTGTGCTGGCGCAGGCGGACAAGCCATAGGACTGGAGATGGCTGGCTTTGAAGCGACTGCTGCCGTGGAAATTGACCCAGATGCCTGTAATACCCTACGGCACAACAGACCTGAATGGGAAGTTCTAGAGGCAGATGTTAGAGAGGTCAGCGGACACCATTATCGTGGGGTGGATTTATTGGCTGGGGGTGTCCCATGCCCTCCTTTTTCAATTGCAGGAAAGCAGTTGGGTGAAAATGATGAGCGCGACTTATTCCCAGAAGCTCTTCGTTTAGTTAGTGAGTTAAACCCTAAAGCCGTCATGCTGGAAAACGTAAGGGGCTTTTCATCACCTAAGTTTGACGAATATCGTGGGCGCATTATTGAGCAGTTGGCTACCCTTGGTTATGAAGCAACATGGCGAGTATTAAATGCCTCTGATTATGGTGTACCACAGCTTAGACCTCGCTTCCTGCTAGTTGCTCTGAAGGCATCCCACTTTAATTGCTTCCATTGGCCAGAGCCAAAAATGCTAGCTCCTACCGTAAGTGAAACCATAGCAGATTTAATGGCTGAAGATGGATGGTTAGGTGTAAATGGCTGGAAAAAGAAAGCAAAAGGCATAGCTCCTACCATTGTCGGCGGATCGAAAAAACATGGCGGGGCTGACCTTGGTCCTACTAGAGCTAAACGGCAATGGGAGGCTTTAGGAGTAGATGGCAAAGGTATTGCGGATGCTCCACCTTCATCCAGCCACCCCCTAGATTATATACCAAGGCTGACCAATAAGATGGTGGCGCGGATTCAGGGATTTCCTGACCATTGGGACATAAAGGGTAAAAAAACCTCTCAATACAGGCAAATCGGAAATGCTTTTCCCCCACCTGTCGCAATGGCTGTAGGCAAATGTATTTACGATGCCATCAAAATGGAGAAGCCACGAATCACGGATTACAGGCAGCCGACTTTATTCACTGAGTATGCGACTGCTTGAGCCAGATCGCATAAAAACCAGTGTGAATTCATTTTTGGATTTTCTACCGATTAGCCAGCGCATTGAACGGCAATGATAGCCGATCTAATGGTGCAGTAACGTGCTAATGTGGATGCTGATTACGCAAAATTTGGGGCAATACCTATGTCCGCTACTTTGCTAACGCTCTCGGCATTTCTTAGCCAAAGTTGAAATTCATTAGAGTTTTCTTGGGGCATATTTTTTGAGCAGTCTATATTCCACAACCTCAATATGTAACCAGCCATCGCTGCTCGCACTCTATACTTTAATACCCCATTTTTAATGCTATGTTCCGCCTCAACGAATTCTTTATGCTCTAAGGTAGGATGTGCTACCAACTCCAATTCCACATAAAGGTTCCACTGCTCATCGTGATTTTGCTGCTCGTGCGCTTCTACCGCTTCGTTCAGAATGATCTTAGCTTGCGTAATTCGGTTCACAACAAAATCACAAAACTGCTCTCTTTTTCGGTCATACGCTCGTACATGCCAACGCAATCCATTACCGGCAAAAGCGAAGGGGGCAATAACTCGTTTATTTTCCCCACTACTTTTTGACAGATATGTAATCTCTACCGGATTCTTGTTGTAAATTGCTCGTGAGATTTTAGCGAACGTATCTACATGAGGAGGATGTAGCCTAGACGGTAACTCACACGGCACAACGGATTCTGGCGGAGATGAAAACAAATCATCCCCAATGCCATGCACTAATGCTCGTACCAAATCCTTTGCCGGAATCTCTTTAATGAAGTGCCGTTTGTATTTATCAGAGATGCGGTACACCTTGGATGTTGTATCGTAGATGATATTTTGTGGAACCGTTTCCCTGTAAAAAGTCAAATCCCTCGTTGCTGCCGCTTCGCCAATACCGAAGCGTACCATTAAATCATTGCGTCCGATCTGCCCTGTAAAATAAAGCCTAAAATCAATAAAACTGAGCCTTTCGAGCTGTCCACGAGAAATGCCATCCATAAAAACTATCCCAAATGTATTTCGCCTTGACATTATCATCAAAATGATTACCATGACAAAGATTGTGATGGTAACCAAACCTATCACCGAGGAAGATGGTTGTCAATTAGCAAGAAATGTTTTCAGCATAAGGACTCTGAGAGTGGGAATAGAACACGTTAGTCATAGGGACATTGAAAATTTTGCACAGGATAGGGTTAATTTACCCAAGGCAAAGGCAGATGAGTACAGGGCGCAGGTGCGTAGGTTGCGCGAACGGCTAGAGACTTATCTAAATGAGCACCCTGACTTCTCTTTGCGTAAAATGATGCTTTCAGGCAGCTTGGCAAAAGGAACAGCGTTACGCTCAATTAATGACATAGATGTTGCATGTTATATAAGTGGCGTGGATACGTTTGCTCGTGTCAATGATCTGTTGGAGTACCTTGCAGATAGGTTACGCAAGGCATTCCCTAATTTTAGCCACGACCAAATAAAACCGCAAACCTATAGTATAACCGTATCTTTTCAGGGTACTGGCCTAGATGTAGATGTTGTACCAATTATATATTCTGGTGACCCTCAATGGTATGGAAACTTGGTTAGTCAAGATGATGGCTCATATCTAAAAACCAGCATTCCACTACATCTAGACTTCACTAAAAAACGTAAACAACGTCATGATAAAGATTTTGCTCAGGTAGTACGTCTAGCAAAATTCTGGGCGTGTCAAATGAAGCAAGAAAGGGAAGGATTCAGGTTTAAGTCATTTATGATTGAGATGATGCTTTCAAAGCTCTCAGATCAGGGGGTAAATTTTTCAGACTACCCTGAGGCACTGCAACAATTCTTTACATATATTATACGCAGCAATATGCGTCAAAAAATCGTATTTGATGACTATTACCATCCTTCTGCTGTTGGTTCTTTTTCTGAACCTATCCAAATTATTGATCCAGTCAACGCTCTTAACAATGTCGGGCGGTTATATGATGAGGTTCATGCAAATGCCATTGTAGAAGCGGCGATGGATGCAGGTGATGCTATTGATGCAGCCTTATCCGCACCGACAAAAGAGAAAACAGTTTATTATTGGCAGAAAGTTTTTGGCTCGTCATTTAGCGTATAGTGGAAAAATTATGACATACAGTTTAACAGTTACCGAAACCAGTACCTTTACAATTACTCATGCACGGCACATGGCGGCAAAGGTTGCAGCCGATCTTAAAAGAATGCAGCGTTTTTATGGCTCGCCATCAGATTCGCGTATTGGCGACTATGAAACTGAAGTTATAGAGCTGTTAAAGAATGGTTATTTAGGAAGCATTATCTATGGTTTCCAACGCAATGGGAATTGGATCGCGCCTACGTTAAGGTACACTGCCAGTGATTTGGCAAATAACTCTGCTAATGATGATGATCCCGGGCGCGTTCCAGCAAATGCTGATATAAGCGGCGCTAGCTTTTGCAATTTTCTAACCTACAGCGATAAATGGTACGCCATATCATCGGATGAAAGAGCGCGGTTTGAATCTAGCCTACCATTCCAGCGCACAACGGGGGAAACGCCCGGCGTAGATGGTTTTTTTTATGATGACAAAACATATTCATCTGGTGGCAGGGCATTGAACCGATCCACGGTAAGGAGTTATTAATGAACAATATAAATGAATTATTTGAAGTCCGTATTACTTATCCTGATTTTGCGCCCCAAGAGCGGCTTGCGCGTTTAGTTGGGCTTGATGATAAAAAGCAGCGCCTAACTAAAATTCTTGGTTTGTTAATCAATCCAATGGGGCTAAATAACTGGGTATCCAAGCATCATCCTAACGGTATAAATTTGGTCGATGTTGTTTTGCGGAGACCCCCTTTGGTTGTTCTGGCAGGTGATGTAGGGTCAGGCAAAACAGAACTTGCTGAAACCATTGGTGATGCTGTTGCACGTCAAGAGAATGTTGGTATTACCCTCTTCCCACTGAGTTTATCTACTCGTGGGCAAGGGCGAGTAGGCGAGATGACACAGCTTTTATCAAGTGCTTTTGACTACACAATTACCGAAGCCAAAAAACTAAAAGGTTCTTCTTCAGCTTCCAGAGGGGGGATTATTTTATTGGTTGATGAGGCTGATGCCCTAGCCCAGTCACGAGAAAATGCCCAGATGCACCATGAAGACAGGGCTGGGGTTAATGCCTTCATTCGTGGCATTGATAGGATAGCAAATGAGAAGCTACCTGTTGCCGTTATTATGTGTACCAATAGGCTCAACGCTTTAGATCCTGCTGTTCGGAGAAGAGCCGCAGAAGTTATGGAGTTTCAAAGGCCAAATGCTGAGCAAAGAAAAGTTCTGTTATCTAATATATTTCGACCACTTGGATTCTCAGAACAAGCTATTAATGCGCTTGTGACCGCAACTGGGGAACAGGCTGGCCGACAGTATGGGCTTACGTTTTCTGATATTATGCAGCGGTTGCTTCCTTCTGTCGTACTAGATGCCTACCCCTCTAAGGCTGTGTCTGACGAAAGAGCGATTGCCATAGCCAATGCAATCATTCCTACACCTCCATTCAAGGAGGCTGTCGCATGACAAATACTGCAAAAGAACATTCTAAACGGGATGGACTCAGTTTCTTATTAGAAGCCTTTACGCATGAGCAAAGAGCGTTAGAGGCAAAAATCAACGCTGCTCATGCAACTATTACGCATAATGGCACTATGGGCGAAGTGATAGAAAGCCATTGGATTCACGGTTTCTTAAAACGCTACTTGCCAGACAGATATGCTGTTGGTTCAGGAATTGTCATAGATTGCCAAGGCAAAACGAGTGATCAGATTGATGTTGTAATCTATGATAACCAGTATACCCCCGCTTTATTATCACAGGAAGATCATCGTTTCATTCCGGCTGAATCAGTTTATGCAGTGCTAGAGGTAAAACCAAAAATGGAAGGAAAAATTTCATACGCAGCAGATAAGGCTGCCTCAGTACGGAGATTACAAAGAACAAGCATTCCCATTAGACATGCGGGTGAAAAGCCTTACCCTCCAAAAGCATTGCATCACATTGTAGCAGGAATTATTACATTAGAAGCTGGGTGGAAAGAAGGGTTAGGAGGCGATACATTCAAAAAGAACCTCTTGCAAACATTTGGCAATGAAAGACAGTTAGATTGCGGCTGCGCTCTAAAAGAAGGTGCTTTCGATTTATTTAATTATGACTGTGTCTTTGTAAAAGATGGCACTCCTTCCCCGGATTTATTTAGAGAAAAAGTGAACATTAAGAGTGCAGATAATTCGTTAATTTACTTTGTATTCAGATTGCTCACAAGGCTGCAATCCATTGGAACAGTTCCAGCTGTGGACTGGGGATGTTATGCTGAAGTATTTAAGGATTCTGTGCCTCAAAACACTCCTAGAATTAGGCAACTTTGACAGTGTGAATTCTTTTTAGGAATCTCTACCAGCTATCCAGCGCATTGAACGGTAACAACTTCGCCTATGTGCTGGGTGTTGCCGTGCTGCTATGGATGCTGCTCATATTGAAAACAGCGCATCATTCCTTGGAAGTGCCCTTTTCTGACCGGAGCATCCAGAGAACAAACACAAGTGAAATTGCCGCGCTTGCAATAAACCTGTGCCAAGGCTCGGCAAAAAGCGGCGTGAACCAGCCCATCACGACATAATCTAAGCTCGCGAATCCGGCGAACCACCAGCCGATGAATGATAGCACCTTTCTTCTTCTGAGTTCAGATGCCGTGTAGGGGGTTTCCTGCCATTTCTTGACCCGTTCCCAGAGTTGGGGTTCTAAATCGCTTAAACGAGCTTCTATGTGCTTCGTATTGGCGTGTAATGCGGTGAGGGCTTGCATGTGATGTGGCGAGGGCAAGAATGCCCCGTCCGCCTCAATCGCTGCGAGTGCATCTTCGATGCGCTGCATCTGCGTTACCAGTGCTGCGATATTATGCTTACGCTTCTGCCTCATTTGCGCCTGTGCCCCATGCGTTAAAACTCAAACGGCCACCAGATTGCTCTGGTGACCGGGAGTTCGAAACATGTATCACTAGGAACATGCGCGGCAATCTTTAACCGCGAGGTTTGGACATGCATTGCCGCCTCCCGGCCATAAGGCAGGAAGCGACATCCTCGGCGCATTTCGGTTAGGAGATGCACCGATCACGGTTGATGCCAACCGCTAGTGATAAAGAGGTTTCGAAGCCCCGGAACGACACAACGCCGTTCTGCCTTCACCATACAAAGCAATGGCGAATAAGTAAATTGTTGAATTGAAAACGAGCCAAGAAACGCGCCCTACGGCGCATGGGATGGTTGGGGGTAGTGGTTATATACCCTTATCGTTCCCATAGGCTTAGGCGCGTCCCTATGCGCCCTAGCGATAACTTAAAAATCATCTATTGGGATAAGGGGATGCGTGGACACAATCGTCCTGCGCTGCTGCTCGATGAGAGTTGCGATCATGTGCGCCTCGTTCGGGGTGAGGTCGCCAGTAGCGACTGCCTGTAGGAGTTGGTCGGTCGCCGGGATTAAATCTTCCAGTGTCGTAATGCTGCGAAGATCGAACCGAATTGGCGAATCTTTGCGAGGTGGGCATACCCTTTCCATCACGAGCCTGATCGCCATCATATCGCCTTTCTTGGCGCGTTCTATAACCTTACGCGTAATCGCCTCGGCTTCTTGATCCAAAAGCTCAAGCATCGCCATAGTGGTTTTGTTGCGACTTCCTTTCGGCCTGCCATTGGGATTGCCTGACTTGCCCTGTTCGAACGGTTTGCCTCGCTGTTTTTTGGTTGTTTTTACAGCGAGCATTTCATCTTCTTCATCATCGCCAAACATAGAAATATCCCTCGTGTAGTGCTTGGACGATGGACAATAAGGACGACCCATTTTAAGTCGTCCCTATCGCCCACTGTCCAAGGGTTATAATACCTTGAGTACACGAGGATTTACATCGTAATTAACTGATTTATTGTAGGTTTCGCGCTGCTTTATCCAACCTGATTCCTCAAGGTAGGCGAGTGCTGCATCACGGCGTTTAGGGTCACGGGTAACCAATCTGGTGCATCAGCAATGGGGGTATCTTCAGGGGAATTGATCCACTCATAATTTCCACCATTGGGATGCAAGGAAGGAGGTGCTACGACATAACCACCTTCACCCCGCACATCAATGCCCTCTGTTATTTCTCCATGTGCGCTTATGCCCGTAAGGTTGCGGATTTCGCCAACTTTAGGGTTACCAAAATAATAGTGTTTCCCTTTGTTGGTTTTTACCGTGACAGTGTGGGGCAGTTTACCGTGGCGTTCTTCAAATTCACGAAGCAAAGCCGCGCCTGCTTCCCCGTCAATATCGTACACAAAAAAGCCTGAGAGTTTGCCGGTGGCAATACCCACATTGTATTTGCGCTTTAGCCACTGCTCGCATTGCTTGATGGTTGCTTTTTCAGATTGAAAACGCTTCCAACTAAACCCCTTAGGGGGTTCTTTATCCGCATGTGCCAGAGGAAAAACACTAAAACCATGCTCAAGTAAGGAAATGAAAGGATTAGACATTGTTCATCTCCTTCATTTTATCGGATATTTTCAGGGGAAGATCACCTTTATATACACGACCTTTCTTGAGGCATTCTTCGCAGTAATAAATGCGAACAGTTCTCCCAAGATCAAAATACGCATACTCGACATACAAGCATGTTGGAATGTCCGTATCTTCTTCTAAAAAATGTGTAAGACAAACATCGCACATAGACTTACCCTCCCATCACATCTTTGTTAGGAAGGGAGGCAATGAACGCCTCAAGCGACTCTGCCGTGATTAAAGTCTTGGCACCTAGCTTCTTAGCAACTAATTTCCCTTCGTTAATCAGTTTGTAAGTGGTGGTACGTTTCCACCCTCCTATCTGACCTGTTGCTGTTACCGAAAGAAGTTTTGGGGCTATTGAAGGTGGGCTGTAGTATGCCGATAACGCGGCTGTACTTGATAGTTTTTGAAGAGTATTTTCCATATATACCTCAGTTTGTTAAGTTACATGGAATTGCACAACCAATGGCGATTCCATGCGTAAAACTTACTGAGATTCGGAAAGTGCTGCGGTGAGCGTTCGGGCAGAAAATTATGCTGCCGAATGTTCCCTTTTTGGGATGAGTCGTTTTACATCTTTTGTTATTTTTTTGATGTTATCTTCATCGTATTCAACTCCAAATAAAGCATGTAAAAAGATCGCCACTTCAGCATTTAGGGGCTTACCAAATGCAGAATAGAAGAAGGCGGATATTCTTCTTGCAAAATAAATTGCATCGGCATTTTTTACATGTTTCTTCCGGCTGAGTGCCAAAAGAGAATTTTCTTTCTTTGAGCTATGATCTGCATACTCAATAAAATCTTGTAGATGCTTGTGTGAACGTGTGAGTAGCTTTTCTAAAGCTGGCATCAGTTCTTCGTAGCATCCATCCAATAGACCCCCATCATATTTTTGATTATGGTCGTACAAGGAGTCCATAAGCAACTGGCATTGATAAAATATATTCCTATAACTCCCTTCTTCTTTTTCAAATCCTTCAACAGTTTTGGATTCAAAATCATACTCATGATTGATACGAAAAAGTACCGGAACAAGTTCGATTGCCTTCTCAGGAAACTTAGCTAACAGCTTATCCCAGACACCTTTCATTATTTCATTCGTAAATGCTGGTATGATGACTTTGATATTTTGATCTTCCTTATTCCAATAATAAGGAAAGGATTTCTCATAACGCTTCGCATATTGAAAGCGTCCTTCAATATAATCATCAACCGCACTCTGCACTTCTTTTGGTAGCCATGTAGGGTACTCTATTTTAGGCTTCATAATCATCACACCACCATTCCTTTGCTCTCTAAATAGTCCCCCCACCACTGCATCATTTCTTTGCGTTCTGGCAGGTATTCTGCATGGTTATAGACTGCCCGAACTTGGTTGCGTTCGCAATGGGCAAGCTGGCGTTCGATGACATCAGCGCGGTAGCCATTCTCGTTTAAGATGGTGCTGGCGGTGGAGCGGAAGCCATGACCTGTTGCCACCTCCTTGAACCCCATCAGGTCAATGGCTTTGAGGAAGGTATTTTCGCTGATGGTTTTGCGCGGATTGATGAGGCTGGGGAAGATAAAGCCGCTATAGCTGCTGCCTGTTACCTCACGCAGCTTTTCCAGTAGTATCAGGCTTTGTTTAGAAAGCGGCACAAGGTGCGGGTCTTTCATCTTCATGCGGTCGGCTGGTATACGCCAGAGTGACTTTTCCCAATCAATTTCATCCCATTTTGCGCCGCGCAATTCACCTGTGCGCACGAAGGTCTGAATAAGCAACTGAAAGCCCCATTTCACAATCGGGTTGCCATTGCAGCCGCCATAATGCTTATTTTGGTCGTAATTGTTCAGTGCATGTAAGAAATCAGGTAATTGCTTTTCGCTTAAATGGCGGTGGTTCTTGCTTTGGACTGGCGTTATTGCCCCTTTCAAATCCTGCGTAATATCGCGCTCGGCTTTACCGCAAGCCACTGCATAGCGGAATATCTGGCTGCATGTCTGCAACATGCGCTGGGCAATATGGTTCTTACCTGCTGCTTCAACTTTACGGATCACATGGAGTAATTCTTGAGGTGTTATGTCAGTAATAGGCTTCTTGCCGAGTTTGGGGAAGATATAATCCGAAAGCCGCTTCATGATCGTTTCAGCGGTCTTTGGTTGCCATGTGTGAATGCGTTGTGCGTGCCATTCACGCGCTATCACCTCAAAATTGTTTTCGTACCGCAGTTCGCTATCCAGTTTGGACTGACGGCGGTCAGATACGGGGTCAATGCCTTTAGCGAGCAAGCGTTGCTTCTCCAGTTTTAGCTCCCGTGCCTCAGCCAAAGAAATCACAGGATATTTTCCAAGGGCAATCTGCTTGCGCTTGTTGTTATGCCGATAGGCCAGCCGCCAGACTTTGCCACCTTGAGGGGTAATATACAGGCTGAGATTGTCGCCATCAGGCAAATAATAGGGTTTATCCTGTGGTTTTGCGTTCTTAATGGCGATGTTGGTGAGCTTCATGAGAATCCTCTTTTTGTTTGATATGTTCCAAAAGACAATGGCGAACAACCACGGCCATCAACGAACAATATCAAGCAACATCAGATAGTTACATAGAGATCTTCTACGCATCTACACTGCATTTGTAAAGAGGGATTCACACCCATGCCGTTGAACGGATTGAACAAGCCGCAAAGGAGGTAGCACGGCACAATTTTAAGGCAGGGCAAAAAAGGTAGCATTTCGCGCTTATCTCAGCGCGATGCTGTCAAACATGCTGTCATTTGGTGTGGTTGCAGGCGAATGGGGGAGAATACTGGCGAACCGTCTTCCGTCCCAAGCCGTTGGAGAGGAACCTCAAAACGAACAAAAGCGAACAATTACAGACGGTTAAATGGTGACCCCTACGGGAATCGAACCCGTGTTACCACCGTGAAAGGGTGATGTCCTAACCGCTAGACGAAGGGGTCATCTCAAGGAGACGTGAGGGATTATTACTGTTTTTTTATCAGGAAAGCAAGCAATTCTTTTGCATTTTGCTGAAATTTTTTAGCAACGACGGAAAAGAGGGGATTATTCTTCCTTTTCTTGAACGCGGATCTCGTTCCAAAACCTATCCATCTCGTCAAGTGTTGCTTGTTCGGGGGTGCGGTTTTCATTGGCGAGTTGTGCTTCAATATAGTTGAACCGGCGTTCAAACTTAGCGTTAGTGGTGGCAAGTGCTGCTTCGGGATTAATATGGTAATGGTTGGCGATATTGCATATCACAAAAAATATATCACCCAGTTCTTCGCTAATCCGGTTGGTGTTGTTATGATGAAGTTCTGCTTTGAGTTCAGTCAATTCTTCCTCAAGCTTTTCGATGATCTGCTCCGGTTGTTCCCAGTTGAACCCCACGTTAGCGGCGCGTTTCTGGAGCTTGCTGGCGCGTATCATGGCCGGAAGATTACGGGGAACATCATCAAGCAGGCTGGAGCGTTGGCCTTTTTTTGCAGCCTTGGCCTCGCGTTCCTTAGCTTTAAGGGCTTCCCATTGCTGCACCTGTTCGCTGGCACTGTTTATTGCGTCATCAGCAAAAATATGGGGGTGGCGGCGGATGAGTTTGTGCGTAATGGTACGGGCTATATCCTCAAAATCAAACAGCCCGTTCTCTTTGGCTATTTGTGCGTGGAATACCACTTGTAGCAATAAGTCGCCTAACTCACTCTGTAAATCTTCCATATCATCACGGCTGATAGCGTCGGCCACTTCATAGGCTTCCTCGATAGTGTGAGGGGCAATGCTATGGAAGTTCTGTTCAATATCCCACGGACAGCCCGTGTTTTTATCGCGCAGGCGGTGCATAAGGGAAAGCAGTTCAGTGATAGCCGTCATGGTATAGTGTTTCCATAGTTAGGGGTATTGATAGGAATCAGAAATTCTTCCTGTTGGTTAGCGGAATAATATGTGGGGATTGGCGGAAAAGGGGAAGCATTTTTCGCGCTGTTGATAATATACTGGTCAAGCCGTGCATCGCCGGTTGCTTTATCAAGTCGGCAGAAAATAAGTGCGCCACTCTGGTTCAGGCGGATGCGGAGTAATGCATCACGGCTGCCCAGCATATGGTCATCATAGAGCTGGTGGTTTTTATACCAAAGCGAAATAATTTGTTCATAGCGAGCAATAGGAGGGGCAGAAGGCGAGGTGGGGCGTGCGGTAGGAGCGGCAGGTTTGTGGGGAGTAACAGGAGGCTGGGCACTATGGTTCTTTATTGTTTTTTTGGATGGTGCTGCTGTCGTTGCCGGTGCGGGAACGGGTTTGAGGAGAGGTTTAACTTCAGGCTCTGCTGCTTGCAACGGGGAGGGTGTTGAAGGCAGTGGTGGGGTTGGAGGTATGTCATCTGTCGGAATAACAGGTGGTGTAGGAACTTCAGTGGCAATACTGATTTCCATCGGTATATCTTTGGGAATATCATGTAGGGAAATGATATTTTTTTCGCTTAACACAAACCATAAAGGTGCTACTACAAGCGCATGCAAGAACAGGGAAAGGCAACCAGTGGCGAATAACGTACGGTTATGCGTAGAGGAAGGCGGGGTTCCAGGTAGTTCTTTACAAATGATCATAAATATGGAAAAAGCAAGCTATGAGTTGGTGAAAACACTCTAAAACGCTTTCTGTAAAAAAGCAAAGCATACGAGGAACATAATGGATATTTTTGATGAGATTAAGGCAGACCTTGATAGAGAGCGTTTTGCTGGCCTGTGGGAGCGTTACGGTTATATCATGCTGGCCGCTATCGTAGCGGTGATATTGGCAACCGCTGCTACGGTATGGTGGAAGAACCATCATAGGGAACAGCAAGAGCAGTTGGGGAACCGATTTGAGCATGCCGTATCCTTGGTGAAAAAAAATGATATCAGCAATGCATTGGCGATGTTTGATAGTTTGGCGACGGAAAGTAAGGGAGATGTTGGCGTGATGGTATTGCTGAATAAGGCCTCCCTTCTTGTTAAGCAGGGGAAGCAGGATGATGCATTGCAGCTATATGATGCCATCGGCATAGCGAAAGCGGGGGATCCTGTGTTAAAAGAATTAGGGATGTTACTTGGTGCCTATTTCCGTATGGAGATGGGGAAAGAAGTTGATAAGGCCGTGCTGGTGCTTGATAATCTCGTGAAGCAGGATAGCGCATGGAAAGCATCGGCTATGGAACTTAAAGCCCTATATCTGTTAGGCAATGGCGAGAACGAACAGGCAAAAACCCTGCTATTGGCGTTGAAAAATGATGAAGCCACCCCTTCTGATATGAAAGCGCGAGCAATGCAGATAGAAGCAGGGCTATAAGTTTATACCTATCTTGATGGACGTGGAGGCTGTTATGACAAGAAAAACCAGGGCTCTTACCCTATGCTCGGCAATGATGCTTGCGTCATGTTCGTTAATGCCTGACTGGTTGGGCGAGCCGCCTGCACCAAAGGTGGAAGGAGAGCGTATCTCTGTATTTAAGCTGGAAAGCACTTTAAAGCCTAACCATGCATTGGAGGATGTGCCGGTTACATTACCCGCTGTTGGTAGTTTCGAGCATAAGGAACTTGCGGCTGATCTCACTCATAGTAGCCGTTTCAGTGTCGGGGATGGGGCAAGTTATGGGCTGCTTGCTGTGCCGGTGGTGGTTGATAATGTAATCTATACGCTGGATGCAAGAGGCAAGGTATCGGCTCATGAAACAGGCAAGGGTAATAAAGAACTCTGGCACCATAATGTTGTAAAACACAAAGGCAAGCGTAAGGATTTTGCTGGTGGTGGTATTGCCGTTATGGGTGAGCAGTTGTTTGTTGCTACTGGTTCCGATGAGATCGTGGCCCTGGATAGGAAAGAGGGAAAAGAACGCTGGCGGAAGCCGTTAGGGAACGTGGTGCGAGCAACGCCGCTGGCTATTAGTGGCGGCGTATTTGTCATCACCATTGATAACCATCTCTATGCCATAGATGCGCGTGATGGCCATGTTGTATGGACTCATGCTGGAGCCGTGGAAAATATCGGAGTGTTTGGGGCGGCATCACCCGTAGCGGCACCAAGAGTGTTGGTTGCTCCTTATTCTTCCGGTGAAATCTACGGTTTGCATCCGGCAACCGGTGAAGAAGTATGGGTTGGTAACCTGGGGTATAGTGCACTGGAATCATCGGGTACGGTATTAAATGATATTGATATAACGCCTGTTGTTTCGGGTAATGTGATGTATGCGGCAGGGAATGCGGGTATATTATATGCGGTGGATGCCGATAGCAGTAGGCGGATATGGCATCAGGAGCTTAGTTCGGTGCGTGGTATATGGCCAGCCGGTGATTTTATCTATGTAACGGCTGGTGCCAATGAAGTGGCCTGTTTGCAGGCAGCAACAGGTGAAGTAAAATGGGTAGTGTCATTGCCGCGTTATAAAGATGCTGATGCTAAGAAAGGCACCATTCTATTGAGTGGGCCGGTGTTGGCAGGGGAACAATTATTGGTTCCAGCATCAAATGGTGTGTTGTTTGTGCTTTCGCCTTATGATGGTACGATTAAGAAACAGGTGAATATCCCTGAAGGGGTAACCCAGCCGCCTGTGGTGGAGGGCGGAAAAATATATCTGCTCAGTGATGCAGCAATAGTGACGGTAATAGAATAATGGCATTTCCTACAATCGGGGTCTATCCCGGAACATTTGATCCGGTGACCAATGGGCATATTGATATTATCCGCCGTGCACTTGTGGTGGTAGACCATCTAGTGATTGCCGTTGCCGCTGATACAGCGAAGACCCCTATTTTTACGGTGGAAGAACGGGTTGCGATGATGAATACGGTGCTTGCAGACATAAACGGCGAAGGGATTGGCCGTGTTGAGGTGCGGCCATTTTCGGGGCTACTCGTTGAATTCGCGCAAAAAGCAGGAGCGTCTATTATCATTAGGGGGCTACGTGCAGTATCTGATTTTGAGTATGAGTTCCAGATGTATGGCATGAATGCCAAGCTTGATCCTTCCATACAAACGGTATTTTTGCCGAGCTCCGATAAAACCCAGTTTATTGCTTCACGTTTTGTGAAAGAAATAGCTCGCCTTGGTGGCGATATCAGTGCTTTTGTTCCGGCGCATGTCGCTGAACGGGTGCGAGGTTATTTTAGCGGTTATTAACCATTTTTTTATCGAATGGTTAACGAAGGAAGTGGAATAAAAAGAAAAAACTGCTATAGTAGGTGCTTCTTCATCATTCCGATCATTATATTATGGGATACGAGTGTCAGTTATGAATGAGCACGATAAGCTACTTAAGGAACTCAACATATTTCGGCGGGAGCATCATGAACTTGACATACTGATTGCTGCTTCTGCAAACGATAGAAATGCGGATGATTTTAGCCTTCATCGGTTGAAAAAACGTAAATTATGGCTAAAAGATAAGATAGCAGAGCTTGAAACAATGATTTATCCTGATATTATAGCCTGAAGTATTGTGCTTCCGCTTATCAGGAGTTTTGGATTGAACAACCCTAAATCTTTTTCAGAAAACAGCCATCCAGCACCGTTGGTAGGCATTATTATGGGCAGCCAGTCAGACTGGGAAACCATGCAGCATACGGTTGCAATTTTTGATGTCTTAGATGTGCCCTATGAAGTGCGCATAGTCTCTGCACACCGCACGCCTAAGCGTTTGTTTGATTATGCCACCACTGCCAAGGCGCGTGGCCTGAAGGTGATTATTGCCGGTGCGGGGGGAGCGGCGCATTTACCAGGTATGGCAGCCTCGCTCACCACGCTCCCTGTGTTTGGTGTGCCGGTGGAGAGTGCCATGTTAAAAGGCATGGATAGTTTGCTTTCTATTGTGCAGATGCCAGGCGGTGTGCCAGTGGGAACGCTGGCAATTGGCAGGGCAGGCGCCAAGAATGCCGCGCTGCTCGCTGTTTCCGTGCTGGCACTTTCCAACCCTGCCATTGATACTGCACTTGAAGCGTGGCGCAACACACAGACGCTTGCTGTAGCGGAGGAGCCTGTAGTTTCATGACGCGTATTCCTGCTGGTTCAGTGATTGGTATTATTGGCGGTGGCCAGCTTGGCCGGATGACGTCACTTGCCGCCGCTAATTTAGGCTATAGAACCCATATTTACTGCCCGGAAGAAAACAGTCCGGCCAGTCAGGTGGCCTACCGGACAACGGTAGCTTCCTATACCGATGATGCTGCGCTTGAAGCATTTGCCCGTGCGGTGGATGTGATTAGCTTTGAGTTTGAAAATATCCCCGCCAGTACAGTTGAGCAGCTTTCTCGTTTTGCTATTGTTCGCCCAGATTGGCAAGTCTTATATATTGCCCAGAACCGGCTGCGTGAGAAAGATTTTGTGACCACTTGTGGTATTGGCACGGCGCGTTACCGGGCGGTGGCATCTGCTGAAGCATTGGAGCAGGCCGTGGCAGCCATTGGCTTGCCTGCTATTCTAAAAACCACCGAGCAGGGCTATGACGGTAAAGGCCAGTATGTACTGCGTGACAGGGAAGGGGTGGAGCAGGTAAAACAAGCGTTGTTTGCAGGTAAAGCTGAGATGCCAGGGGCATTCATCCTGGAAGCCTTTGTTGATTATGTGAAAGAAGTATCGGTAGTGCTGGCACGTGGGGTGGATGGTGAGGCGTTATGTTTCCCCGTCACTGAAAACAGACATGTGCAGGGTATTTTAGACACGAGCAGCGTTCCTGCCGCAGTAAGCGAGGAAGTGGCTGAGAAAGCGCAACATTATGCCCGTACCATTGCCAATAAGCTGGATATGGTGGGGATGTTGGCAGTAGAATTTTTTGTGACAGCAACCGGTGAAGTGCTGGTGAATGAAATGGCACCACGTCCGCATAATTCCGGCCATTGGACAATGGATGCCTGCGTTACCAGCCAGTTTGAGCAGTTCGTGCGGGCCGTGTGTGGCTTGCCGTTTGGGGCAGTGACGCTGCGTTCACGGGCCGTGATGCAAAACCTGATTGGTGCTGCCGTGGAAGACTGGGAAAAATTAAGCAGAGAGCCTAATGCCAAGCTGCATATTTATGGCAAAGCTGCTATCAAAGACGGGCGAAAGATGGGGCATGTCACCCGTATTTTCCCATTAACATCCGCCTGAGGTTAGGTAAATGACAATGCCCTCTGCTATATTCTTCCTGATGTTTTCCACTGTAGTGGTGTTAATAGCGGGCATTGCGTTGATGGCAGTGGGGGGGAAGCTGAACCAGAAATATGCCAACAAACTGATGGTTGCCCGCGTGGTATTACAGGCACTTTCTATTGTGCTGCTGGCAGTGCTATATTTCGCCTATCGTAGTAATACAGGAAGTTAATCGCTGTCAATATAGCGGTTATCTGTTGTTGGCTGGTCGTCTTCCTGGGGCGTATTTTCATTGGCCTGTGTATCGGTAGAGCGTAATTCCTCTAACATACGTTCCAGCGGATCTTTCATTCGTTTTGCCTCTCATAACCTCAGTTTATAGTGTTGTGAGTATAAGCGAAGAAGTATAAAAAAGATATAAGCATTTATCGTTAAACCTCTGTTAAAACCGGTAGGAAAGACTTATACCGCCATATTGTGAGGCTTCCTTCTGCGTGGTGAATTCTTTGGTCATAAATACATGCGTATAAGAAAGCCGTACCCTATGATAGGTCAAAACAGCCCCAATCTGGATATCGGCTACTAACGGTTTTTTTTCCACATGTGGGGAGGATTGGTAGCTGTTGCCATCTAGGAAAATCGTGTGGGCCACAGCCCGTCCTTCGATAGCAGAAAAGCAATAGCCACTAATGGTTTGGGCCGGAATAAAGAAGTCAGATCCAGGCAGGGTAGGGCGAATGCGTGGTGGCCCGTAATCGGCTGGCAGGTCATAACCCAGCCTGAATGTGCTGCCTATAGCCGCATCGGTGCGGAGGGTGCCAACCGTTATCCCTATATCAGGGCTTGCATCTCCCTCTAGGCCAAGTGTTGTGAAATGGACGATATTCCGCCATTTGCGTTGATAGCTTATGCCTCCTGCCAATTCATCATGGAGCTGGTTTTTCCATCCTGCTGGATAGGGGCTGCCAACAATATGATGCACTGCCTTCTGGGTCTGTTCCGCATAGGAAGAGGGCCCCACCATGCCAAGTGTTAATGCCACAGTATCAAGCACCTTGCCTGTATCGGTCACTACCCCCATGGTTCCATAGAGCCATCCGGCATATGGCTGGTCATCTTCCACAATATCCTGCCGTGATAAATCCTGTGGGGTATACATGCTTTGCCCTACCGCAAGGCTAACACGTTTGTGGCCTTGCAGTGGGAAGGACAGGATATCGAGTACGGCTCTGCTCCAGAGGTCTCCGCCTCCCTCAGCAGAGAGCCAGGCAATACGTATACCATCGGTATAACCTCTATCCTGATGGGCAAATAGGTCATTCTCGTAAACAATGCTCATATGTTGTTTTGTATCGGCAGCCCATGACGGCGAACATAGCGGCGCGCATAGTAGTGGTGTTGCTATGGCAACGTGCGGCAACACCTTACGAACGGCGAAATATCAACCCCACCACAAACCCTGTCACCAGTGCAATCAGGCTCGATTGGAAGGGTGTTTTGCGGATATGATCTTCCACTTTATCGACGGTTTCAACAATTTCATCGGTGGCGGTGTTGTAGAAACTACGCAGTTTCTCTTCGGCTTGGTTGACGGTTTGGCTGACCGTCTCTTTCAGATCAGTAGCCTGTCCTTCTATAGTATCCATGATGTCATCTTTTTCTATTTTTCTGCTACGCATTTTTTGCCTCCATATATCGCTATGTCTTAAAATTAGAGCATAGTAGCACTGCCTGCAAAAGGTAAATAAGGGAAAGAAACGAGTCTATAAACAATGGATATATACTGAAACCACTTGAAGAGTGGTTTCAGTATAGTCCTTATTTTTGCGTTCCTGCATTATGTA